>JADZBP010000001.1 GCA_020852055.1 Candidatus Latescibacterota bacterium
ACCGTGGTGCTGGCCAAGACCATCAAGGGCTACGGCCTGGGTGAGGCCGGCGAGGGCAAGAACATCACCCACCAGCAGAAGAAGCTCAACGAGGACGAGGTGCGCTCCTTCCGCACCCGCTTCGGCATCCCCATCTCCGACGAAGCGGTGGCCCAGGCGCCCTTCTACCGTCCCCCCGAAAACAGCCCCGAACTCAAGTATCTGCGCGAGCGGCGCGAGACCCTGGGCGGGTACGTGCCTACCCGCCGGCTCAATGCCCCGCTCTTCAAAGCGCCGGCCGGCGATTTTGCCGAGGAATTCGCCAAGGGCTCGGAGAGTCGCGAGTTGTCCACCACCATGGCCTTTGTGCGGGTCCTCACCAAGCTGCTCCAGGACAAAACGATTGGCCAGCTGATCGTGCCCATCATCCCCGATGAGGCCCGCACCTTTGGCATGGACCCGATGTTCCGGCAGTTCGGCATCTATTCCCATGTGGGCCAGCTCTATGAACCCGTCGACCGCCAGGTGCTCTCCTACTACAAAGAAGCTACGGATGGCCAGATCCTCGAGGAGGGCATCAACGAGGCCGGCTCCATGGCTTCGTTTGTGGCGGCCGGCACTGCCTACGCCACCCACGGCATCAACACCATCCCCTTCTACATCTATTACTCGATGTTCGGCTTCCAGCGGGTCGGCGACCTGATCTGGCTGGCCGGCGACATCCGCTGCAAGGGCTTCCTGGTGGGCGCCACCGCCGGGCGCACCACCCTCAACGGCGAAGGGCTGCAGCACGAGGACGGCCACAGCCAGCTTTTGGCCTATCCCCTGCCCAACCTGCTGGCCTACGACCCGGCCTTTGCCTTTGAGATCGCCGTCATCGTGCGCGAGGGCATCCGCCGCATGTACGAGGAGCGGGAGGATATCCTCTACTACCTGACGGTGGGCAACGAAGACTACGCCATGCCGGCCATGCCGGCAGGGGCCGAGGAGGGCATCCTCCGGGGTTTATACAGATTCAAGCCCACGGCCAAGAAGAAACCCAAGCTCAAGGCCCATCTCTTTGGCAGCGGCGCCATCCTCAACAAGGCTTTGGAGGCCCAGGAGATCCTGGAACGGGATTACGGGGTGGCCGCCGACGTGTGGAGCATCACCAGCTTCAAGCAGCTCTACACCGACGGCACCGAGGTCGAGCGCTGGAACCGCCTGCATCCGGGCGAGGAAGAGCGCGTGCCCTACCTGAGTCAATGCCTCAAGGGTGAATCGGGGGTGTTCGTCGTCGCCTCCGACTACGTCAAGGTGCTGCCCGAGTCCATCGCCCGCTGGTTCCCCAAACCCCCGGTGGCGCTGGGCACCGACGGTTTTGGCCGCAGCGAGAGCCGCGAGGCCCTGCGCCACTTCTTTGAAGTAGATGCCGCCTTCATCGTGCTCTCGGCCCTCAGCGCCCTGGCCGAGGAAGGCCTGGTGCCGGTCGAGACCGTCAAAAAAGCCATCGCGGAGCTGAACATCGATCCCGAGAAGCCCAACCCCATAGCCGTCTGAGCAACCATGTCCAACGCTGAAAGCCTGAGCCAGAGGGCCGTGTCATGAGCGTAGAATTCAAGCTGCCCGACCTGGGTGAGAACATCGCCGCGGGTGATGTCGTCAATGTCCTGGTGGCCGTGGGGGATACCCTGAGCGAGGATCAGCCGGTCATCGAGCTGGAAACCGACAAGGCCGTGATCGAGGTGCCTTCCTCGGTCAGCGGCGTCATCGAGGCTATCCAGGTGAAAAAGGGCGACAAGGTCGCTGTCGGCCAGGTAGTGCTCACCGTCAAGGGTGCCGCCGGCGCCCCGGCGGCAGCGCCGACTCCCGCCCCAGCCCCGACTCCCGCCAAATCCGCCCCAGCCCCCGCGCCCCAAGCGGCACCCAGGGCTACCGGGCCGGCGCTCAGCGTGCAGTTCGTCCTGCCCGACCTGGGCGAAAACATCGCCGCCGGCGATGTCGTCCGGGTGCTGGTGGCGGTGGGCGACACCCTGGCCGAGGACCAGCCGGTGGTCGAGTTGGAGACCGACAAGGCCGTGATCGAGGTGCCCACCTCCGTCAGCGGCGTGGTCGAGGCCATCCACGTGAAAAAGGGCGACAAGGTCGCCATCGGCCAGGCCATCCTCACCGCCAAGAGCACCAGCAGCGCCCCGGCAGGCAAATCCTCGCCGCCGGCCGCCGCGCCGGCGCCTTCGGCTGCACCCGCACCCACAGCAGCCACGAGCCCGGCCCGGCCGGTCCCGACGGAGGCCCGGCCCCTGGTGCCCGCCGCCCCCTCGGTGCGCCGCCTCGCCCGCGAGCTGGGCGTGGACATCGCCCAGGTGAAGGGCTCTGGTCCCGCTGGCCGCGTTTCCCAGGAAGATATCAAGCTGCATGTGCGCCAACTCAACACCCAGCGGCCGGCCGCGGCGACCAGTGCGCCGACCCAGGTGGTTGCCGCCCCGCTGCCGGACTTCAGCCGCTGGGGCAGCGTGGATCGCCAGCCCATGAGCAACGTGCGCCGTGTCACCGCCGAGCGCCTGCTGCAGGCCTGGACCACCATCCCCCAGGTCACCCAATTCGACAAGGCCGACATCACCGAGGTCGAGCAGTGGCGCAAGGAGTACGGCAAACGCGCCGAGGCCGCCGGCGGCAAGCTGACGCTCACCGCCATCTTGCTCAAGGTGGCGGCGGCGGCGCTGCGGCGTTTCCCCCAGTTCAACGCCAGCCTCGACATGGCCCGCAACGAGGTGGTCTACAAGCAGTACGTCAACATCGGGGTGGCGGTGGACACCGACCGCGGCCTCTTGGTGCCAGTGGTGCGCGACGTGGACCAGAAGAACATCGTGCAGCTCGCCGTCGAACTGGCCCAGCTCGCCGAGAAGGCGCGCACCAAGAAGCTGAGCCCCGACGACATGCAGGGCGGCTGCTTCACCATCAGCAACCTGGGCGGCATCGGCGGCACCGGTTTCACCCCCATCGTCAATCCGCCCGAGGTGGCCATCCTCGGGGTGGCCCGCGGCGCCTTTGAGCCGGTGTGGAAGGGCAGCGAGTTCAAACCCCGGCTGCTGGTGCCCCTCTCCATGTCCTACGACCACCGCCTCATCGACGGGGCCGACGGCATCCGCTTCCTGCGCTGGCTGGCCGAAGCCCTGCAGAATCCCTTCGTGCTGCTCCTGGAGGGCTGAGCCATGGACAAGGTGCAGTTAGCCGTCATCGGTGCAGGTCCCGGTGGTTATGCCGCTGCTTTCAGGGCTGCAGGTCTCGGTCTGCAGGTAGCGCTCATCGACCTGGAGCCCAATCCCGGCGGGGTCTGCCTCTATCGCGGCTGTATCCCCTCCAAGGCCCTCCTGCACGTGGCCCGCTTGCTGGCCGAAACCGAGGAGGCCAAACACTGGGGCCTCGACTTTGCGCGCCCCGCCATCGATCTGGACCGCCTGCGCGCCTGGAAGGACAGCGTCATCGCCAGGATGACCGGCGGCCTGGGCCAGATGGCCAAGCTGCACAAGGTGCGCCAGATCCAGGGCCGCGCCCGCTTCCTCGACGCCCATATCCTGCGCATCCAGAAAATCGGCGGCGGCGAGGAGGACCTGAGTTTCGACCACGCCATCCTGGCCACCGGCTCGCGACCCGCCAAGATCCCCACCTTCGACATTGGTTCACCCCGGGTACTCGATTCCACCGGCGCCCTCGCCCTGGAGAGCATCCCCTCCAGCCTGCTGGTGGTGGGCGGTTCCTATATCGGCCTGGAGATGGCCACTGTATACGCCGCCCTGGGCAGCCAGGTTTCGGTGGTGGAGATGATGCCTGGCCTCATCCCCATGGCCGACCGCGATCTGGTCAAACCCCTGGCAGCGCGGCTCGAGAAACGCCTGCATCGGATCATGCTGGGCACCAAGGTGCTGGGCCTGCAGGAGCGCGAGCAGGGGCTGGAGGTGCGCTTCGAGGACAGCCAGGGCAAAGCCAGCTCCGAGGTCTACGAGAAGGTGCTGGTTTCCGTGGGCCGCAGGCCCAACAGCGAGGACCTGGGCCTGGAAAACACCCGGGTCAAGGTGTCCGCGCGCGGCTTCGTCGAGGTGGATGTGCAGCGCCGCACCGCCGAACCCTCCATCTTCGCCATCGGCGACCTGACCGGCGACCCCATGCTGGCCCACAAGGCCTCCCACGAGGCAGCGGTGGCCGCCGAGGTCCTCGCCGGCCACAAGGCCGCCTTTGAGCCCACGGCCATTCCGGCGGTGGTCTTCACCGATCCGGAGATCGCCTGGTGCGGCCTGACCGAGACCCAGGCGCAGGAGCAGAAACGCCCCATCGCCGTGGCGCGTTTCCCCTGGGCCGCCTCCGGGCGGGCCACCACCCTCGACCGCAGCGAGGGCCTGACCAAGCTGATCATCGATCCGGACACCCAGCGCATCCTCGGGGCAGGCATCGTGGGGGTGGGCGCCGGCGAGTTGATCGCCGAGGCCACTCTGGCGGTGGAGATGGCCACCCTGGCTACGGACCTCAAACTCACCATCCACCCGCACCCCACCCTCTCCGAGACCCTGATGGAGGCCGCCGAGGTCTACTTCGGCCAGAGCCCCCACCTGTTCACGCCGCCCAAGCGCAAATAGCAGCGGGCAGTCTCTTCCGGGCCGAGCCCGGTGTGGGAAGAGTTTTCCGACCATCGGAATCTCCAGCCCCTTTTTGTCTCACATCCCAATCCCTTGTTTTACATCCACATACAATCACAAAAGCCCTCCGGATAACCAAGGCACGCCTTTTGCAATCTCTCCCGGGTGAACCCCTCTTTCCCCGGTTGAGCGCAATGGAAAGTTCCCCGCTTTCCCGACATTTCGATCTGCGGCTGCAGGAACTCAACCAGCAGATCCACAGCTGCCTCAAGGATGTGCGCAAACACCTCCAGGAGCTGGAGCAGGCTGCCCAGCAGCCCCCGGTTGCCGGGCCAGTTGGTGGCCAGCCCAAAGACTTTGCCCAGCTGCTCAAGGAGAGCCTGCAACAGCGCACCCCTCCCCCCGGTAAAGACCGATAGCCCGCCACCGGCCCAGGTCAGGCAGTTTGCAGTTGCTCCTTTTGCCCCACCGGCCCTATTTTTGACCACACCCCGCCTCGTATTCTCCTCTGTACTCGCCATCCACTGCCATGTCGCTTTTGCGTGTTGCACCTGCCAACAAGTGGCTGCTCGTCGGCCCCGCCGCTGGTCTGGCCCTGCTCTTCACCCTGAGTTATCTCTACCTGCTGCCGACGCCGCCTGCCCCGACCCTGGCCCCGACCCTAGTTGCACCCGACACCCTGGCCGCTGCCGATTCCACCGCCCCGCCCCCGAGTCCGCCTGAACCGCCCTTCTTTGCGCCCGGTTCGCCCGGCATCCAGATCGCCCAACTCATCGCCCGCCAGAACTACCGCGAGGCGCGCCAGCAGCTCGGCAAGCTGCAGGAGGGTACCGCGCGCGAGGAACAGGGCCTGAGTTTCCAGCGGGCCTACTGTGACCAGGCCATGGGCGACCACCAGGCAGCCCTCACCGCGCTGGGCCGGTTGGGCCAGGCCCACCCGGACCTGGAGGACTACCGCCTCTTCTGGTTGGCCCGCAGCCTCGAGGAAACCGGCGCTGCCCCGGAGGCTATGGCCCAGTACGAGGCCCTGCTGGCCAACGGACGCCAGCCGGTGTTGGTCGAGGAGGCCCGCCTGCGCCTGGCCGAGTTGTGCCTCAAACAGAACCAGGGGCCCCGCGCCCTCGAGCTTTTGGCCGCCGCGGCAGCCGGCCCGCGCGCTCCCGAGGCCCTGGCGCGCCTGGCGCGGGTGGCCCCCGATCCGGCCGCCCGGCAGCACCGCCTGCGCCTCTGGCGCCAGTTCCCGGCCCATGCCCTGGCCCTGGAGGCTGCCACCCAGGCCACGGCGCCGCTTTCCCCCGAGGAGAACGGCGCCCGCGCCTTGGTCTACTTCTCGCACAAGCACTACAGCCAGGCCAGCCAGCTGCTCAAGGGCCTGCTGGCCGCCAAACCCAAACCGCCCTTCAGCCTCGAGATCCGCTTCCTGCTGGGCCAGGTCCGGGGCGCTGAAGGGCAGTGGGAGGAGGCGCGCGGCATCTACGCCAAGCTCTGGAGCAAGGACCAGTACCCCGCTGCCCTGTACCAACTGGCCCTGGCTCTGGCCCGCCTGGACCGCGACCGCGAGGCCCTCGACCATTTCCGCCTCTTCGCCGAACGTTTCCCCCAAGACAACCTGGCCCACGAGGCCCTGTGGCAGGCCGGTCGTATCGCCGAGCGCAGCGACGAGTTCGCCCTGGCCGACCAGTATTACTCGCGGCTGGCCGAGCAATACCCGGCCAGCACCTACCGCGACGAGGCCCGCTGGCGGGGCGGCTTCATGGCCTACTGCCGCAACGAGGACGCGCGGGCCCTGGAGATCTTCGCCGCCCTGGGCAGCCAGGCCAGCGATGCCCAACTCGCCGACCAGGGGCTCTTCTGGGCCGGCAAGGCCGCCCAGCGCCTGGGGCGCGCCGAGGAGGCGAAGGGTTTCTTCCAGCAGACGGCCGACCACTTCCCCCGCTCCTACTACGCCACCCGCGCCGCCAGTATGGGGTACCGCCCGGCCCCCGCGGCCCCCGATTCCAGCACCCAACCCCAGCCCCTGCACACCCGCCGGGCCCGGGCGCTGCTGGAACTGGGCTTCCTGGACCTGGCCCAGGCCGAACTGCCCGACAGTGGCCGCCTGGTGCCGGCGGAGCTGGCCGCGCTCAAGGCCATCCGCAACACCTGCGAGGGCCTGGAACTGCGCGGCCGCTCGCTGCGTCTGTCCTCCCGCATCGTCGCCCACGACTACAGCCCGGAAGAACTGCCCCACGCCTATCCGCGCTACTTCTTCGACCGGGTCCAGACCGCTGCCCGCGAGGCTCAGGTGGACCCCTGCCTGGTCATCTCGGTGATCCGCCAGGAGAGCTTCTTCGACTCGGGGGCGGTGTCGCCGGTGGGCGCGCTGGGGTTGATGCAGATCATGCCGCAGACCGGCCAGCAGCTGGCCCGCCAACTCGGGGTGACGCCCTTTTCCCGCGAACGGCTCCTCGAGGCGCAGGTGTCCATCCGGATGGGCAGCCACTACCTGGCCGAACAGGTGCGCGCCTTCCAGGCCGGGCCGGCGCCCGAACTGGGGGTGGAACTGGGCCTGGCCGCGTACAACGCCGGTCCCGAAGCCGCCCGCCGCTGGCTGCAGCGGTACCCGCACAGCGACCCGGATCTCTTTGTGGAGCGTATCCCCTACAAGGAAACCCGGCTCTATGTCAAGAAGGTGATGCGCAACTTCGCCATCTATAAATCCCTCACCCAGGTCTAGCCCGATGAGTGACCCCGCCGCCGACGCCCAGAAGAAGGTCCGCCTCTACGAGGACCTCTTCATCCTGCTCTGCATCCTCGCCCTGTGGCCCGTGATCCTGGGCTGGGACGACCCGGTGTACGAGTTTGCCCTGTACGTGGCGCTGGCCGGGCTGCTGGTGATCTTCTTCCGCCGGCTCCGGCGTTTCAAACAGGCGAAAAGGGAGTTCGACTGACGCTGCCACCTCCCAGGATGCACCAAGGGGTCGAGTCCACTGCGGGCTCGGCCCTTTCCTTTTGTATCCGGCTCACGATACGGGAATTGGGCGGGAACCTCGTCCCCCAAAAGCGCGCACCCCTTGCGCGCTGCCGCACAACCGGCCGCCTGCCGCGCCTGACCCTCTCACCCGAACCACCTAAAAAACAGATAGTTGCCAAGCAGCGTGAAGGATGGCGGCCATTTTGCTTGGCAGCGATTGCCGGTTTTGGCGCCACCCCGGCACCCAAACGCACCTGGGTTGCCCCGTTGTCGTTCACCCAGGTCTCAGCTCTGCCACGGTCGCCCTCAGGCGACAGGTCCGGTGATGAAGAAGACCCTCAGTTTCTGCCTGCTCTTCTGCCTGCTGGTCTCCGCCCCCGAGATCCACGCGACCCTGGATCTTGCGGTCGGGCCAGCGCAGGAACTGCCGGCCTGGCCGCTCGAATTCTCGGATCACGCACAGCCCTGCAAACTCGGGAAGCGGGTACTGGCCGAGGTCGCAGTGCCGCCGGGCGAGTTCGCGCTCCCCTGCCAGGTTCCTCCGGACCACCAGGATCAGGGCTTCTGCCCCCAGGGTAGCCGCTGGCAACCCCCTCCTCTTTATACCCTGCTCAACGCCTACCGCATCTAGCCTGCTTCTGGTTCTGGCGCTGCTGCCACCAGGTGGTCCCTTCGCCACTGCGCCCGCCGGAACAACCCACTCCGAACCTGGGTGTGCGCCCCATTTCACCCACCACCCGGGCCATACCGATCGACCCCATGGGGTCCCGTGGGGAGTCGTTCTCAAGGAGAGAGACCATGTTGAATAACGTCAAGCTAGCCCCGAAGCTGATCGGGGGATTCGCGCTGGTGGCGGCCATCGCCGCTCTCATCGGGGTGGTGGGGATCTCCAAGATCGGCACCATCGCCGATGCCGACACCATGCTCTACGAAAAGATGCTGGTGCCGGTTGGCCAGTTGGGTGATATCTCGGTCGCCTTCCAGCGGGTCAGGGTCAATTTGCGCGACGTGATCCTGGCCGATGATCCAGCCAAGATTGCCGAAAAGACCAGCGCGCTGGAGAACCTGTCCAGGGAAATGGACCGGATTGGCGCCGAATACGAGCGCCTCATCGTCTCGGACCAGATGCGGCGGGCCTTTGAGGAGTTCAAGGCGACAGAGAAGAGGTACAATGAGGCCTTGCCCGAGATCCTCGCCCTGGCGCAGGCCAACAAGGACGAGGAGGCGACCAAGGTCCTGTTGTACGGCACCATCTTCGCTGCGGCCCAGGCGGAGCAGGCAGCGCTGGACAAGATGCAGGAGATGAAGGTGGCCCAAGCCAAGGAAACCGCCGTCGGCAATACCGAGACGGCCACCGGCGCTTCCACCCTGATGATCGCGGTGATCGCCATCGGTTCGCTGCTGGCGGTGGCCATCGGCTGGCTGCTGGCCCGTTCCATCGCCCAGCCCATGGCGCAGGGCGTCAACATGATGC
>JADZBP010000002.1 GCA_020852055.1 Candidatus Latescibacterota bacterium
AGAGGATCAGCATCGCGTCGCCGTAGCTGTAGAAGCGGTACCCGGCAGCCACGGCCTGGCGGTAGGCATCGAGCATCAGTTCGCGCCCGGCGAAGGCGGCCACCAGGAGCAACAGCGTGGATTCGGGCAGATGGAAATTGGTGACCAGGGCATCGACGCCGCGGAAGGTATAGGGGGGATAGATGTATTTGGCGGTCCAACCCTCGCCGGCAACCGGCTGCCCGCTCGCCTCGCAGGCCGTCTCCAGGGTGCGCACCACGGTGGTCCCCACCGCCACGATGCGGCCGCCGGCCTCCCGGCGCCGGCGCAACTCGGCGGCGCTCTCCTCGGCGATGTGGTAATACTCGGGTTCGATGCGGTGCTGGGTCAGATCCGGGCTGCGTACGGGCGCGAAGGTGCCCGGCCCCACATGCAGGAGCACCGGCACCACGGCGGTGCCCTGGCCAGCAATGCGGTCCAGCAGGTGCGGGGTGAAATGCAGCCCGGCAGTAGGGGCGGCGATGGCGCCGTCCACCCGGGCGTAAACCGTCTGGTACCGCTCCTGGTCCCCCCCTTCGAGGGGCCGGCGTATATAGGGCGGGAGCGGGATCTCGCCCAGGCTGGGCAGCAGTTCGCGGACCTGGGGCGGATCGAAACACACCCACACCCGACCGGGGCCGGCCAATTCGACCACCTCGGCGCGGAGCTGGCCGCCGCCAAACTCGACGCGGCTGCCCAAACCCAGCCGTCTGGCCGGTTTGCCCATTGCCAGCCAACGCTCGCCCTCCTGGCGCACCAGCAGCAACTCCACGGCCGTGTTGCGGCCGGCGCTCCGGCCTTTCAGCCGGGCCGGGACCACCCGGGTCTGGTTGAGGGTCAGGGCGTCGTGCGGGCCGAGGAACGAGGGTAGTTCGGCAAAGGAGCGGTGCTGGATGGTGGCGTCGGCCCGATTGAGAACCAGCAGGCGCGAGCTATCGCGATGGGACGCGGGATGCTGGGCGATCAGTTCCGGAGGCAACTCGAAGTGGAAATCCTCGATCCTCATCTGGCGCTTTCTCTGGGCATGCAGAGAACATATCGGCCGCCTCCGGCGCCGTCAAGGAAGAGGGTCTCCTAGAGCAGGGTCAGGGCCTGGATCGAGCGCACATTGGCCTGGACCAGCATCGAGTTGCTGCTCTGCAACAGGATCCGCGAACGGCTCAGGCTGGTCGCCTCCTGGGCGATATCCGAATCCCGGATCGAGGCCTCGGAGGCCTGGATATTTTCGATCTCGTTTTCGCTGAAGGAGATGGTATGCGCCAGGCGGTTCTGCACCGCGCCCAGTTTGCCCCGCTCTCCCGAAACCGTGGCGATGGCCTGGTCGAGGTTGCCCAGCGCCTGACGGGCGCCGCTCTGCGAGGTGATCGACAGGCGGTCGAGGGCCAGCACCTCGCCCGAACCGCGCAGGTCGCTGATGCTGAGGTCGAGCCGGTGCACCTGGCTGTCGTGCGGCCCGATCTGGAACCCGCCGTTGGTGCCGCCCTCAATGCGCAGCGCGGTGTTGTTCAACTCGCCATCGGCGTAATTGCCCGCCGCGCCGGCGACCCCCGCACCGGCCAGGGTCACCTGGATGCCCAGGCGATCGAAATTGGCGACCACACTGGTGCCGGTGGCCACCATCCCGTTGTCGAGCAGGGAGGCCATGTTCAGGGTCTGGCTGACGGTGCCGTTTCCCAACGTGAGCTGCTGGTCACCCGCGGCATCGACAAAGCTGAAGACGCCGGCATCGGCGGCGGACAACTGCACCATGGTCACCCCTGTGGCGCCGCTGGCAGTCAGGGCCGTGGAGGAGGCGCTCACCTGGTTGCCGAAACCACTCAACAGGCTGAGGCCGTTATAGCTGGTGGCCTGGGCGATCCGGTCCACTTCGCCGACCAGCTGGGTGAATTCAGCGGCCAGCGACTCGCGGTTGGAGTCGTTGAGGGTGCTCGAGGAGGACTGCAGGGCGAGCGAGCGCATCCGCACCAGCATATTGCCCACCTCCGCCATCGAACCCTCGGCCACCTGTAAAAGATCGACGGCGTGTTCGGCATTGCGCACGTTCTGCGTCAGGCCCGAGATTTCGCCCCGCATGCCCTCGGAGACCTGCAACCCTGAGGCGTCGTCAGCAGCCCGGTTGATACGCAGACCCGATGCCAGCCGCTCCATCTGGCGGCCGACGGCCTGGGCATTCCGACCGATCAGACGTTGCGACATCAGGGCTCCTATATTGGTATTTACTCGGAGTGCCATGGTTTCCTTCCCCTTCCTTTTCGCCCGCGCCGACTGGATTGGTTGCCAGCCGCCGCCCAACGCAGAGCCTGGGCATTCTGTCTATCGGCGCCCTTTCCCCTGTTCTTTAGTCATTTTCCGAGTTTTTTTTCGCTTTCACCCTGGAAACGAAAAAAAACTGCAGGGCAATGCCCAAATACCGATAGATATCATGTGATAACACTTGGTATCGCGTGACGACCTGCAACCCCTAACTGCGCCCAGCGCAGGTTCCCATCTCTGCCGTGTCGGCAGCTCGAACAAGGAGGTTCTTGCTGATGGCCATCCGTATCAACAACAACGCGACCATGTCCCGCGCCCGGATCGATCTGAACCGGGTCCAGCGCGACGCCCAGGTCAGCCGCGCCCACCTCAACTCCGGCCTGCGCATCAATTCGGGCAGCGACGACGCCAGCCTCCTGGCCGTTTCGGAGGGTATGCGCGCCGAACTGGGCGGCCTCACCGAAGGGACCCGCAATACCGAGCGCGCCCTCGACATGCTGCGCACCGCAGAAGGCTCCATGAACGAGATCAGCAGCGTGCTGATCCGGATGCGGGAGTTGAGTGTGCAGTCGAGCAACGGCACCCTCACCGACAAAAATCGCGAGGCGCTCAACGCCGAGTTCAACCAGCTCAAACAACACGTCGACAGTGTCGCCCACTCGACCCGCTACAACGACCAGTCCCTGTTGTACGGATTTGGCAACACCCTCGACACCGCCAACTCGACCGCCCTGCAACAACAGGTGGACAGCGGGCTGTTCCGGGTGCGGGTCACCGGGGCTCAGGACGGCACCTATACCTTTGTTGACGGAGGGACCGACCATACCCTCACCCTGGGCAACGGCGTTGTCACCCAGACCCTCGACCTGGGGGTGGTCCTGGATGGCAACCGGGTGGCCGAGGGCACGGTGACCATGGCCAATTTCGACCGCCTGGGCATCCAGGTGGAGCTGGCCGGGGAGCAGGTGGTCGGGGCGGCGGGCAGTTACGTCGATGGCGATCTCGACGGCCAGGTCATCACCGTGGCCGCCGGCACCGGCGGGGATTTCCAGCTGGGGGGCCAGGCCACGCAGGCCGACCGGCTGGAATACGATTTCAAGGACATGACCATCGAAGGGGGGATCCTGAACCTGGCCCAGGCCAGTGTCGGCACCCAGGCCGCCTCGCAGGTGGCGATGCACATGATCGACGCAGCCATCGACCGAACCGCGTCGGAACGCGGCGCAGTGGGCGCGGTGATGAACCGCCTCGACTACACTATCAACTTCACCGCCAACGCCATGGAGAACGTGCAGTCGGCCGAATCGACCGTGCGCGATGCCGACGTGGCCCAGGAGGTCACCCGCCTCTCGCGCAGCGAGATCCTCGGCCAATCGGCGCAATCGGTGATGATCCAGTCGCGGGTCAGCGTCCAGCGCGTGATGAATATCCTGCTCGGTTAGGGCAGCAGGCGGTAGATATGGATGGGGCCGCCCCTCACCCCTGGTCCGGGGGTGAAGCTGGCCACCCGCGCCAGTTCGGGGTTGTCGGCGGTGAATTGGGAGAAGTAGGCCCGGTTTTTCAGCAGATGAAACTGGGCGGCGCTGGGTGCCGCCGGAGGCTCACCCTCCAGATAACGCCCGTAAATCGCCTCGGGCAGCACGAGGTACTGCACCCCCTGTTCGCGGAGCTGCCGCAGGCTGCGCCAACCCCGGCTGAAAACCCGCCGCGTCTCCGGATCGGCCAGGTCCACCAGACCGGCGTAGGCCTCGGGCACCACCGGTTCCTTCAGCCAGACCTCCAGGTTCACCAACTGATAGGCTGGCCGGCGGCGCCAGGCCTGTTCTAGGGGCTCCAGCAGCCCCGGTCGGCTCCGGCAGTACTCGCGCAACCCCTGTCTATTGCTCTCCAGGTCCAGGCGCGGGCAATAGGGCAGCCAGGTCATCGCCAGCCTTCCCCCGGTCGGCACGTGTTGCTCGATCCACTGCCCTGCCAGCAGGCGGGTATCCTGCCAACCCAGCTCGCGCACCCGCACCACCCCTAACCAGAGGTTGGGCAGCACCAGGCCGCCCACCAACAGATACTGCCAGCCAGACCGGGCCGGCAGCCGGGCGACAAGGGCGCTGACCACCCGGGCCGCCCCGATGGCCAGCAGCGGATAGAAATGCAGCAGGTAATGCAGGCTCTCGCGGGTCCACGAGCCGATGTAGAGGAAACTGGGAATCCAGGCCGCCAGGAAGATCCAGTCCACCGGCCGCCGCTCGCGGCAGGCCAGCGCCACCCCCGCCACCATCAAACCCCCCACCCCCCACTCCAATTGCACCAGGCCGCGCACCACCCACCACCAGGGGGTGGTCTCCCGCTGGGCAAAGTCGAGACTGGAGACCTGGTAGCTGGCCACCTGCAGGTACCGCTCGGGCGCCAGGAAGAGGTAGGGGGAGCCGGCGAAGAGCGCCGCCAGACCACAGCCGGCCGCGGCCCACCATTTTGGCGCGCGGTACCAACCCGGTTCCCGGCGACACAGATGGGCGGCGGCCACCCCCAGAGCGGTGAAGGCCCCGTTGTACTTGGTGGCCACCACCAGGCCGGCGAACACCCCGGCCCACAGGTAATCTGGCCAGGCCCCCCGCCGGTACACCTTCCACGACCAGTAGAAACAGGCCGTCGCCAGGCAGGCCATGGCGCTGTCGGGCAGGGCCTGGTGCGCCTGTTCGATGGGCAGACGGGCAAGGGCCAGGAAGAGCGCCGCCACCAACCCGACCTTCTGGCCGAAGGCTTCGCTGCCAAGGCGGTAGGTCAGGTACACGGTCAACCCGCTGAGCAGGGCGCTCAGGCTGCGGCCCACCAGCGCCGCCCGGGCCGGATCGAGGAAGGACTGCAGCACCAGGCCGTCCATCAGGCCAAGCGGGTGGCTGACCAGACCCACCAGGCCCGTGAGCCAGAGGGCGGCTGCGGTGAGGTAGGAATAGAATGCCGGGTAGGTGAACTCGGTGGGCAGCAGGGTGCCGGCGCGGAAGAAATTCCAGATGCTGGCCGCCACCCCGATCTCATCGACGTGGCCGTAAAACTCGGGGTAACCCTGGCCGATCCCCCACAGGCGCAAGGCCAGCCCCAGGGCCAGCAGCGACAGGAGGGCGGGATTCACGGCACCCAGCTCCGGCGGTAGCGCAGGATGGTGGCGATGATCTTGTATCCGGCCTTGAGGGTGCCGACCAGGGTGCCGCTGATCTTCGAGGTGCCCACCCGCCGGCGGTAGCGCACCGGCACCTCGGCCAGACGCAGGCCGACCCGCGCGGCCTTGACCTGCATCTCCACGGTCCAACCGTAGGTCTGGTCCTGCATCTGCAGCCGGGCCAGGGAGGAGGCGCGGATGGCGCGGAAAGGCCCCAGGTCGGTGTAGCGGACCCCGAAGAGCAGGCGGATCATCCCGGTGGCCAGGGCATTGCCCAGCCGTTGCTGGGGCAGCAGGGCGCCGGCCTCGCGCTGGCCCAACACCCGCGAGCCGATCACCAGGTCGGCCTCGTCCCTCAGGATGGGGGCCAGCAGGGTGGGCATCTCTTCGGGAAAATCGCTGAAGTCGCCGTCGAGGAAAACCACGATCTCGGCTGGCTGGAGGGCCGCCAGGCCGCTGAGGCAGGCCTGGCCATAGCCGCGGCGGGGTTCGCTCACCACGCGGGCGCCCAGACGGCGGGCCACCTCGGCGGTGCGGTCGGTCGAGCCGTTGTCCACCACCACCACCTCCTGCGCCAGCCCTGCGGGGATGGCGGCGAGGACCTGGGCGATGGCCTGTTCTTCGTTCAGGGCGGGGATCAGGACAGCGACGGTAGGCACCGCGGTTCGGAGGGGCCGGGAATCTCGGGGATCAGAGATAGGATTCCAGCCAGGCCAGGAGCAGTTGTACGGCCTCGGGTTTGTTGTGCAGCAGGTCGAGACCGTGATCGGCGGAGTTGGTGAACACCTTGACGGTCTTCGGATCGCCGGTGCGCCCGGCCAGCGTATCGGAGAAGGCCACGAACTCGAGTTGGTCGGCGGTGTCGAGGGGGATCACATCGTCGCCACCGACCAGGTAGAGGATGGAATGCGGGGCAAAGGGATTGAGCCCGCTGCCCACAACCACCGGCTCCAGGGTCCGCGAATCCCACAACCCCGGCGAGAGGGCGACTGCGGCTTTGATCTGGGCGGGGAAAACCCCCATGCTGACATAGCTGACGTTGCCGCCCAGACCATTGCCCAGGAGCGCGACCCGGGCGGGGTCGGCCTGCGGCAGGGTGGCCACCCATTTGAGGGCGGCCTGCACGTCGAGATAACTGTTCTCCAGATCCTCGAGGGAGAGGTCGGGCGTCTCGCGGTTGTCGTCGGGCAGCGGGGTCTGGCCATGGCCGCGCAGGTCGATGGCCAGGGTGAGGTAGTTGCGTCGGAGCAGGTCCTCGAGGAAGAAAACCCACTCCTCCTTGCTGCCGAACAGATCGTGGACCAGGATCACCACGGGCAGGCGCTGGCCGGTCTGCAGGGTGCCCTGGGGGTCGCCCAGGAGTGCACTCACCCGGACCCCGTCGGCGGAAGGGAAGGACACCTGCTGGATCTGGTAGGCGCGGCCGGGCCCGGGTTTGAAGTCCGGCCCGGCGATGCGGGTATCGCCCTCGTCGTCGCCACACCCCCATATCCCCATCAGGAGCAGGAACCCTGCGACCCACCAGCGCTGCATCCTTTTCATCTCGATTCGTTGCTCCTTTTGGTTTGGTGCAGCTAATAAACCATAATAATAATGGCCTGTCAAATTGCCCGCCTTGACAGGGTCCGCACCCCGGAATACTCTAGGCGCATGCCTTCGCCCACCCCCTGCCCGCAATGATCCAGGTCCAGGCCCTGTGTTTTTCCCACCCCGGCGGGATCGCCGCCTTGCGCGAGGTGGATCTCCGGATCCAGCCAGGTGCACGCGTCGCCATCGTCGGGGCCAACGGCTCGGGCAAGACCACCCTGGCCCGCTGCCTCAACGGGCTGCACCGGCCCGAGGCTGGCGAGGTGCTGGTGGACGGGCTCAGCACCAGCGAGGCGCAGGCCCTCTTCGCGATCCGCCAGTTGGTCGGCATGGTCTTCCAGAATCCCGACGACCAGCTGGTTTCCACCCAGGTCGAGACCGAGATCGCCTTTGGCCTCGAGAACATCGGGCTCGATCCGCGCCTGATGCGCGAGCGGGTGGACGAGGCCCTGCGCCAGTTCCACCTCGAACCCTACCGCCGCCACCCGCCCCACCATCTTTCGGGTGGCGAGAAACAACGGGTAGCCATCGCCGCCGCCGTGGCGCTCCGCCCCCGCTACCTGGTTCTCGACGAACCCACCGCCCTGCTGGACCCCCGCAGCCAACACGAAGTCAGCGGCCTCTTGGCCTCCCTGCGCGACCAGTTCGGCATCGCCACCATCCACATCACCCAGTTGCCGGGCGAGGCGGCCCAGACCGAGAGGGTGCTGGTCATGCACCAGGGCCGTCTGCTGGCCGACGGCCCGCCCGGGAGGATTTTCGGCGACGCACAGCTCCTGCGGGAGGCTGGCCTCGAAGCCCCCTTTGCCAGTGCGCTGGGTCTGGCGGTGGCCCGGCGAACCGGCACCGCCCTGCCGGCGGCGCTCCATCTCGAGGAACTGGCCGACGCGCTGGCCGCCCTGCCCCTGCGGCCGACCAGCCCTCCCGCCGACGAACCTGCCACATCGGCGCCGGCGCACGCCAAACTGGCGATCCGCCACCTCTCGCACGGCTACGACGCGGGCCTGCCCACCTACCACGGGGTGCTCGACGCCGTGGATCTCGAGGTGCCGCCTGGCAGCCTGCTGGCCCTGCTGGGCCCCAGCGGCTCCGGGAAAACGACCCTGGCCCAACACTTCAACGGGCTGATCAAACCTCAGTCCGGCCAGGTATTGCTCGACGACCAGGATATCTGGCTCGCCCCCGACCAGATCGCCGGGGTGCGGCGGCGGGTGGGCCTGGTGTTCCAGTTCCCCGAACTGCAACTCTTCGAGGAGACCCTCGAACAGGATGTGGCCTTTGGTCCCCGCAACCTCGGGGTGGGCCCACCGCAGTTGCAGGCCCAGGTGGATCGCGCCCTGGAGCTGGTCGATCTGCCCCGCGCGCAGTTCGGCAAACGGCCGCCCCTCTCCCTCAGCGGTGGCGAGAAGCGCCGCGCCGCCCTGGCCGGGGTGCTGGCCATGGACCCGGAGGTGCTGGTCCTCGACGAACCCACCGCCGGCCTCGACCCCCGTTCCACCCAGCACCTGACCGAGTTATTCCGCCAGTTCCGCGCGGAGGGCAAGACCCTGGTGCTCATCGCCCACGACATGGACCTGGTCGCCGAGTTGGCGACGCATGTGGCGGTGCTCGGTCAGGGCCGGCTGCAACTGTGCGGCCCGGCCCGCCAAATCCTCACCCACCCGGACTTCAGCCGCCACAGCGGCCTCGAAGCGCCTGCCGCAGTGCGCTTGATGCAGGCCCTGAGCGCCCGGGGCGTGGCCGTGCCCGGCGGGGTGCTGCGTTTTTCCGAAGCGGTCGACTTTCTCGCCGCCGCCCTCTCACCCGAAGGATGAAAAGATGCCCCCCTCCTCCGCCAGTCTGCTGATCCGCGGCGGCCGCCTGATCGACCCGGCCAGCCGCATCGACACCCCCGCCGACCTGCTCATCGAGAAGGGCCAGGTGCGCCGCGTGGGCGTGGCCCTGCCGGCTCCCGCCGGAGTGCCGATCCTCGACGCCACCGGCCTGGTGGTGGCTCCCGGCTTCATCGACGCCCACGTACACCTGCGCGAGCCCGGTTTCGAGTACAAGGAAACTATCGCCAGCGGCGCGGCAGCGGCCGCCGCCGGGGGTATCTGCGCCGTGGCCGCCATGCCCAATACCAACCCGCCCCCCGATAGCGGCCAGCGCGTGGCAGAGGCTGTGGCTCGGGCTGCCGGTGCGCCGGTGCGGGTGTACCAGATCGGCTGTATCACCGCTGGCCGCAAGGGCCAGAGCCTGGCACCGCTGGAGGAACTGGCCCGCGCCGGAGCCATCGCCTTTTCGGACGACGGCGATCCGGTCGAAGACGAGGCGCTGATGCGGCAGGCCCTCGAACTGGGGCGCCGGCTGGGCATCCCCCTCTTCCCGCACGAGGAGGTCAAAGCCCTCACCGCCGGCGGCTCTATGCACGAAGGACAGGTCTCGGCGCGGCTGGGGGTGAAGGGCATGCCCAGTGCCGGCGAGGAACAACTCATCGCCCGCGATATCGAGCTGGTCCGGCAGACTGGGGGGCCGCTGCATCTGGCCCATATCAGCACCGCCGGCACGGTGGAGCTGGTGCGCCGGGCCAAGGCCGAGGGTCTGCCGGTCACCTGCGAGGTGCTCACCCACCACTTCATCCTTACCGACGAGGAGGTGGATCGCCAGGGCACCCAGGCCAAGATGAGTCCGCCCCTGCGCAGCGGGGCCGATGTGCAGGCCATGCTGCAGGGCCTGGCCGAAGGCGTGATCGACACCATCGCCACCGACCACGCCCCCCATTCGGCCGAGGAGAAAAGCCGGCCCCTGACCGAGGCCCCTTTCGGCATCGTCGGGCTGGAAACCGCCGTCGGGCTGACCCTCACCCACCTGGTGCATCACGGCGTGCTGAGCCTGGCGCAGGCCATCGAGAAATGGGCCTGGGCCCCGGCGCGTATCCTCCGCCTGCCGGGCGGCCACCTCAGTGTCGGCGGCCTGGGCGACGTGACGATCATCGACCCGAACAGGGAATGGACCGTGGACCCGACACAGTTCCGCTCCAAGTCCCACAATACCCCCTTCCGGGGCGCAAAGCTCAGAGGCAAGGCCGTGGCCACGGTAGTGGCGGGGCACCTCGTCTACAGCGAGTTGGGGTAAGCGGAAGGGGCGCGAGGCTCTAAGCCTGGAACGCGTCGATCAGGTGGGTGATCTGGGGTTCACCCTGGCCGAAGACCACGGCGAGCACGTCGAAACGGCATTCCCGGCCTTCGACCTGGTGATGCTGGCAGTAGTGCCGGGCCACCCGCACCAGATGGTCGCGCTTGGCGGCGTCGACCCGCTCCTCGGGGTGGCCCAGGCCGCCGGCCGCCCCGCTCTTCACCTCGACGAAAACCAGGCACTCACCCTGGCGGGCCACCAGGTCCAGTTCGCCGCCAGCCCCCCTATAGCCGCAAGCGAGGATCTCGTACCCCCGTTGGCTCAGGTACGCGGCCGCCTCGGCCTCCCCCCGGCGCCCGGCGCCGCCCAGCACCTGCCGCCGGCGCCGGTACAGCCCCCGCAACTCCTCGAGTTCCCCTGGCAGCAACTCGCCGGCCCCTTCCCTGATGTAATGGGCAAAACGCTCGAGTTCCGCCCCTTCCCGGCAGCTTTCCAGGCCCTCGCGGAACACCGCGAAACTGGCCGAGGCGCGGCGGGTGCGGGCCACCGGGCCAAAGGAATACCGGTGCAGCACACAGGGACCCAGCGCCGCCAGTGCCTCGAGGTGCTGCGGGCTGCCGTACCCTTTGTGGCCGGCAAAACCATAACCGGGAAACTGCAGCTCGTAGGCGACCATCAGGCGGTCGCGGTGGACCTTGGCCACCACCGAAGCGGCGGCGATGGAGAGAGAACGGCTATCCCCTTCGATCACGGTGGTCTCGGGGTAGGGACTGCCAGGCCGCTGGTTGCCGTCGACCAGGACCTGCTGCGGCGGGATGGGCAACTGGGCCAGGGCCAGGCGCATGGCCTTGAGAGAGGCCTGGAGGATGTCGAGCTGGTCGATCTCCCCGGCCTCAACCTGACCGATGCCCACCGCCTGGGCCGCGCCGAGGATCTCCGCGGCCAGGCGTTCCCTCTTTTCAGGCGGGAGTTTTTTCGAGTCGTCGAGGCCCGGAAACCAGGTGCCGGGCCGCAGGATCACCGCCGCGGCCACCACCGGGCCGGCCAGGCAACCCCGGCCCACCTCGTCCACCCCGGCCACCCATTCCACCCCCCGGCTCCACCAGCGCCCCTCCAGCTCCACCAGCCGGTTGAGTCTGGCCTGCTCGGCCTCCTGGCGCTGCCAGGCCTGGCGGCTCCGCACCCCGAGGCGGCGAACCCCTAGGCGGGGGTCCTGCTCGAGCAGGGCCCACAGCTCCGGGTCGTGGCCGCTGCGCTCGACCCATTCGCGGGCCTGGGACACACTTAGGGCTTGCAGCGTCTCAAGGGTAAGGCGTGATGGCTGGGATTCACCTGTTGACACGGGGATAGGCCCTGTTATATTTCAGCCGGAACAACCATTTCGAGGAGAAATACCATGAGACCTTGGGTGGCCGCACTTTGCGCGGCGCTTCTGCTTTTCCAGAGTTTCGCCGCCCTCGCCCAGAGCCCCCCGGCTCTCTCCGAGGTCCGCGTGTACCTCAACGACGGCCAGGTGATCACCGGACAACTGGTCTCCCGCAGCAAGGACCTGATCGTGGTGCGCTCCCAGGAGCGGATCATCACCCTCGAGCCGGCCCAGGTCGAGAAGATCGTCACCCCCGAAACCCTGGGCAGCGGCGCCCGCACCATCACGGTGCGCGAGTTCCCCTACATCAGCTTCCTGGGCGGCACCGTGGCTTTCGGGCTGCTCTCATGGCTGCAATTCGATACCGCTTCCAACCGCGACCGCGATGCCGACCTCAACGCCGAAAACGAGTTGCTGGCGCGGGCCGCCAAGCTGCGCGACAAAGCCGACCGGGCGCGGATGCTGGGCTGGGGTTCGGCGGTGCTCGCCACCGGCAGCCTGGCCGTGGCCCTCTATCCCCACAAGACCACCCGCCGGGTATTTCCCGAACTCTCGTTCGAAACCGGGGCCCCCGTGCTGCTGCTCAGCTACGCCTTCTAATCGCGCCGCTGGCGCCGCAGCAAGCGCAGTTCCTCCTCCATCGCCTCGATCTTCATGTTCTGCAGCCGCATGATGTCGCGGTACAGGTGGGCGCGCTCCTCCTGTGAACCCAGCGCCCGCCGCAGGGATTCGAGGTAACCGAGCACCTGATCGAGTTGCGCCTCCTCCGCCTGCCCACCCGCGGCCTTGGCCCGCAGTTCGGGCGGCAGAAAGGCCCCCGAACTCTGCCGCAACTCCCGCCATTTGTCCTCGATGCGCCGCTCCAGCTCTTCGGCTTCCCCTGCCCGCATCTGCGAGCGCTGGGCCCCCTCCTCGAGGGCGGCGGCGAACTTGCTCCGGTCGGGACGGGGAGGCGGGATTTCGTCGCTCTCCTCTTCGTCGGCGGCGCGGCTGCGGCGGTGCCACCACCACATGATCCCCAACCCCAGCACACACACCGCGGCCACCCCGGCTAGGTAAACCCAGAGCACATCCTCCACCGGCTGGGGAGGCTCGGGTTCAGGCACGGTGGTCTTTTCGGGCGGCGGCGCGGCCGGGGTTTCTCCCCGCGCCAGGGCCTGGTATTTGCCGGCGCTGTCTAACTCGGCGCGCTGCTGGTACACCTCCCCGAGGCGCAGAAACACCGCCCGGTTGCCCGGGCTCTTTTCGAGGGCCTTATAGAGCTGTTGCAGCGCGGCCGGTATCGCGCCCAACTGTTCGTGGGCGCCGGCGGCGTGGATCAGCGCATTGAGGTTTTCGGGGTCCTGCTGCAGGGCTTCCTCGAAGCTGCGCAGCGCCACGTCGTAGTTGCCCTCGACCTCATGCTGCAGCCCCTCGGCATAGGGATTGCGTTTCAGGTCCTCGGCCGGGGGTTCGGGGTCGGGAGAGGGCGGCGGTGCGTTGCGGGGCTCTTTAGCGGCGGGAGTGCGGGGCGCCGGGGCCGGTTTCTCGGCTGCGGGCGCGGTCTCTTTGGCCGGGACCGCTTTGGCGGTCTTGGCCGTCTTGGCCGGAACCGCTTCGCGCTCGATCACCAGGGTATAATGCACCCAGCCGTTGCGCCCATCGGGCAACCTGACCTGGAACCAGTCGCCCTTGCGCCGGATCTTCTCCAGCTCCTCGCCCTGCACCACCACCTCGACCTTGGCGGACTGGGTGGTGGCGTCGCTGCGGATGGTGACCTGCGGGCGGTTGGCCACCAGCACCGCCCAACAGGTCGTCGCCTGCAGGCCGCAGCACAGCGCCAGGGCCAACCAGCGCCGGACCATCACTGCACCGCTTGCTTTTTCTGGAGGTAATGGATCAGGCCCCGCAGCCCCAGCACATAGCTGAAAGCGCCGAAGCCGGCGATCTGCCCCACACATACCGGCGCGATCACCGACCGGTGGCGGAACTCCTCGCGGGCATGTACGTTGGACAGGTGCACCTCGACGGCAGGCAGGGCCACCGCCGAGATCGCGTCGCGCAGGGCAATGCTGTAATGGGTGAGGGCGCCGGGGTTGATCACCACGCCCTGGGCCCATTCGCGGGCCTGGTGGATGGCGTCGACCAGGGCCCCTTCGTGGTTGGACTGCAGGGTCCGCACCTCAGCCCCCAGTTCGCGGCCTTCGCGCTGTACCAGCTCATCGATCTGGGCCAGGGTTTCGCGGCCGTAGATGCCCGGCTCGCGGGTGCCCAGCAGATTGAGGTTGGGCCCGTGCAAGAGCACGATCCGGTGGCTCACGTCTTTCCCCTTTCAAGGATATATTCCGCTTCGTGCAGGACCAGCGCGGCCAGCACCATGCCCGCCGTCTCGCTGCGCAGCACGCGATTGCCCCAGGTGAAAACCCGGGCGCCATCGCCGCGCGCCAGTTCCACCTCGGCGGCGGTGAAACCGCCCTCGGGGCCGACGGCCAGCACCAGTTCCGCTGCCGGCTCGGCGCCCATGCTGCCCCGCAGCGAGTCCCCGCCTCCGGGCGCAGCCAGCAGCACCCGCCCTCCCGCTGCCGCCCCGGCGCGAACCACCTCGGCCAGCGAGGCGGGTGCGGCGATGGTGGGCAGGCGGGAACGGCCACACTGTTTGAGGCCCGCGCGCGCCAGTTTTTCCCAGCGCACCGGTTTGTGCTCGGAACCGGACCGCACCACCCCCCGCTCGCAGAGCAGGGGAACCAGCCGGGCCACCCCCAGCTCAGTGGCCTTCTCGACCAGAAAATCGAAGCGCTGACCTTTGACCAGGGCGGCGGCCAGGGTCAGACGCACCCGGCTTTCACCGCGATCTTTTTCGGTCGCCAGGACCCGGCAGCGCACCAGCTCGCGTTCAAGAGCTTCGATCCGCACCTCGTACCACTGCCCCGCCCCGTCGACAACCTCGACGATCTCGCCCTCCCGATGCCGCCGCACCCGGCTCAGGTGATGGGCCTCCTCGCCCCGCAGCACCAGTTCCGCGCCCGACACGTCCGCGGGGACCACCAGAAACCACGACATTTCAGCCCATCTGCGCGGCAAGCGCGATCCAGTCGGTGCGCCGGCGCACCGCCAGCACCTGCAACCCGGCGGCCACCACCGCCGCAGCGAAGACCTCTTCCTCGCGGGCCAACAGGCCCGAAAAGATCACCCGCCCCCCAGCGCGAAGGAGCTGGGCCACCGGCGCCAGGATGGGCACCAACACCGAACTCTGGATATTGGCCAGCACCAGATCGTACTCGTTGCCACCGACCGCGTCGATGCTGCCCTGCAGCACCTGCGCCTCGACCTGGTTCCGCTCGAGGTTTTCGCGGGTATTGTCCAGGGCCAGCGGGTCGGTGTCCACCAGGGTCAGCAGGCCGGCGCCCAGCAGGCCGGCGGCGATGCCCAGGATGCCGCTGCCGGTGCCCAGGTCCAAGCAGCGGTCTCCGGGCGACAACAACTGATCGAGGAATTCGAGGCACAACTGGGTGGATTCATGGCCGCCGGTGCCAAAGGCCATCTTGGGGTCGATGACGACGGCCACCTGATCCGGGCCGGTCGTCACCGGCGTCCACGAGGGGTGGATGATGATGCGCGGCGTGGCCCAGACCGGCTGGAAGAAACGCCGCCACTCCTGCTCCCAGTCCTCGAAGCCGATATGGTCGGCGCCGAGGCGGGCGCCGGGCAGGCCGATGCCTTCTAGCTCCTCGTCGAGTTCCTGGCAGATCCGGGTCAGTTCGTGTTCCGCCGCAAAATAGGCCTGCAGGCGCCAGCGCTCGCCCCCCTCCTCTACCTGGAGGCCACAACTGCCCAGGGCAAAACACCAGGCAGAGACCACCTCGGCGAGGGCCGGGGGCACGGCGATGGTGAGGCAGTGCCAGCTAGGGCCTTCAGCGGGATTCACGGGTGTCGTTCCGATTGTGCTGCTATGATAACGATGGGGGCGCAAAAAGGTCAAGGCGCCGGTGGCGCCCCCTTGAGGGGACTGGCGAGCCGGCCAGGCCGGCGGCCAGTTCAGGGCACGGTGGGCAGGCGGCGCACCGCCGCCTCCAGCTTGGCGGCGATCTCGGCGAAGGCCCGGCCGGCGAAGGAACCGGGGGCGTCCAGCACGATGGGCCGCCCCTGGTCGCCGGCGGCGCGGATGGCCACCTCGAGGGGCAACTCGCCAAAGAACTCGATGCCCAGCTGGCTAGCTGCTTCGCGGCCGCCGCCGTGACCGAAGATCTCGTGGCGTTCCTGGCAGTTCGGGCAGAGGTAGTAGCTCATGTTCTCGATCAGGCCCAGGGTCTCGACCTCCACCTTCTGGAACATGGCGATACCGCGCTCCACGTCCTGCAGGGCCACTTCCTGGGGGGTGGTCACCACCACCACACCCGAAAGTTCCACCGTCTGGCTCAGGGTGAGGGGGATATCGCCGGTGCCGGGGGGCAGATCGAGAAGGAGGTAGTCCAGCTCGCCCCACTCGACCTGACTGAGGAACTGCTGCACTGCCTGGCCGAGCAGGGGCCCGCGCCAGATCACCGGGGCGTCCTCGCCGGTGACGAACCCGATGGACATCAGCTCCAGGCCATCCTTGGCGATGGGCCGCAGCTTGCCGCCGGGGGTGATGGTGGGCTCCTGGCGCGCCCCCAGGAGCAGGGGCAGGCTGGGACCGTAGATGTCGGCGTCGAGCAGCCCCACCCGCGCCCCGGCTGCTGCCAGGCTGAGGGCCAGATTGACTGCCACCGTGGACTTGCCAACGCCCCCCTTGGCGCTGGTCACGGCAATGGCGTTGCGGACGCCGGGCAACATCTCGCCCGCCGCCAGGGTCCGGGGTCTGGGATTGGTGCCGTTTTCGCTCATCCGCCGAAGGCCTCGCGCATCTTGTCGAAAAAGCTTTTGCCTTCCTCGGCGGCCTGCCTTTGCTCCAGGCGGGCCAGTTCCTCGAAGAGCCGGCGTTCTGGTTCGCTCAGGTGCGACGGGGTGATCACCACCACGTCCACCAGTTGGTCGCCCACCCCGCGTCCTTCCACATCGGGGATGCCCTGCTTGCCCAGGCGCAGGACCCGGCCCGACTGGGTGCCGGGCTGGATCTTCAGCCGCGCCTTGCCGGTGAGGGTGGGGACCTCCACCTCGTCACCCAGCGCGGCCTGGCTGAAACTGACCGGCAGGTGATAGTGGACGTCGTTGCCCTCGCGGGTGAAGTGCGGATGCTCCTTTTCCTCGATAAAGACCAGGCAGTCGCCGGAGGGGCCGCCGCGCGGGCCGGCATCCCCCTGGCCCCGAAGCGGGATATAATTGCCCGAGCTGACCCCCGCCGGGATACGCACCGTCAGCTGGGTGGTGCCGCGCTTCAGACCTTCGCCGTCGCAGTCGCGGCAGCGGTCGCGCACCACGCTGCCCTCGCCGCTGCAGGTCGGGCAGGGGGTCACCACCATGGACTGGCCGAAGAAGGAGCGGGCCACCTGCTGCACCTGCCCCATGCCGGCGCAGGTCTTGCAGGTCTCCTTGGCGCTGCCTTCCTTGGCCCCGGAGCCCTTGCAGGTCTCGCAGCGCTGCTGCCGGCTCAGCTTGATCTTCTTTTCCACCCCGGAGGCGATCTCCTCGAGGGTGAGTTCAATAGCGATCTTGAGGTCGCGGCCCTGAGGCGGCCCGGCCGGGCCGCGCCGCCGCCGGCCGCCGCCGCCGAAGATGCTGCCGAAGAGATCGCCAAAGAGGTCTTCGAAGTCGCCGGCGTGGGAGAAGTCGGACCACTGAAAACCGCCGCGGCTGAAGTTGCCCTCCACGCCGGCGTGGCCAAAGCGGTCGTACGCCGCCTTCTTCTGCTCGTCGCTGAGGACCTCGTACGCTTCGGAGGCCTCCTTGAACTGCTCCTCGGCCTCGGGATTGTTGGGATTGCGGTCGGGATGGTACTTGAGCGCCTGCTTGCGGTAGGCGCTCTTGATCTCGTCCTGGCTGCTCTCCCTGCCGATGCCGAGGACCTCGTAATAGTCCCGTTTGGCTATCTGCCTAGTTCTTCTTTTTATATTCGTCGACGACTTCGAAGTCGGCGTTGACGGCCCCGTCATCGCTCTTGTCGGAGCCCGGAGCGGGGCCGGGCTGCCCTTCGGGGGCGCCGGCGTTCTGGTAGATTTTCTCGGAGAGTTTGTGGGCCTGAGCCTGGAGGGTCTCCACCGCTTGGTCGAGGGCCGCGTCGTCCTCGCCCTCCAAGGCCTTCTTCACCGCCGCCACCGCCCCCGCCACCGCACCCCGCTCCTCGGCCGGCAACTGCTCCCCCTGCTCCTTGAGCAACTTCTCCACACTATACACCAAGCCGTCCGCCGCGTTGCGCTTCTCCACCCCCTCCCGCCGCTGCTTGTCCTCCGCCGCATGCGCCTCCGCATCCCGGCTCATCCGCTCCACCTCCTCCTTGCTCAACCCACTCGACGACTCGATGCGGATCTTCTGCTCCTTGTTGGTCCCCTTGTCCTTGGCGCTGACGTGCAAGATCCCGTTGGCGTCGATGTCGAAGGTCACCTCCACCTGCGGCACCCCACGGGGGGCAGGGGGGATGCCGTCGAGGTGGAACTTGCCCAGCGTCCGGTTGTCCCGCGCAAACTCCCGCTCCCCCTGCAACACGTGGATCTCCACCGAGGGCTGGCTGTCCGACGCCGTCGAAAACACCTGGCTCTTCTTCGTCGGGATCGTCGTGTTGCGCTCGATCAGCCGCGTCATCACCCCACCCAAGGTCTCGATCCCCAGCGACAAGGGCGTCACGTCCAGCAACAGCACATCATCCACACTCCCAGACAACACCCCCCCCTGGATCGCCGCCCCGATCGCCACCACCTCGTCCGGATTCACCCCCCGGTGCGGCTCCCGCCCGAACAACTCCTTCACCACCTGACCCACCCGCGGCATGCGCGTCGAACCCCCCACCAGGATCACCTCGTCGATCTGGTCGGCCCGCAACCCCGCGTCCTTGAGCGCCTGCAGACAGGGTCCCTTGGTCCGCTCCACCAACCCCTCCACCCAGCGCTCGAACTGCGCCCGACTCACCACCTGGCGCAAATGCTTGGGGCCGGACTGGTCGGCGCTGATGAAGGGCAGGTTGATCTCCGTCTGCGCCACACTCGACAACTCACACTTGGCCTTCTCACACGCCTCCTTCAAGCGCTGCAAGGCCATCGGGTCCTTGCGCAGGTCGATGCCCTCGCTCTTCTTGAACTCGTCGGCCACCTGGTCGATCAGCACCTGGTCGAAGTCATCCCCCCCCAGGTGGGTGTCCCCGTTGGTCGACTTCACCTCGAACACCCCGTCCCCCAACTCCAGAATCGAAATATCAAAGGTGCCACCCCCCAGATCATACACCGCGATCTTCTGGCTCTGGCCCTTCTTGTCCAGGCCATAGGCCAGGGCTGCAGCCGTGGGTTCGTTGACGATGCGCAGCACCTCCAGCCCGGCGATCTGACCGGCGTCCTTGGTTGCCTGACGCTGGGCATCGTTGAAATACGCCGGCACCGTGATCACCGCCTGACTCACCGGTTCCCCCAGGTAGTCCTCCGCCGTCTGCTTCATCTTCTGCAAGATCAAGGCCGAGATCTCCGGCGGGCTGTACTCCTTGTCCCCCACCTTCACCGCCACCAACCCTCGCGAACCCGACACCACCGGATAGGGCACCCGCGATTGTTCCGCCGTCACTTCCTCCAGCCGGCGACCCATGAAGCGCTTGATCGAATACACCGTCTGTTCCGGGTTGGTCACCGCCTGGCGTTTGGCTGTCTGGCCCACCAGCCGTTCCCCTTCTCGCGAGAAGGCCACCACCGACGGGGTCGTCCTGCCCCCCTCGGCATTGGCGATCACCACCGGCTCCCCGCCCTCCATCACCGCCACACACGAATTCGTGGTCCCTAGATCGATTCCGATTACCTTACTTGCCATTTTGTCCTCCGGTCTTGCTGACCACAACGCGCGCAGGCCGCACCACCTTGTCGCGCAGACGATATCCTTTTTCCATTTCCTCGACCACTGTACCCGGGGGCTGGTCGGGACGTTCGACCTCGAGCAGGGCTTCGTGATACACCGGATCGAAGGGCTGGCCGATGGCCTGAATCTCCTCGAGTCCGTACCCCCGCAGCGCCTCCTGGAGCTGAGCGTAGATCAACTCCACGCCCTGTTTGAAAACCTCCACCGTGGCGTTTTCCTGCACCAGGGCGCGGCGCATATTGTCCATGACCGGGGCGATCTGCAACAACACGTCGCGCAGGGTTTCCTCGCGGGTATCGGTGCGCATCTTGGCGGTGCGTTTGCGGAAATTATCCAGCTCCGCAACTGCACGCAGGTAGCGATCGTAGGTTTCGGCCGCCTGGGCCTGCGCCTCTGCCAGCGCCCTGGCCGCCTCGTCGACAGGAGCCTCCGCGGGTGGTCCGGCGGGAATCTCTTCCTGTGGCTGCACTTCCGGGTCAAGCTCTGGGTTATTCGTTTCGCTCATAGATCCTGTGCTAGTCTCAACGGGAAATCCACGCCGCACCCGCCGGAAAGGACCGGCGAGCCAGGCCACAACTGCAGTTAAACGGGAAATAACGACCAGGACCAGCTCGGGTTCATCCGCTAGCCCACAAACTCCGCGGCCCGCGAGGCCAGGTAATTTACCAAGGCTGCCACCCGCTCATAGGGCATACGCGTGGGGCCGATGACCCCGATGATGCCCACGGCGCCGTCCACTTCGTAGCTGGCGGTGACGACACTGCACAGCTGCATTTCCTGGACCTGGTGCTCGCGGCCGATGGTGACCACCGTGCCCTGGCGCCGCTGCAGCATCTGGGCCAGGGACTCCTTGCGCTCCACCAGGTCGATCAGCTCGGCCATACGCTGGGGATCGCGAAACTCGGGTTGCAGACAGATATTGCGGGTGCCGGCCACATGCAGGTCGCCGGCCCCGGCACGGTGCAGCCCCTCGATTTCGGCGCTGATCACCTTGAGGAGCTGCGGATTGCCGGTCTCCACAGAAGCCATACGCTCGCGCACGGAAGCGCCGATCTGGGCCATGGTCAACCCGTGCAGGCGCTGGTTGATCTGGCCGCTGAGGATCTCGAGGTCGCGCTGGGAACAGGCCGAACCCACCTCGATGACCAGGCTGCGCACACTGCCCTGGTGGATGGTGAGCACCAGCAGCAGGCGCTGCTCGCTGAGCCTGACCAGTTCCACCTTGTGGAAGATGCCCTGCTCGAAGGCGGGAGCCATGACCAGGCCCAACTGATTGGAGACCTGGCCGATAATCTTGGCCAACTGACCGAGGATCTCATCGATCCCCCCTTCGGCGAGCTGCTCGTTGAGATGCTGCCGCAACTGGTCGCCCTCACCGTCGGGCAGGGCACAATCCTGGTCCACACACTGCTCGACGTACAGGCGATATCCCTTATCGGTGGGGATACGGCCTGCCGAGGTATGGGGCTGGTGGAGGAACTCCTTCTCCTCGAGCGCCGCCAAGGTATTGCGGATGGTAGCGGCGCTGATGCCCAGGATCTCCCGGTCGAGCAAGGTCCGCGAACCGACGGGTATGCCCACGGTGACATAGGTCTTGACCAGGGCCTGCAGCACCTGCCATTCCCGCCAAGACAACAATTCTTGTTCCATCGAATTCATGGCTGTGTCCCGGGCCCGCGGCCGCCGGCAATAATCAGACAAGCTATTGCAAATAATGAGAATGTCTCAGATTTACAAGATGGAGATGGGTATGCCTCTTGTCAAGAGGCGGGCAGGCTCAGAAAGCGATGGCGGGCCGGAGGCGGACCAGGCTCTCCGTTGCCGTGGCTCCAGGCTCCAGGCCGGCCGCCTCCATGGCGATCAGCACGGCCCCGAGCACCGGCGGCAACAGCGCTTCGCACCAGCGCAAGCGCCATCCACCCGGCGCAGCCGCAGCCTGCATGGCGGGCCAGAGCAACTCCCGGGCGGCGAAAACCCCGCCAGCGCCGGCCACCGCCAGGTCTGGCCCCATAGCCAGTTTGCCGGCCACTGCCCCCACCTGCCGGCCCAGCGCCTCGCCGGCGGCGGCGGTGATCGCCCGGGCGCAGGGGTCGCCGTCGCGGGCCGCCCCGATCACTTCCGTGGCCAGCGCCGCCACCCCGTCCCGGCCCAACTCGCCGCTGTAGATCTGCCGCACGACCTGGTCCCAGTCCGCCAATCCGAGAGCGCAGCGCAGGCGCTCGGCCAGAAGCGTGGCCGGTCCCCAACCGTCGCGGGCCCGCAGCGCCGCCCGGATACCCTCCATGCCCAGGAAATAGCCACTGCCCTCGTCGCCCAGCAGGGGACCCCAGCCGCCGGCCCGAGCCTGGACACCGGCGGCGTTTCTGCCCAGGACCATCGAACCGGTGCCGGCCAGCACCACCAGGCCCGCCTGATTGCCGTGTGCACCTACCAGCGCGGCCTGGGCATCGCTGACCACCCGCACCTGGGACGCCCACCCCTGACCCAGCGCCAGTTCGGCGATGGCCTGCTGTTCGGCGACCCGGCCGGCGCCGGCCAGCGCCAGGCACAGTCCGTCCAGGGGCAACTCCACCTCCAGCGCCGCCCGCAGGCCGGCGAACAACTCCTCGAGGCCCACCAGACCCAGCACCTGGAAGTTCCCGCAACCCGCGCTGGCCACCCCCAACAGGCGGCCCCCCGGCCCCAGGGCTACAGCGCGGGTGTGGGTGCCACCCCCATCGATACCGACGATCTGTGCCATGGCTCTAAAAATAGAAAAAGGGCGATGCTTGCGGCATCGCCCCTCTTACTGATTCAGGGAAGAACGGATCAGGCCAATTGGTCGACGACGCGATCGGCGGTGGCCTGGCGCACCTCCGGATCCTGATAGAAGCCGGTGCTCACCCGCTGGCGGGCGCGCTCAACCTCGGCCTTGCGCACCTCGGGGGTGTCCTTGACCTGCTGGCGCACCCCGCGGGCCTGGACCAGGTCGGCGGCGACTTCTTTGAAGCCACCGGACTGCAGCAGCGCTCCGGCGATCTGTTTGCGGGTTTCGGGGGCGTTGTAGTACCCGGACTGCACCCGGGCGCGGACCTCCTCCAACCGGGAGTCGCTGGTCGCGTCGACGGCGACCTTGGCCTTGGCGGCCAGGTCGGCCACTCCCTGGGTATTGGTCGAAATCTCCACAACATCGCCAGCGCGGGCCGGCGCCTTCTTGGCCTGCGCCACCTCGCCCCGTTTGCCGCTCTGGGACGTTTTGGGCTGTGGTGGTAAACCATCTATACGCATCGGACATCACCTCGTCGCGGGCCTGGGGAAGACCCGCCTCTTATATATATCGGCGCCGTTCCGCGATATTTTAATCTAATTTTGGCGATGAGGTCCTGTCCAGACAAATTTCCCCCTTCAGCGCACATGGTCGATGAAACGGGCTTCGCTGAGGCCGGCCTTCTGGTAACCGCGGAGGGCCCGCCGCCCCTGCTGGAACTGTCGCACCTCCTCGCGGGTGCGCGCCAGCAGCCCCTGAACCGCCGCCTCGTTGTCGCGGCGCAGTTCCTGCAGCCGGCCCAGGAGCCGGCGCACTGCCTCGCGCTGGGTTGCCTCCCCGGGTTCGCGGCCCGGCCCCGGCGAACCTTCCTGGCGCAGGCGGATCCGATCCATCAGCTGGCGGGTGCGCTGAAAAGAGGCCGCCAGGCCCTCGAGATCCTCGCGGGCGATGCAGTCGCGCTGTTCCAGACCCAGCTGGTACATGACCTCGTAGTCGGCCAGGTCCTGGCAAAGGCGCTCCACGGCAGAGGCAGGCGCGGCCACGGCGCTCACCCGGTGATCGCCACGCGGGCCTGAAGCGGCTCAGGCGCGTCGGCCTCGGCGTCGTTCTGGGAGCCCACCACCTTTTCCCAGGCCTCCAGCAGGCTGGCCATCAGCGCCGCCACCTCCTTGATGGCCTCGGGATCCATGTCGACGTTGGCGCGCACCAGCCGGCGATAACAGTACAGGTAGAGACGCTGCAGGTTGACGGCCAGCTCATTGCCCTTGGCGAGCATGTCCTGATCGAGGGCGTAGAGCAGTTCCAGGACGATATCCTGGGCGCGGATCAGACTCTTGCCCTTGCCCTCCATGTCCTTCTGTTCAAGTTGGTGGATGGCCTTCTTCATGAAGCGGATCGCCCCCTGATAGAGCATGACGATCAGCTTGCCCTTGTTGGCGGTCTTGATCTGGACCTGGCTGTATTGGCGGTAAGCGTTGCGATTCATACCCCTCTTATGCTTCCTGCACCATGGCTGAATACGTGCCCAATATACCTATAATTGCTCAGCGCAGCGAGGAGAGCTGCTGGCTGAGGAACGAGCCCTGCGACTGCAGCGAGGACAGGCTGCCTTCGAGCGCCGCGAATTTGCTGACCAGCCCCTGACGCGACACCTCCACCCGGCGCTCCAGCGAGGCGGTCTGTGCGTCGAGGTCCTTGAGGGTGTCGTCGATGGACTGCACCCGGTTCTTGAGGGTGCCGGTGAAGGTGTCGGTGATGAAACTCAAGTCGTCGGCCAAGAGGCGGGCCACGCCGTGGACCAGCTTCACCTGCCCGTGGTCGGCGCCGCCTTCGGCCAGATCCTCCGGAGTGAGGCCCACCCGCACCGAAACCCCTTCCACGTGTTCCTCGCCGATGGCCCCGGTGAGGATGCGCCCGAAGCCGTCTGTCTTTTCGTTGTTGATGGTGCCGGCCGCATCAATACCGGCGTAGTCCCCGGTGGCCAGGCCTAGTTGGTCGATGCTCTGGGAGATGCTGAAGCCGTTGCGCGACCCGTAGGAATCGTGGCGCAGGGCCAGCTTGCCGTCCTGATTGAAGGCGGTGATCTCGATGCGCGGCCGTCCATCCTCCTCCTCCTCGATACTGCCCAGGTCCAGGCTGCCGCCCCCCTGGTTGTCCTCGATGAGGGTGAGGGTCAGCTTGCTGTCGCCCACCTGGCCGTCGGTCACCGCGATCTTGCCTTCGGCATCGACGGCCACACTCACGCCCCCGCCAAAGGTGGTGCGCACCTCGCTGAGCAGGTCGCCCACGGTCTGGGTCGCCGGGTCGGTGATGGTGAAGACCGTGCTCACCGACGAGCCCTCGTGGGTGGTGCCGTTGATACGGATGGTGTCGCCGGCGACGGCGCCGGCCCCGAAAATCTGGGAAAAGGCCGTGGCGGCGGTGATGGGGGTCGTGCCATCGGTGGTGTTCCCCGCCGTGCCGCGCCGCACCTCGGCCACCTCGCTGTCGAGGTTCTCGTTGATCTTGTCGACCACCTTGCTGAGGCTATCCCCTGCGGCCAGGTGCACATGGGCTTTGCGGCCCGAGGATTTGTCGATGATGGTCAGGGTCTGGTCCTGCGCCAGGCCCTCGCCCAGTTCGATGCCGCCCTGGACGAGCGCCTGCTCGGGAGCCCGGGTCACCTTGACCGCATAGGATCCCGGCTTGCTCTTCTTGTTGCTGGAGATGAACTCCAGCTTCTGGTCGGTGGTGCTGCCTTCGGAGACAAAGAGGCGGCGCACCGCGTCGAGGTCCTCGGTAAGGGCCGCATCGAGTTTGTCGTCGTCGACGTTGAGTTTGCCGTCGCGATCGAAGGCAACCCCCACCATCACCAGCGAATCGAACTTGCCGGTGAGGCCGTTCACCTGGCCGGAGATCAGGCCCCGCAGGCGCGACTGCAGGCTCAACAGGGTGGCATCACCCGAGAGCGGCCCGCCTTTCTGGGTCTTGGGATCGAGCAGAAACTGGTCGTTGATCAGCTTCATCGAGGTGTTGAACTGGTCGACGAAACTCTTGATGTTGCCCTTGAGATCCCCGGTATCGTCCTTGGTGATGGTAATCGAGATCGTCTCCCCCTCTGCCGCCTGCTTCAGGTCGAGGGTGACCCCTTCCACCGCATCGTCGACGGTGTTGGTGTCGCGGCTGAGGGTGATGCCGTTGATGCGGAATTTGGCATCCTGGCCGGTCTGCAGTTCCGCCGACCGGGCGTCGAGGCCCTGAGTGGTGACACTCTGGCTGCCCAGGTCCAGGGCGCCGCCGCCCTCGTTGTTGGCCAGCAGGCTCAGGCTCAGCGAACTCTTGCCACTGGTCTTGTCCAGAACGGCAATACGCCCCGAAGCGTCGACCGAAGCGGTGACCCCGCCGCCATAGGCCTGCTCGATGGTATTGAGCAGGTTCTGGACCTTCAGATTCGTGCTGGTCAGGGAGAAGGTGGCGTTGATTTGTTCGCCGTTGTGGTTGGTGCCGCCGATGGAGATGGTGTCACCCGCCTTGACACCCGCCCCGGCCAGGTCGGCGAAGCGGGTGTCGGCGGTGACGGCGGTGGCCGGCCCCATCACCCCCAGAGCGGCGAGCACGCCCCCCTGGTCCTCGAACTGGGTGGTGCCCGAGATCTCCAGCTTGAAGGTGCCGGCGCCGGTATCGGTCACGGCGGCGCTCACCCCGGAAATGGCGGCATTGTTAATGCGGTCGCGGATGGTCTCGAGCGAATCGGCGGCCAGATCGATGGCGACCGTCTGGTCGCCTATGGCGACACTGCCGGCCGCGCTGCTGCCGTTGAGGGAGCCGACGAGGTCGCTGCTGCTGGCAAACTCGGCGCTGTTGGCCACCTGGCCCTGGGTGTCGAGCAGGGAACCGCGTTCCTTGAGGGTGGCGCTGCTGGTCAGCACCTGAGTCACGCTGGTGAAGTTGCTGTTGGAGCCCACCAGGATACCGAGCGACTCAAGCGCGTTGCCGGCGTCGACAAAATCGGTGGTGCCGGCGATCTGCAGGCGGAAGAGCGTGCTGCCGTCGGCGCCGGTGGCGCTGGAGATGCTGGCGCTCACCCCGCTGATGCCGGCGTTGTTGATCTTGTCCTGGATATCGCCCAGGGAATCGGCAGCCAGGTCGAGAGCGATGCTCTGGCCAGCGATGGAGACATTGCCGGTCGGCCCGCCGGCAAGCCCGAGCAGGGCGCCCACCGAGGTGGTGGTGCTGGCAAAGGCGTCGCTCTCGCCGCCGCCGGCGACGCCGTCGGCGATGGCCCCTTCGCCGTCGAGCACCCCGAGCGCCTCAAAGGTGCCGGTCACGTCGGCGAACTGGTCCGTGCCTTCGATCTGCAACTGGTAGCGGGTGATACCGCCCTGGGAGGTGGTGACCACGCTGGCGCTCACCCCCTCGATGCCGGCGCTATTGATCTTGTCGCGGATGGCCTCGAGGGAATCGGTGGCCAGGTCGATCGCGACCTCGGCACCGTCGATGGTGACACTGCCGGCGGGCGGGTCGGCAAGCCCGAGCTGGGTGCCCACCGCCTGAGTGGCGTCGAGGAAGCGCGAGCTGCGGGCGCCGTTGAAAAAGGCATTCTTGGTGCGGGTCGTGCTCGAGGTGAAGCCGAGGGATTGGAGCACATCGCCGGCGCTGGCGTCCTTGACATCGAACCCGTCGGCGCCCACCGCTTTGGCGGTCAGGATGAGGCGGTTGTCTTTGGGGGTGACACTGAGGATCTGGGCGGTGACCCCGGCATCGGCCTCGTTGATGGCCTGGCGGACGTCGGTGAGATCGTCCTCGGCCGCGATGGCGATGCTCTTGCCGTTGATGACAAACTCGCCGCTGAGACCCAGACCGCTGGAGAGGCTGCCAAAGGAACGCGAGGAGAGGCTTCTGGCCTGGGCTAGCGCCAGAACCTCGACGTTGAAGGTGCCGGCCGCCGCATCGGTAGTGGCCTGCACCCCCACTCGTTCGGTATCGCTGGATTGGGCTTTGACAATCGAGAAGAGTTTGCCATCGGCCAGCTTGTCCACCGTGCTCTTGAGCGAAAGCAGGCCGGTGTTGATGCCCCGGAAGATTTCCTTCTGCTCCTGGAGCTTGGACTGCTTGCTGGCGTTCAGCTGGATGGGTCTTCTCTCGATATCGGTCAGCTGTTTGATGATGGACTCGGTGTCCAGACCCGAACCCAGACCCGAAAAGGTGATGCCATTTGCCATCTCAGCTTATCCTGAAATCAAGGCGCTTCCAGCGCTACCCCTTGCCTCCGTGCTGCGGTGCCTCAGCCCTGATCGTCGATCAGCAGACCGACGATCTTGTTCATACTGACGTTGGCATCCATCAGTTGTTTGGGCGGGATCTGTTTGACTACCTCACCGGTATTGCTGTCGGTGATGCGCACCACCATGGTGCCGGTTGTTTCGTCCACCGAGACCGAGAGGTCGCTGTTCTGCTGCTGCAGCGCCTTGTCCAGTTCGGCGGCGGCGTGTTTCACGTTCTCCGCTGGCACCGGCTGGCTGGCCAGGGGGGCCGCCTGGTTTTCGCTGGCGGCCGGGACCACGGCCGAGGTCTCGGGACTTCTGGTTTTGGCCTTCACCGCTTCGCGGCTGGCGGCCTCTGGGATCTTCATGATCTGCGTTATGCCTTCCATGTTCTCTCACCTCACTCCGAGAGCTGCTTCGCTAGACCCTCACCTCATGCCACGCTTCCCCCGTCGTTTTAGAAGCCGGAACAGGGGCGTCACCGCCCTCTGGCAGTGGCGCCCCTTCCCGCTCTTTGGGTTTCCTGTCGGTGCTACCCTTCTTCCGGTGCCTTTACTGCAGCAGCGCCAGGGCGTTCTGCGGCAGCACGTTGGCCTGGGCCAACATCGCGGTGGCCGCCTGCGAGAGGATCTGCGAGCGGGTGAAGTCGCTCACCTCGCTGGCGATGTCGGCGTCGCTGATGGCCGATTCGGAAGCCTGGATATTCTCGACTTCGTTCTCGGTGTAGGCGACCGCGAAGCCCAGGCGGTTCTGGAAGGCACCCAGGGTGCCGCGCTGTTTGGCCACCGCGCCGATGGCCTGGTCGATGGAGGTGAGCGCCGTACGGGCGGTGGTGATGGTGGCGATCGAAGTGCTGTTCAGGTTGAGGGTGGTGCCGCTGGCCCTCATGTCGGAGATGCTGACCTCCAGGCGGTTGTACGCCCGGTCGGAGGGCCCCACCTGGAAGGAACCGCCGGTGCCGGAATTGACGGTGATGTTCTGGCCGTCCAGGTCGCCGTCGGTATAGGACCCCGTCGCGCCGGCAACACTGGCGCCAGCCAGGGTCACCTGGACCCCCAGGCGGTCGAAATTGGCCACGAACTGGGTGCCGGTGGCAATCACGGAGCCGTCGAGGATGGTGCCGATGCTGATCGTCTGCGAAACAGTGCCGTTGCCCAGGGTGATGTTGCCGTCCGAACCGGTATCCTCAAAGGTATAGGTACCGGTCTGGGCCCCGGAGATACTGATCGAGGTCACGCCGCTGGTGTTGCTGGCCGTCACCGCCGTCGAGGCGCCGTCCACTGTATTGCCATACCCGGTCAACAGGGTCTGGTTATTGTAGGTGGTGGCTGCGGCGATGCGGTCGATTTCGCCCATCAACTGGGAGAACTCGCCCTGTAACGCTTCGCGGTTGTTATCGGTGAAGGTCGAGTTACCGGACTGGGCGGCCAGCTCGCGCATCCGCACCAGGATGGCATTGGTCTCGTTGAGCGAACCTTCGGCCGTCTGCAGCAGGTTGCTCGCCTGCTCGGCATTGGTGATGGTGGCCTTCAGGCCAGACAGTTCCGCCCGCATGCCTTCGCGCACCGACAGGCCAGCCGCATCGTCCGAAGCCTTGTTGAGCCGCAGACCCGATGCCAGGCGCTCCTGTTTGGCCGCCAAGGTGCGGGTATTCGAATTTAGGTGCCGCCTCGCATTGAGGGCAGCGATATTTGTATTTACACGCAGCGCCATGAAATCGAACCTCCTTGTTTGTTTTTTGTTAACGGCATCCCTGCCGGTTTCGTATGCCCCGTTCCCCAACGCGGCATTCGCTTTTCCGATCGATCAAATTGTCACGCCTAAACCAGTATTGCGCCGGCCACCTCCTTCAGCTCTCTAGCCGAATAAAAGATACAAATGGATTGTATCTTTTATCCTTATCGGCACTGCCTTCACTGAGCTTTAATCTTTTCTCGCCAGCCCATCCCCGGAGCCTGTCCCGGCCCCGGGGCAACCGGCATTACTCTCATATATCGACCGCATCGGTACTTCCTTTATTTTTCATCTACTGGCCCAGCAGGACCATCACCGCCTGCGGGGCGCTGTTGGCCTGGGCCAGCATGGCGGTTGCCGCCTGGGTCAGGATCTGGGTGCGGGTGAAAGCCGAGACTTCGGTCGCCATGTCCGCGTCGCGCACCGTGGCCTCGGAGGTGGTGTTTCCTTCGATGGCGTTCTCAGTGAAGCTGATGGTGTGGATCAACCGGTTCATCACGCTGCCCAGCTTGCCGCGCTGGGTGGCCACCTCGTCGATGGCCGCATTGATGGAGTCGAGGGCGGAACGGGCGTTTTCCTGGCTGGACAACGAGAGGGTATTGAGGTTGAGGATCGAGCCGCTGGCGCTCATGTCGTCGATGCCGATCTCGATGCGGTCCTCGACCACGTTGTCGGCGCCCACCTGGAAGGACCCGCCGGTGCCGCCACCCACCACGATGGTCGTCCCCTCCAAGTCGCCGTCCGTATAACTGCCGATGGCCCCGGCGCCCTGGTGTCCGGCCAGGGTCACCTGCACCCCGAGGCGGTCGAAATTGGCCACCGCCGTGGTTCCGGTGGCAACCGAGCTGCCGTCGAGAAAGAGCTGATGGGAATGCAGCGTCTGGGTGACCACCCCGTTCCCCAGGGTGAGATCGCCGTCGCCGGCCCCATCTATAAAGGTATAGGTTCCCTTGCCGGCCCCCGCCAGGGCTATCCGCGCCACCCCGGTGGTGGCGCTGGTGGTGAGCGCCGTGGATTGCTCCTCGTCGATATTGACGCCAAAACCCGTCAGGATGCGCTGACCGTTGTACCCCGTGGAACGGGCGATGCGGTCGATTTCCTGCCGGAGCTGGATCATTTCGTTTTCTAGGGAGTCGCGGTTGTCGTCGTTGAGGGTGCTGGTGGCCGATTCCATGGCCAGTTCGCGGATACGGATCAGCACGGAACTGACCTCGTTGAGGGAACCTTCAGCCACCTGGAGCAGGTTGCTGCCCATTTCGGCGTTGCGCAGGCCGATGGAGAGACCGGAGAGTTGCGCCCGGAAGCCCTCGGAGATGGAAAGACCCGCGGCATCGTCTGTGGCGCGGTTGATGCGCATCCCTGAAGACAGCCGCTCGAGACGGGTGCCCATCTCTTTGCTGTTGGTGTTCAGGTGGCGTCGCACGTTTACGGCAGCGACGTTGTGATTGACATTGATGGTAATCGCCATAACCAAACCTCCATGTTCAGCGGCGTTTACGTGGGTGTAGGTGCGTTATCGTCCTTGATAAAAGTCAGTATGAATTATTGTGATTTGATACTACTTTGTATCACTCACCCCTTTTATCGACTGCCCAACTACACCCTTTAACTTTTTTTCTGCGGCGGCCATCCTGGCGCCGTTTTTACTGGAGCAGGGTCAATGCCGTCTGGGGCAGGGCATTGGCCTGGGCCGCCATGGCGGTTGCCGCCTGGGTCAGGATCTGGCCGCGGGTGAAGGCCGACACCTCTTCGGCCACGTCCGCATCGCGGATCGAGGATTCAGCGGCCTGCAGGTTCTCGATGGCGTTCTCGAGATTGAAGCTGGTATACTGCAGCCGGTTCTGGGTGGCGCCCAGGCTGCCGCGCTGCCGGGCCACCGCCAGGATGGCCGAATCGATCCGGGTGATGGTGGACCGGGCGCTCTGCTGGTTGGCAATCGACAAACCGTTCAGATTGAGCTCGTTGCCCGAGGCCCGCATGTCGCCGATGTTGATCTCGATGCGGTTGTTCGCCCCGTCATTGGCGCCCACCTGCAGCGAGCCGCCGATGCCTGCGGTGACCACGATGCTTTTGCCGTTGAGGCGGCCATCCACATAGGAGTTGGCCGGAATCAGGCCCAGGGCCGCGGCCCCGTCCCCGCTCACGTCGTGCCCGGCGGTATCGATCTGGATCTCGTTCAGGGTCGCGTCGTAGGTTGCCGATCCGGGAGGGGTGAGGCCGGTGAGCACCGTGTGCAACTCGGAGGCCACATTGGCCAGGGTGTCCCCGGCGGCAAGGGTGACCGCCTGGCCGGCGACGATGAAGCTGCCGCCCACGCCGGAATCAGCCGTGGTGCTGCGCAGAGCCTCGGTACTGGTGTCCACCTTGGGCCCCACCAGGGTGACCTGCACCCCGAGGCGGTCGAAATTGGCCAGGAAGGTGGTGCCGGTGGCGACCAGGTTCTGGCAGTTGTCGCGGTCCAGGGCCGACCCCACGTCGATGGACTGGCTCAGGGTGGTGCCGTCGTCGAGGGTGACCGAAAGGGTGATCTGGTTGTCCTGGGAACTGGTGTCGGTAAAGACATAGGTGCCCGGCACCGCCCCTGATACCCCGACCTCGGTGGCGCCGGCGAAACCGGCCAGCGCCGTGGAGAGATCGCCGGACTGTTCCACACTGTTGCCGAAGCCGGTCAGCAGCACGGTGTCATTATAGGTGGTGGAGAGCGCGATGCGGTCCACTTCCTGGATGAGCTGGTTAAATTCGGCGGTCAGACCTTCGCGGTTGGAGTCGTTGATGGTGGAGTTGGACGACTGCACCGCCAGTTCGCGCATACGGGCCAGCATATTGCTGGTCTCGTTGAGCGAACCTTCGGCCAACTGAATGAGGCTGGTGCCCTGGGAGGCGTTCTGCACGGCCTGTTTCATGCCCAGGATCTCGGAGCGCATACCCTCGGATACCGCCAGACCGGCAGCGTCGTCGGCGCCGCGGTTGATGCGCAGACCCGAGGAGAGTCGCTCGATCCTCTTGGTAAAATCAGCGCTGTTCTTGTTCAGGTTTCGCGCTGCGTTGATCGCGCTGATATTGTTGCCAATGCGTAAGGGCATCTCTACCTCCTTGGAATGGCCAATGCCTTCCTTGGGCTTCACGATTTTCCCCGCCGGGGAGTCGGAGGGGATACGGCTCTCCTTTAAGCAAGCTCTGTGCCATCTCGCTCACAGCGGAGCCAGATCCTTCACAAGTCGTTTCTATTAAGATGCTTGGGGTATTTCAAGCAATTGCCACTCCACCGGGGATACCAGGGGGGGATGGCCGGGAAACAGGAGAAAGATTTGAGGAGGGGCTGGAAGAATTGACCGGTGGCGGGTGAGGCGGGCAGTGCGGGTCAGACCGGGCCGGACGGGTTGCCGGCGGCGGCTTTGCGGCTCTGTTCGTAACACATGCGCGCTGCTTCCTCTACTCCCAGTTTGCGGTAGCAGTCCCCCAGGGCCCCGAAGGTCGAGGCATCCTGCGGCTCTAGCTGGAGTGCCACCTCGAATTGGGCGATGGCCTTCCAGTAGGCGCCCTGGTGGAAGAAAAGTTGCCCCAGGCAGCGGCGGGCTTCGAGGCACCGGCCATCCAGTACCAGCGCGATGCCAAAGGCGTATTCGGCACACTTGTGCAATTGCCGGCCGACCAGGGTCGCCCCCAGGCGCACAAAGGCGCGGGCAGCCGCCGGCTGGTCGGCCAACTCCCCGGCCTGGCCCTGGTCAAAGGAGGCCAGGATCTCGGTGGCCAGGCCGTGGTCCCAACGGCCCTGGGCCGCCACACTGGCCAGCAGCCCCAGATTGATGTCGAGCAACTGCGGGTCGCGGGCGCGCACCGCGGCGAAACTCTCCGCCGCCTCGGCATGGCGCCCTTCATCCATATATAGATGCCCCAGGTTGGCCAGGGCTTCGACGCCCTCGGGCTGCAACTGCGCCACCTGGCGGTAAAACCCTTCGGCCTCCTGGACCTGGCCGGCCCCCCTGGCCAGGAACCCGAGGTTGAGCAGCGAGGGAGCGTGCGCCGGATCGGCAGCCAACACCGCCAGAAATGCCTGCTTCGCCTCTGGCATCCGGCCCTCCTCCAGATGCAGCACCCCCATATTGAACAGGTGCTGGAGATTATCCGGATCTAGCTGGCGCGCCTCCTCGAGCACCTGCAGGGCTCTGGCCTTCCTGCCCAGGCTCTTGTGCAGTTGCGACAGCCCCCCCAGCGCCTCGCTGCGCCGCGCCACCGGCACCTGGGCGGCCTGGAGGTAGGCTTCCTCCGCCTGGTCCCACTGCCCCAGTCCCTGGTGGGCCTGGGCCCGGAGCAGGTGCGCCGAATAACGTACATCTAATTGATCGATGGGAAAGAAGGTGTGCTGCGAGCCGCTGTCCAGCACAGCCCGGGCGTACGTCCCGGCCTCGGCGAAACGCTGCAGCCGCAGATAGATCTCGGCCAGGCTCAATTTGGTGAGGATATAGTCGGGATCGACCTCCTCGGCCTTTTTGATGGACTCCAGGGCCCGGGGGTACTCCTTCATCTTCAGATAGGTCCGCCCCAGGAAGAGCAAGGCCGTGGTGTAGACCACGAAGTTGTGGTCTGCCAGGCAGGTACTCTCTTCGATGATGGCGCGATAGGCGGCCTCGGCCTCGGCCAGCCGCCCGGTGGTGTGATAGGTCAGGGCCACGTGGGACCGGACGATATAGTCCCCCGGATGGGTTTCGAGCCACCGCTCCATGATTCCGAGATAGCGGTCTTTTTTGGCCTTCACCACCTCGGGGGTGGGATATCCCGTGTGGGTGACCCGCACCTGGGTGGGCACCATCTCCACCCCGAGCCGAGCCAGCGAGGGGGTGATCTGCTCGTGGATGGGCATCTCGAAACAGACCCCGGGCAGATTGGGGAAGAGCCGCATCTGCAGGCAGGAGACGTGTTCGTACCCGCGGTCGTCGAGCAGGAAGAAATAACCCTTGTCCCGGCCGCGGGTCAGCAGGTGGCGGACTTGGACATGGTACTCCGCCGGCAACAGGTCGTCGGCATCCAGCCACAGGAGCCAGTCGCCGGTGGCCAGTGACAGGGAATGGTTGCGGGCGGCGGCAAAATCGTCGCACCAGGCGAAGTGCCCCAGGACCGCCCCGTACGCCTTGGCGATCTCCTCAGTCCCGTCGGTGGACCCGGTGTCCACCACCACCAGCTCGTCGACCAGCCCCTTCACACTCTCGAGGCAGTTGGCCAGGCGGTGGGCCTCGTTGCGCACGATCATACACAGGGTGAGCCGCGGCCGCGCCCCTTCCCCGCCCGCCAGCGCCCTCGGAGCCGCGCTTTCGCGCTCCAGGTTGGCCAGCGCTTCGGCCGCCTCGGGCTGGTGGGACGAGATGTGCCCCGCCGCTTCGAAGGCCGCCCGTGCCTCCGCGATACGCCCCAGGCCCTGATAACACTGCCCGAGGAAGAACTGGGCCGAATAACGGATCACCTGCAGGTCGAGGGGGAAGTTGGCATCCACCTGTCCGTCGAGGGCTGCCTGCAGGGGCGTCAGGGCCGCCGAGAACTGCCCCAGCTTGGTGCGCACATCCCCCAGGGAAAGGTTGGCCAGCACCTCGTCGGGCTGCAGGCCCCGGGCCATTTCGAGCTGGGCAGCCGCCTCGGCCCAGGCGCCCTCGACGATCAGGCAGCGGCCGTGGAACACCGCCGCCAGCCGGTAGACCGAGGCGGGCTCCACCGCAGCGGGGCCGGCGGCGAGGATACGGGCGAAGTACTGCCTGGCCCGCGCGGTATCCTGGTTGCTGTAAAAGGTATGGCCGATGCGGAAGCAGATGTCCCAATCCTCCGGCCGGCGCGCCAGCCATTCCTCCATCAAGCGCAGGTAGTACCCTTTTTTGTGGCGTACCTGTTCGGCAGTGGCATAACCGGTGTGCCGCACCTGCACCGGGGCCACCCGCAGGGGAATGCCCGCCCGGCGCAGGCCGGCCAGCACGTGTTCGTGCACCGGGCGCTCGAAGCGCACCTCGGGGTGGCGCGGGAACATCTTGATCTGGAGAAAGGAGGTCCGGTCGCCGCCTTCGTTGGCCAGGGTGAAAAAGAAGGCCTGGTCCGGGGGTTGCCGCTTGAGGGCAAGCACCTGGTCCAGATCGGCGGGCCGCAGGTAATCGTCGGCATCGAGCCACAGGACCCACTCCCCCGTGGCCAGGTCGAGGGCGGCGTTGCGGGCGGCGGCGAAATCGTCCCGCCAGGCAAAGGCCCCCAGGCGGGCGCCGAAACTGCGGGCGATCTCCACGGTGCGGTCGGTGGAACCGGTGTCCACCACGATCAGTTCGTCGGCCGCCGCGCGCACACTTTCGAGGCACCTGGCCAGCACCGCCTCCTCATTGCGGGCGATGATACAGACACTCAGGCGGCCCCCGCCCTGGTCGCGGTCCTGGAGGCGGGCCAGGTTCTGGCGCAGGACCTGGTTGTCGGGAGCCAGGGCCAGGCCCCGTTGGTACAAGGGCAGCGCCTCGCTGGGGCGGCCCTGCTTTTCGAGCAGGTTGCCGGCGTTGTTGAGGGCCTGATACGACCGGGGGAACCGGGTGAGGATCTGCTGATAGGCTTCGAGGGCCTCGCCCCCTCGCCCCAGGCGGGCGAGCAGATCGGCGCGCACCAGCAGGGCCAGCTCTTCCTCGAGATAGAGCACCTCGCCGCTGGCCCGGGCCAACCCGGCCAGGGTCTCTTCGATGGCCTGGAGCGCCTCGGGATGGCGGCCCGCATCCCGGTAGGCCAGGGCCAGTTCGTAGCGGGCGCGCAGGTCCCCCGGTTGCTGGCGGACCTTCTCCTCCCCTGCCTGCAGATAGTAGTCAGGGGAGCGTTTTTTCTCTGCATGCCCGTAGTGGTGCACCGGCACCGGGCAGTCCCCCACCTGGCCGCCCCGAGCCGCCACCGAGGCCTCGACCAGTTCGTGCACCGGGCCGGCAAAACGGATCTCCGGCCGCTGGCGCCACAGGCGCACCTTGGTGGTGGGAAACCAACCACGGTACTGCTGTTCCTCTGGGTAGTCACCCCGGCAAGGCACCCATCCGGCGAGATTGGCCTGGTCGGCGTAGTTGCGGGTGGTCAGGCGGTAGGCCACGGGTCCACCGGCGCGCAGCAGGCGCCGCAGCCGCGGGTGATCGGCAGGGGAAAACACCTCATCGCAGTCGAGGACCAGCACCCACTCGCCGGTGGCCTGTTCCAGGCCGTGGTTGCGCGCCGCCGCAAAATCCCCCTGCCAGGCAAAGTCCAGCACCTGGGCCCCGTGACGCCGGGCCACCTCGGCGGTGTGGTCGGCGGAACCGGTATCGACCACGATGATCTGGTCGACCAGCCCGCGCACACTCTGCAGGCATTGCTCGAGAAATACAGCCTCGTCGCGGGCGATCATACACAGCGAGAGGCGCGGCTGTCTGGCAGGCTTAGCCTTTTTTCCCACCCGTCTGCTCCGCGATGGCCCCGGCCCGGGGGTGGTCGGGTTGGAAGGCGAGGACCTGCAGGGCTGCCTGGCGGCTGCCCTCGCGATCCCCCTGCTGCCAGAGCACCTCCGCCAACTGGGCGTGCAATTCCGCGTCCTCGGGGTGGCTGCCCAGGTGGTGGCGCAGCACGGCCTCTGCCTCGGCGGGCTGGCCGACCCGCAGGTGCAGCAAGGCCAGATTGGCCACCAGCTCGCGGTTGGCCGGATCGAGTTTGGCCGCCTCCTTGAAGAACCCCAGCGCCTCCGGGGCGCGGCCCTGTTCCCAGGCCCAGACCCCCAGGTTGACGAGCGCCTCGGCGAAACACGGCTCCAGCTCGAGCGCCCGCCGGAAACTCGCCTCGGCCGCTGGCCATTGCCGGGCCTTGCTCTGCACCAGGCCCAGATAGTTGTGCGCCATACACGAATCCGGATCGAGTTCCACCAGCCGGGCGATGACCTCTGCGGCCTCGGTGGGTTTGCCCTGTTCGACCAGCACATCGGCCCAGACCAGGATGGCCTCGACAAAATCCGGTTTGGCGGCCACGGCCTGTGCGCAGACCCGCAGCGCCTCCTCCCACTGGCGCGCCTCGCGGTAGCGGTCGGCCTCCTCCAGCCATAACACCGCCTGCCACTCGGCGGCGCGTTCCTGCTGCGCCCCCCACCGGGCGGCGGCCTCGGGCAGCGCCACCCTGCCGTGCACGGCGACCTCGAGGCCCTGGCGGCGGCAGCAGCGCAGAAAATTGGCCAGGACCGCCGGCCCGGCGAAGGCCTCGTCGAAACCGCCCGCCGCCGCCACGGCCGCCACCCGGACCACCATTACCGCCGGGCAGAGGTAGGGCTGAAGCGTCAGTCCCGGCGCGGCCCCGGCGGCCGCCGGACCGATGGCGCCCAGTTCGGGGCGGCGGTCGAGTTCGGCCACCAGGTGCTGCAGCAGCTCTGCCGGCCAGGCCAGGCCACCCCAGACAATGGCCAGGTACTCGGCGGACACCTGCCGGCGGGTGTGCTCCAGTTGCGTTCCCAGGTCGCCCTCGTCCAGTAGCAGGGAATGGACCGCCCCGGTCGCCCAGGTGATTGCCGGACCCTCGCCCAGCCGGATCAGGTCGGCCTTCAAGGGCGCACTTGCCGGCGGGGCCGGGCGGTCGACCAGTTCCTCCAGCACCTGGCGGGCCCGCTGTGCCGCCCGCTCCCAGGTGAACTGGGTGCGGATATGGCGGCTGGCCACCTGGCCCCTCTGACGGGCGGCCTCTGGCGCGGCGAACACCTGGCGCAGCTGGCTTTTTAATCCCTCCAGATCCGGCTCGAGCAGCCAGGCCGGGCCCGCCGTCTCCTGCTCGAAACGCACCTGGCGCCGCTGGGACTCGACCCAGTACCCCGCGTCCTCGGGGCAGAAGTCGTCGCAGGCCCCGCCGCGGGTGAGAATCGCGGGCAAGCCGCAGGCCAGGGCCTCGGCCACGGGCAACCCGAAGCCTTCCCCCCGGTACGGGTGCACCAGGCAGTCGCAGGCCGCGTAGAGGCGCGGCAGGTCGGCACCGGGCAGGTCCTCGGGGAGGTAGAGGATCTCGGGATTAGCCGGATCCTGCTGGAGTCTGCGGATCTGCTCCCCGGCATTCTGGTTCCGGTAGAAGGTCTGCACCCCCATGTCCTTGATGACCAGACAGACCTCGTCGCTGGCGGCGAAGGTGCGACAGTAGGCCTCGAGCAACAGATCGATGCCCTTGCGGAACAGGGTGCCGCCGACAAAGAGGAACTTGAAGCGTTTGGCGGTCACCAGCGGCAGCGGTTCCAGGCCGGGGCGGAAGCGCTCGGGGTCCACCCCCAGCGGCACCACCCTCACCTTCTCTGCCGGCACCCCGCTGTCCAGATAACACTGGCGCACATAGCGGGTGTAGGCCCACACCTGATCGACCTGTTGTAGCGGCTCCAGCCAGGCGCTGGGGATGCGCCCGAACTCCCAGGGCTGGATCAGGATCAGTTTGCCGCTGGCGGGCCGGCGGAAATCCGGCGGCCAGCGGTGGCGCAGGTGGAAATCCACCCCCCCTTCCAGGCCCGCCCCGAGGCGCGGGGCCAGGGGGGCGAAACGCGGGTCCTCCCCGGCGCCGAACTGCGCCGGCTCGCTGGGGATCAGGCCCAGTTCCATACCGCCGCCCAGCAGGGCCAGCACCAGCTCGCGGTTGGCGTGGGCCAGGCTCGAGTGCACCAGGAAGGCGCCCTCCCAGTTGCCGCGCAGCGGCCGAGCCGCCGCAGGAACCCGCGTTGCGAGGGTGAAATGCCCCTCGGCGTCGAAGCAATGGCCCCATTGCTGCTGGAAGCGGTGCAGATTCTCCCGCACCCGGTCGAAACGCCCCTCGCTGGCCCCCTCGTGGTGTTCCACCACACAATCCGGGCAGTAGACCACCCGGTACCCGGCCTGCCGTATCCTCAGGCACAGGTCCACATCCTCCACCCCGTTGACGTAGGCCGTGTCCAGTCCTCCCCGTGCCACAAAAAGCTCGCGGCGCACCAGCATACACGCCCCGGTCACCATGTCGAGGTCGCGCTGCACCAGCACCCGCGGGTCATCGCCGGCAGCGCCTCGGTACACGTGTTCTGGCATGCCGGCGACCATCTCCAGGCCGGCATGCTGGATCTTGCCGGTGCCCGGATAGAGCAGGCGCGCCCCCACCACCCCGATCCGGGGGTCGCTGTCGGCCAAGCGCACCAGGGCCTCGAGCCAACCCGGTTGCGGCACGGTGTCGTTGTTGAGCAGGATCACGTACTCGCCGGCTGCCGCCTCCACCCCCTGGTTGCAGGCACGCGCAAACCCCTGGTTCTGGTCGTTGCGCACCACCCGGATATCCCCCTCAAAGGCGTGTAACAGATAGGAGGTCCAGTCGGTGGAACCGTTGTCCACCGCCAGCACCTCGTAATCCGGGTCGGTGCCGGTGTTGCGGGCTATGGCCATCAGGCACTGCTCGGTCAACTCGGCCTTGTTGAAGAGCGGGATGACGATGCTGACCCGCACCTCGCCGGCAGGTGCTATCGGCGGAGCCGGAGCCGGCTCCTGACGGGGCGGGGCGCTGGCAAGGGGCGGGGACAGCGGCGCCTTGCGCACGGCGCGGAAGAGATACTGCACCACCCGCGATTCCTCTCGGAGCGTCTCGGCGTCCCCACCCAGGGCGGCCACCGCCTGGACGAAGGGTTCCATGGCCGGGGCTGGCGGCGAGGCCGAGGCGGAGATCTCCTCCGCGTGCAGGCCCAGCCTTTCGAGCAACTGGGCGATCTCAGTGCGGGTGAAGAAACGCAGATGGGTGCGGTCGAGCAGCCCCTCGTCGCGGTACTGCCAGCGACCGTTGACCATCAACTCCAGCATCACCGACTGATGGCGGATATTGGGGATGGAGCAGACCAGGCAGCCGGCAGGGCTCAGGTACTCCAGCAAACGGCGCAACACCGCCTCGGGGTCGCGCAGGTGTTCGAGCACATCGCCCAGCACCACGCAGTCGAAATGACCCGCCCCGTAAGGCAGGAACTCCAGCTCCTCGATGCTGCCCTCGATCACCCGCGCCAGGTGGTTCCGAGCCAGGGCGGCGGCGCGGGCATTGATCTCCACCCCCACCACCTCGGTGCCCGGCTGCCTTTCCTGCAGGTGGCGCCC
>JADZBP010000003.1 GCA_020852055.1 Candidatus Latescibacterota bacterium
AGGAGAGGGTGGCCAGGATCAACCAGAAGCTATACACGATGGCGGCCCCGGCCAGCAGGGTCACCCCGAAACCCAGCGCCTGCTGCAGGCCCACGCTCAGGCCCAGCTGCAGGAGCGCCGCCGCCAGCACTGCCAAACCCAGCCCCACGTCCACCAGCTTCCACACCCGCACCTCGCTCATGCTCACCAGCACCTGGGCATCGGCGGGTTTGGTCAGGGTGAAATCGAGGGTGCCGCGGCGCACGTCCTCCATGAAACGCTCCATGCTGGGCTGGATCAGGGTGCCGATCAGGCCGCCCATCAGCTGGTACACCCCCAGCAGGGCCACCAGTTCGGCCGGCTTCCAACCCCCCAGGGTGGGGGTATGGGCGAAAACCACCGCGATATTGGCCAGCCCGGTGCCCAAGCTCATCAGCGACTGCAGGCACTGGAAATAGAAATTGGTGCGGTACGCCAGCTCGTTGAGCACCCCCAGGCGCACAAAAACCCAGAAGAGCCGCAGATAGTTCATGCGCCCACCGCCCCGTACTGTTTCAACCCGCGCCGCCAGACCAGGGCCAACACCCCCAGGCTGGCTGCCACCCAGGTTCCCTGGATCACCAAACCCTGGAGGGCCTGGTCGGGATTGAGCCGGCCCATGGCCAGCTCCACCGGAAAGGAGAGCATCCAGCGGAAGGGCAGCACCGCCGCCAGGGTCTGCACCCAGGCCGGCATCAGTTCGAGGGGGGCCATCCGCCCCGAGAGGAAAAGCAGCGCCGCAAAATAGAACTGGTTGAGCGCCCCCACCCGCGTGGTCCAGAAGGCGCTCAGGGCCAGGCACCACTCCACCAGGAAACGCAGCGCAAAGGCCAGCAAGAGGGCGGGGACCAGCACCGCCAGGGACCAGGAGTGGAGCTGGAAGGTGGGTTTGAAGAGCCAGGCCAGCACCGCTGCCACTGGCAGGGTGATCGCCGAGGTCAGCACCTTGTAGGCGATGTTGACGGTGATGTCGGTGTGGATGGGATGCAGGGGCTGGAGCAGCAGGGGAGAGAAGGAGCCGCTGCGCACCCGGTACTCGAACTCGAACATGATCCAGGTGAAGGTGAGTTGGTTGATCACCATCAGGGCGATGTAGTAGGCGGCCAGGTCGCCGCTGGCAAAGGCCCCCACGTGGCCGCCCTGGGCTTTGGCCACCGTCAGCCAGACCACCAGGTAGACCACCGGCTGCACCACCAGGCCGATGAGCCAGATGATCAGCGCTGCCCGGTACTGCAACTGCACCGCCGCCTCGGTGCGGAAGAGGGTGGCGTAGATGTCGGCCAGCCCTTTCATCCTGCCTCCTGAGAAGCCGTTTTAGAATTCGCTTTGTGGCCCGAGCGCGAGCTAAATCGGTGTGGACCAGGCGCCCGAATGAGGCATATTGATCCAAAAATATGCCGATTGAGGGCAACGCCGGCCACGCCGATTGCAGCCGCGCGAAGCCCGAATGGGATTTTAAAACGGCTTCTGTAAGAAGACCTGCTCGATGACCTCCTCGATCTGGGGGTCCTCCACGGTCAGGTCCACCACCGGCACCTCGCTCAGGAGCCGCGCCGTCACCCGCGCGGTGTCGGCCTTGGGCACCCGCAGGGTCACCCGCGCCCCCTCGCGCTGCACCACCTCGCCGTACCCGCTCAGATCCAACTCCTCCCGCTCCAGATCGACGACGATGGTCTTGTGCGGCGAGAAGCGCTGCACCAGGCTGGCCAGTTCCCCGTCGAAGAGCAGCTGGCCATGGTGGATGATCACCACCCGCCGGCACAGGGCCTCCACATCGGCCATGTAGTGGCTGGTCAAGAGCACGGTGGCCTGGTAGCGGCGGTTGTACTCGGCGATGAAGGTGCGGATGCGGCGCTGCATGGTCACGTCGAGGCCGATGGTGGGCTCGTCGAGGAAGAGGATGCCGGGCCGATGCAGGAGGGCGGCGGCCACCTCACACTTCATGCGTTCGCCCAGGGAGAGGTTGCGCACCGGCTTCTGCAGCAGGTCTCCCAGGTCCAGGAGGTCCACCAGCTCGTCCACCGTCTCCCGGTATACCTGGCGCTCGAGGCGGTAGATGGCGCGGTTGCGCTCGAAGGAATCGACCACCGGGATGTCCCAGACCAACTGGTTGCGGTTGCCCATCACCAGGGTGATCTGGCGCAGGAACTGGCGCTGCCGGGCAAAAGGCACGTACCCCAGCACCTGCACCTGCCCGGCGGTGGGGTGCAGCAACCCGGAGAGCATCTTGAGGGTGGTGGTCTTGCCCGCCCCGTTGGGCCCGAGAAAACCGACGATCTCGCCGGGGGCCACGGCAAAGTCGATGCTCTTGACCGCTTCGACGGTGCGCACCTGCTTGTGGATCAGACTCTTCAGGGCCGCCTTCACCCCGCCCTCACGCACCGGCACCTCGTAGGTCTTGCGCAGTTGCTGCACCTCGATGGCCGCGCTCACGACACCTCCACCCGCACCGCGCGCTGGGCCACATCGAAGGCCACCAGGGTGTCGTCCCCCTCGGCGAAGAAGGTGCCACCCGCAAAAGCGGCGCGGCTGGACACTCGCGCCAGCGGCACCCCATCCACCTTCACCTCGCGCACCGTCGTCCCGCTCAGCCTCAGGGTGAACTCCGGCACCTGCACCGGCAGGTCGAGATCGACCATCCCGCCGGTAACTTTCAGCTGGGCCATTTCCCGGGCACAGGCGTAGTTGGCGATCTCGCTGCACTTGCGCCAGCGGGTGCGCTCCCCCCGCGGGTCCCGCTCCTTGAGCCGGCGCACCACCGTCTTGAAACCCTCGAAACCCTGACGGTCCCCGTTGTGTATCCCGTAGAAACCCTGCCAGTGGCTGCAAAGGATGGCCGGATCGCCGGCGTCGATGAGCTGGGGCAGGCGTCCGCCCTGCAGATCGGCAGTGAGGTATTTGTCGGGGTTCACCTCCCCGTACCCGGTCCAGTTGCCGGTCCAGTCCCCGGTGCCGGCGATGATCTCACCCACGGCCTCGCCCCGCTCCCGGTCCGCGTACCACACGGGTGTCTCGACGGGCTTGTCGGTCCAGATGCGCTGGAAGACATAGGGGTGAGGATCGCCGGTGACCTGGCGCAGGGCCTGGCCGGCCACCTTGATGTAGAAGTCGAGGGTCTTCCCGCCAAAACCGCCTGGCGAAGTCACTCCCTGAGGCCGCAGCCCGACGTTTTCGAGGATCTGACAAGACATCGCGATGTACCGGGTGACCCATTCCTCCTGGTCGAGGGGCAGGGCGGCCCACTCGTACTGCTCCCAGATCCGCAAGGGCAGGGGTTGCCAGGTTTCCAGGTCCAGCACAAAGGTGTGGGTGAGCATCTCGGGGGTGATGTCGAAGGCCGGGGTGATCAGCTCCCGGCACATCTGCAGCCAGCTCTCCTGCTGGGCCTTGCTGAACATCGGCAACCCTTGGTCGATCCGGCCCAGGCCGGCCGGGCAGGGCACCACGCTGAACTTGCCCTTCACGCCTTCGGCCAGGCACCACTCGGCGAACTCGCGGGTGAAGGACTCGGGATGGACCACCGGCACGTCCTCCCAGCGGCGCTGCTGCCCGTCGGCCAGGTTGCGGTCGCGCATGAAGAAGTAGTTGAGATTGACCAGCACCGTGGAGTCGTCGAAGATGATCGACAGCGGCACCCGGTCGAGGGCGTGGCGGACGATCTCAGCCTGCATCGTGGAGCCCTTTCTCTAGGTATCCCTGCGAAGTGCGTCGGCGAAAGAATCCCTTCGCTCATTCTCGCGCCCCATCCCTGGGGCGCTCCGAGGTCTGTCCTCCGGGGCGCAATCCTGCGCCCCCTGGAGGACCGAAACCCGCTCAGGGACCCTTTTCCCGCCGCCTCATTCCAATTCCGTAACCCCAGAACCGCCCCTTCCGCCTGCCTCTCTGTGCTAACCCTCGCGGCCCCCCCGCTGGGGCACTCCCCCGGCCAGGGAACCTGTCAAAATACACTCGACAACCTGCTGGCGGCGGGGAGATGACCCCGGCGGCCTTTCTCGGGGGGCAGCGGGGAAGAGAAGTCCGCGTGGTTGGGTGGCCGGGTAGCGGAGCGAAGCGCGCGAGGGTGCAGGACGCGCCTGGGGAAAGACTGAAAGGGCCGCTCCCCGACGCCTCACGCTAGCCCTACAACCTCAAAACTCCGCCCACCTACCCGGCGCTTCACCCCAAGTCTACAACCCCAAAACTCCGCCCACCCACCCGGCGCTGCGGCGCGCCAACGGGTGCTGCTTCCGCCGGCACCATCACCTCCAGCCCCGGAAAATCTGCACTGGGCAGTTTCAGTTGGCCATCACCCTTGGGAATGGGCCGCAGCCGCACCTGTCGCCGGGCCTGCCAGAAGCGGCAGAACTGGTCCACACTCCACACCGGGATGCCCGCTTTCCTGGCCTCCTCCATCACCGGCTCCCACAAAGGCGCGCTGTAGGTGGCAAAGGAGACCGGGTGGGCATTGGCGCAGACTAGGCTGTGGGCCCCGGCGGCGTTCTGGCGTAGGAACCCCATCACCAGCTCGATGCCCTGGTCCGGGGTGAGGTTCAGCGAAAAGGGGAAGCCCTGCCCTCCCAGCGTGGTCTCGTCGGAAAACTGGGTGGGCAGTTGCAGCACCGGCAGCACCTGGCCGCTCAAGTCGGCAAAGTGCAGCGGCAGGCCCGCCCCGGCCATATAGTGCCGGCCCTGGGGCAGCAGCGAAAAACAGTTGGTGTCGCAGACAAAACCCTGGGCCGCCTCCAGCCGCGCCCCCTGCACATAGCCCCACCAGGCGATGGCGTGGTTGCGCACCGACAGGCCCGGCGCCCTCCCGTACCGCTCGCGGAACTGCCGCGCATGGCCAGCCAGCCGCTCCTCCCACAGCGCCCAGGTGGGCGGGGGCAGGTCGGGGTGGATGGAGAAATCGAAGCCCTGGCCCAGCAACTCCTCCATCCAGGCCCGGTCCACCACACTCTTTTCGACCAGGTAGAAGGTGAGCCGCGCTTCGTGTTGTACGCAGGAGGTGATCAGGCGCTCGAACTGTTCGCGCGTGGACCAATCGTCGTCCGAACTGAAGAGCATCATCGTCCGCACCCCGGACGGAAAGTACCACACCCAGGGTAAGACCGAATCGGCCGGCCACACCTGGTGGACCAGCTCCCGCAACAGATGGCAGTGCAAGTCGGCTACGGGCTGTCCCTCGTCCACCGGGTCCTGCCAGCCCTCGAAGAGGTCCGAGGGCCGCATGCGCGCAAACCCCGAGGAGCGACTGCCGGCCAGCAGCGGGTCCCCCTGGCGCAGCAGGTAGGTGCTGGCCCCCAGATCCCAGGCCGCCACCGCGATCTTGCCGCGCCCCTTTTCGAGCAGCAGCAGGGCCGGGGCCTCGGTGGGTTTGCCCTCGCGATCGAGCAGTGCCGCCAGTACCTGCCCCTCCCCCTGGTAATACTGCGCCCAGCCGCGCACCGGCAGCCCGGCTGCAGGGAAACCCTCCAGCACCGGCAGCACGCGCGGGTGCCGCAGCCCTTTCATCAGCGGCTTGAGCCCCAACTGCGCCGCAAACGCCTCGCCCGGAGCCAGGCAGATCAGCCCACCGCCGGCCTCAACGTGGGCCAGCAGCAACTCCACGGTGCGGGGCCGCGGGTCCGCCGGCCCCACCACCACCAGCGAACGCCCCTGCAGGAGTTGTTCGTCGCAGCTCTCCAGGGGCGCCGGCTCCACGTCGTTGATGCCTTCGAGGGCGAGCAATTCGGCCAGGACTTCGGGCGCGCCGAAGAAGCGGTCGGCGCTGTCGGCCAGCACCAGGATGCTGGCCGGGGATGGGTTGTTCATGGTTTCCCTCAGAAAGGCGGGATCGCCACCGGTTTGCCGGTGTGGATAGACTCCAGGGCGCAGATGGCCGGGGCAATGGAACGGGCCGCCTCGCGGGCGCAGATGGCGGCGGGCCGGTCCCGGGCGATGGCCTCGAGCAGGTCGCCGACCATGTGGATCTCGGAGGAGCCGTGCCCGCCGGCACGGTGGCCCGGCCGGGTGGCATAGGGGACAGCCAGCTTTTCGAGGCGGTCCATGTAGGGGATTTTGTTGCTGAAGAAGAGCCCCGCCGACTCGGAGCGCGAGGTCTCGAAGGTGCCCTGGTCCCCGAAGAGATTGAAATAGAGACAGTAGGGGCGGATCATGGCGTAGCTGCAGTCGATCTTGGTGACCATGCCCGACTCGGCCTTGAGCAGGGCCACGGCGTGGGCCGGCTCCGGGTTGGGCTCTACATAGGGCACGCTGCCGTAGGCGCAGACCTCCACCCAGTTCCGCTCCCCGCTCAACCAGCGCAGGGTGTCGAAGGCGTGCGGGCCGCCGCCCAGGAAGGTGGTCTGCGGCTGATGCGGGTCGAAGCGCCAGTGCGGCGCGCCATCCTCCGGCTCAGTCTTCCTCCAGCCCTCCAGACGCAGGTTGTGCAGGTACCCGGCCTCGCTGTAGAAGAGGCGGCCCCAGTACCCGTCGTCGGCCATCTTCTTGGCCGCCTCCAGATAGGGGAACCAGCGCACCTCGTTGCCCATGGCGTATTTGAGTCCGGTGCCTTCCTCCAGCTCCACCAGGCGGCGCAACTGCGCGAGGGTATAGGCCGCCGGGATCTCGCTGAGCACGTGTTTGCCGGCCTCCAGGGCCTGGATGGCCTGCTCCCCGTGCAGATGGTCCGGCGTGCCGATCACCACCAGGTCGATGCCCTGATCGGCCAGCATCGCCTCGTAGGTGGCATAGGTCTTGTCGATGCTGTGCTGGCTGGCGGCGCGTTCGGCGCGCTCGGGCCGGATATCGCAGACCCCGGCCAGCACCAGCTGCTCGGGGAAAGCCGCCCGACAGCCCACCATGAAGAGGGCACGTCGGGCCCCCAGGATGCCCACGCGCAGCGGGGCGGCCATATCAGATGCGCACCTTGACCACCACCTTGCGCACGGGCTGCGACGCACCCGCCGCCATGCCCGGCATGTGGGCGTCGTCGGGGCCGAGGATCATGAAGGTGCCCGCCCGCATCGTCAGGAATTCCCCCTCGCCTTCCAGCTTGAGGAAATCCTTCTCCTCATCGTAGGGCTGCGGACTCAGCTGGCTGAGATGGGCAAACCCCATGTGTTCGGTGCCCTGGGCCACGTACTGCACGTCGAGGTACTTGCGGTGCGCCTCCCAGAAGCCCTGCTCCCGGGGTTTGGTGTCGTACTGCTGGACCATGGCGTAGAGCTGGTCCCCGTCGAGCACATAGCGGCCCGGCTCCACCTTGGTGGCGTCGGTATCCTGCAGATAGCGCAGGGCGGCGGCGATGCCCTTGCCCAGGCCGTAGTAATAATGCGCGTTCTTGAGCTGATCGATGACCATGGCGGTCTCCTTGGGTGAATTGACCTTCTTGCCGGTCTGGCGGTATAATTGCCTTTATGGAAGCCAAACTGGATCTGGTGGAGGCGCGAGTGCTGGGCGCCCTCATCGAAAAAGAGATCAGCACCCCCGAGTACTACCCGCTGACCCTCAACGCCCTGACCGCGGCCTGCAACCAGAAAAACAACCGCGATCCGGTTGTGGAGTTCGAAGACAAGGCCGTGGTCCGCACCCTCGACAGCCTGCGCCTCAAAGAACTGGCGCGTATGGTCAGCGGGGCCGACCAGCGGGTGCCCAAGTACTATCACCGCGCCGGGGAGACCCTGATCCTGGAACGGCCCGCCCTGGCCCTCATCTGCGAGCTGCTGCTGCGCGGCCCCCAGACCGTGGGCGAGTTGCGCGGCCACTGCAGCCGGCTCTGGGAGTTCAGCTCCCTCGACGAGGTGGAAACCGCGCTGCAACTCCTGATGGACCGCCAGGAAGGCGCCCTGGTGGCCCGCCTGCCACGCCAGCCCGGGCGCAAGGAACCCCGTTATGCCCACCTGCTCTGCGGCGAACCCCAACTGCCGGCAGAGGAGCGTCCCCCCCGCCTCGAAACCGCCACGCTCGAGGTGCGGGCCGAAAACGAACGTCTGGCCGCCCTCGAAGCCCAGGTCCAGAGCCTGGGCCAGGAACTGGAATCCCTGCGCGCCGAATTCGCCCGGTTCCGCCAGCAGTTCGAGTAGGTTTTACCTGATCCGCACCAACCGGGCTCCCAGGTCGTGGCTGCGCAGGCCCGGGTCACTGGCGCCGCGGTCGGCCGAGCGCAGATGGCGCGCATCGTTGCCGAACCCGCCGCCCCGCATGACCCGCCGGCCCACGAAGCGGGCGCCGGCGATCATCTGTTTGCTGGCGGCATAGAACTCGAACCAGTCCTGGCACCACTCCCACACATTGCCGTGCAGGTCGTACAGGCCCCAGGGATTGGAGAGCCTGGTGCCCACGGGCTGGGCGTGTATGGAACGGGCGTGCCAGGTGTTCTCGTAAAACCAGGCGTACTCGGTCAGTCCGTTTTCTGCGTTCCCATAGGACCACCGGGTCGTCGTCCCCGCCCGGCAGGCGTACTCCCACTCGGCCTCAGTGGGCAGCCGGTAGAGGGAATCGCCCGCCGCCTCGTTCAGCCGGTGGATGAACTCGTGTACATCGGGCCAGGAGATCAGCACCGCCGGGCATTCGGGCTGATCCAGGGCGTACACCTCCCCGGCCCAGGGCCGCGTGCCCATCACCGCCACCCACTGCCCCTGGGTGATCTCGTAACTGCCCAGGTAAAACCCCCGGGGGATCTCCACCTCGTGCTGGGGGCCTTCGTCGCTGCTGCGCCCTTTCTCCCCCGGCGCCGCTCCCATCGAGAAGATGCCCGGCTCGATCCACACAAAATCCATCGCCGCCCCGCCGGGCAGTTCCGCGCGCAGTTCGCGCTCGACCACCGTGCCCGGCTCGGCCGACTCGGCGACCACCCGGGGCCGGTAGTCAGCCCCGTACGCCTGGGGCACGTCGGCGCCGGCATCCCAGACGATGTGCTTGTCGGTGCCGGCCCGGACGCCCCGCCCCACATCGCCGCTGAAACTGTGCGCCGGCACCTGCCAACTGCGGCCCCGGTCGGCGGAGATCTGCACCGAGACGATCATCCCCCCGCTGCCGGGGTACTGCACATCGTAGGTGATATCCACCAGTTGGGTGCCCGGCCGCTGTTTGGCCAGCACGTTGGTCACCACCGGCCCATAGCCGGCCATCGCGACTCCGGCCCACAGCCAGAACCCCGCCAGCAACACTACCTGTCTGCCCATACCTACTCTGTTTCAGTGGAACTCCAACTCAAAAGGCGGACCGATAGCGGCGCCAGCCCGGACCTGAGAGGGCCGGGCATCCAGGCCAAAGGGAGGCCCCATGGCCATGCCAACCCCTGCCCACCCCATACGAACGCCCAGCCACAGCCCCAGGACCGCAAGCCCCAGGCTTAGCCACCAGCGGCTTCCAAGCGGGGCGGAAGTGCGCCGCATCTTCCTTCAGGACTTGAAGGAACGGTCGAAGAGAGCGGCAATGGCCCGCCGGCCGCTCTCCTCCAGCAGCCGCGTCCCGGTGCCGGTAATATGGGGATGCTGGATCACCGGGTCCTGGGTGGGAATCCAGTTCTCATCTCTCCAGTTGAACCACCCGTTCTTGCCCTGGTCGAAGACAAAGAGCGGCTTGTTGCACAGTTTGGCAAACTCAGCGCCCCAGCCGGTGCCACCCTTCACCGTGGCGTCGTCCTGGATCTTGCCCACCACGTAGATCTCCTGCCCCTCGTTGATCTGGTACCAGATGCTCTGCAAGATTTTGCGGAAGGTGGGGGTTTCGGTATAGGTGCGGTGCAGCAGTCGCGAGACATAACCGAGGCTGACGTCCCCCTTCTGCAACTCCTCGTGGTTGAGCACCCGGATGCCGCGGTGCCGGGCGATCTGGTGGCCTTCGAAGGTGAAATTCACCTCGTCGAGGCCCAGCCTTTCGGCATTGGCGCCAAACTCGCTTTCGGCCCCGTTGGCCCCGCCGCTGAAGAGAATACAATCCTTGGGATCTAAGGACATGATCTACTCCTTTCTCAGAAGATTTGAATATAAAACCTTGATAGCGTCCGGAGAAGGCGATACTTTTGCAGCCAGAACCCAAAAACAGGAGCCTTTCCTTGGTTGACCAACGCTTGTTGCTCACCGATGCCCAGATGCAGCATTTCCTGCAGCACGGATATCTGACCCTCAAGACCCAGCTGCCCGCCGCCTTCCACCAGGAGATCTACCGCCGCACCGAGGAGGTCTTTGCCAAGGAGGGCAACCCCGGCAACAATATCCTGCCCCGCATCCCCGAACTGCACCAGGTCTTCGCCGACCCGGTGCTCAGCGGCGGCCTGGCCAGCCTGCTGGGTCCTTCCTATATCATGCATTCCCATCGCCACTGCCATATCAACCCGGCCGGCAGTCAGGGCGGCGGCTGGCACAAGGACAGCTACTGGGGGTTCCATAAGGTGCGCTCCCACCGCACCCGCTGGGTGATGATCTTCTACTATCCCCAGGATACCACCCTGGACAACGGCCCCACGGCGGTAATGCCGGGGACCCAGTGTTATGAGCAGCGGGCGGCCAGCGAGGCCGACGAGGTCCACCTGCCGGTGTGCGGCGAGGCCGGCACCGCCACCCTGGTCCACTTCGACCTGTGGCACCGGGCCAGCGCCAACCAGACGGCCAACAACCGCTACATGATGAAATTCCAGTTCACCCGTATGGAGGAGCCCACCGCTCCCTGCTGGAACCACCAGCAGGCCGAGTGGCACGACGGCGTGGTCGGGTCGCAACGGTGGCAGTGGCACCTGGGCGGCCAGGCCGCCCCGCCGGCAGCCGACCCGGCCCTGCCGGCCCTGACCCGCGCCCTGGGCGACCGCGCCGAGCCGGTGCGCCTCAAGGCCGCCTATGCCCTGGGCGCCGCCGGCCGTGCCGGGGTGCCGGCCCTGGCCCAGGCCCTGGGCAGCCAGGCCAAGGAAATCCAGCTGGACGCCGGCTACGGACTGGCCCTGGCCGGACGGGCTGCGGTGCCGGCCCTGATCGAGGCCCTGGGCCACGCCGACGAGCAGGCCCGCGGCTGCGCCGCCTACGCCTTGGGCGACATGGGGGCCCAGGCCAGCGAAGCCGTGGGCCCGCTGGCGCGCCTGGCCACCGATCCTGCGCCTTTTGTGCGGTGCCACGCGGCCGAGGCCCTGGGCACCATCGCCGGCCAGCCCGAAAGCGCGGTGCCGGCCCTGGCCGGCCTGCTGGCCGACGAGGATGCCCAGACCCGCTTCAACGCCGCCTATGCCCTGGCCCGTTTCGGCGCCCGCGCCGACGAGGCGGTGCCTGCCCTGGCCACCGCGCTCAAAGACAGCAACCGCTACGTGCGCAACCACAGCGCCGAGGCCCTGCGCCATATCGCCACCCCGTCGGCCCAGCAGACCCTGCTGGACTTCCTGCTGGTCTCGCGCTGGTGCCCCATCACTACCAAAGAAAGCACCTTCTGACCCTTCTTTGAGGAACCCCGCATCCCTTCAGGAGATCACCAGATGCTGAGCAAGGACAAGGTCGCCTTTTTTCACGAGAACGGCTTCGTGCATATCCCCCAGGTTTTCAGCCCGGCCGAGATCGACGCCATGGACCGCGACCTGGAGCGCCTGGTTCAGGACTGGGCCGCCACCAACCAGGGCTGGGTCGGTCCCTGGCGCAAGGTCTACATGGACGAGCAGACCGAGAAAAAATCCCAACTGACCGCCATGCACGACCTGCATTTCTATTCCCAGGCCTGGTCGCAGGCCGTGACCCATGCCCGGCTCACCGAGGCGATGAGCGACCTGCTGGGACCGGACGTGGAGCTGCACCACTCGACCATGCACATCAAACCGCCCGAGACCGGCCACCCCTTCCCCATGCACCAGGACTGGGCCTTCTACCAGCACCAGGACGGCCGCTACGTTGACGTGCTGGTCCACCTCGACGACACCTGCCACGAGAACGGGGAGATCCGCTTCCTGGCCGGCTCTCACCAACAGGGCGCCCTGGAGCACATCACCCAGACCGCCGAGGGTCCCTGCACCCCCCACCTGCCCACCGACCAGTACCTGCTGGCCGACACCGTGGCGGTGCCGGCCAAACGCGGCGACGTGGTCTGCTTCTGCATCCACACCATCCACGGCTCCCACATCAACACCACCCGCGAGGCCCGCCGCCTGGTGCGCATCGGCTACCGCCACCCGGAGAACGTGCAGACCGCCGGCCAGAGTTGCGGCCGGCCCGGGCTGATGGTGAGAGGCTACCGCCGGCACCGCGAAGGCCTGCAGGCCTTCAGCACCGCCGGCCCGGCCTGATCCTCGCAGCGATCGATCAAAAAGGCGGTGGGAATGCCCTGAGGGGTTAGTTCCCGCCGCCTTTGCTTTGCGCCAGGGCCGCCAGCATGCCATCCACCAGGCGCGCGCCCGACGCGGCGGTGAAGGGGAAATGCCCGGTGAACTTGGGCGATTGCGCCGCCGCGTAGGAACGGCGTTCCACGTCGTGGGCGTCGGGCATGTAGCTGAGGCTGCAGTTGGCGTACCCCACCACCATCAGGTCCGGGTGCGGCCAGCGCCGGCGCAGGTCGAGGGAGAAGCTGGTGAACAACTCCGAGCCGTGCGCCGCGGCGTACAGGTCGCCGAAGCGCAGGGCCTGCACCTCGGTCTCCATGGTTTCGGGGCGGGTGTCCAGATCGGGCAGCACCTCCTCGGTCCACTCGACGGCGAAGCGGGCCAGGGCTTTGACCGCCCGACCCACATCCCCGTCGTAGCGTTCGGGGAAACGATCGGGCTGGCCCACCATCACCCGGCCCAGGCTCTCGCGCCAGCCGGCCGTGTCGCCGCTCTTGAGCCGGTAGTGGCCTTCCGCGTTCTCGCGCAACACCTCCTCGCGGGCATAACGTTTGGTGGGCAACTGGATGCGCAGGCTGCACGCTCCCACCCCCTCCTCCTCCATCCGCCGCGCCCGCCCCAACGCCTCCAGCACCCGGCCGGCCAGGGCCCGCCCCGCCTCCAGGCAGCGCGAGGGCTCCCACAAATCCATGTTGAAGTTGACGTCGCCGCAGGAGCCCTGCACGAACATCGCCGTCAGGCCCGGCAGGGATCGCTCCAGCGTATCGACCACGTACCCGGGATAGTCGCGGCTCACCTCGCGCTGGTCCATATACATCATGACCGTGGGGTGGGCGTGGAAATTCACCACTGCGGCAAAGGGCCGGCCATCGGCCCCGTCGGCGCGCAGCACACTCACCTGCGAGTCCACCTCCCCACCCTGGCGGGTGCGATTGAAGGTCATGCCCTCAAGGGTGGTGCGGCCGGCCCACAGGGTGGCGGGGCGGCGCTGGCGCCAGGCGCAGATGACGGCGGTGGCCACCTGCCGCCGGGCCAAGGCCAGGTACTCCAGATCCTGGTCTCCCACCCCGCGGGCAAAACCAGCGGTGGGGGCGCTGTGGCTGTGCGAGACACTCACACACACCGCCTCGGGCGGGATATCGGTATAGCGGGCCACCTGCTCGCGGACCAGGCGGGTGAACTCCGCGTCGGCGTACATCAGATCTGCGGCCACCAGGGCCACGGACCTGCCGTCCTGACAGGCCACGATGGCGGTGGCCTTCAGCTCATCCCGCACCCGGGTCCAACTGCGTTCCAGATAATACCCCAGCCCGGCCAATTCCACGCCCCAGGGCGGGGTGATGTCGGTGCGGTAGATGCCAACCTCCAGTGCCATGCCTTCTTCTCCTCGGTTCAGGGGGCGTCGGTGTAGATGCGCAACTCGTCGATCCAGATCCGCTGTTCGTGCGGCACCCCTGGCCCGTAATAAGGGGTCATCAGGAACTGGTCGATTTTCATGGTGGGATGCTGGCCGGTGCGGAAAACCACCCGGCGCTCGTCGAGGATCTTTTTGCCGTCGAACCAGTACTGCAACTCCCCGTCCTTCATGCCCACCCCGTCTTTGATCGAGTTGAGCTTGAAGCGGGCCCGCACCTGGTGCCAATCCCCTTGATACCGGGGCCCGGCCGCATCGCCGAAATAGACCTCCTCGGTCTGCCAATACTTGCCATTGGCGTGTATGGAACCGCTCTGGTAGCAGTTGTCCTGCCCGTACCCGTCCGAATCGCCGTTGCAGCCGGCCACCGACCGCGCCTCGCTGACCCCGACCAGATCCTGCCCCACCCGCGCCTCGTCGATATTGGCCCCGTCCTGGATGGCCAGCCGCGGCCGGCCGTTGACCACCTCGACATAAAAGGTGAGATGGGTGTGGGCCGGGCCGACGAAATCCGGGTCGGCGTTGGTGACGAAGTGGAACTCGTGCGGATGCCAGGGCACCCCGGTCCACTGCCAGTTGTCGCTGTGTTTGATATAGAACTCCAGGGTGACGCTCTCCACCGGCGGCAGAGGCAGCCGCGCCCCGCCGCCTTCGATGTTGACCGCCCCGGTCTTGGGCCAGTGCCACAGACAGGCGTGGCTGCTGCCGGGGATATGCTCCTGGTCGGTGATGGGCATCCGCGGGCTATCGTACCAGCCGCGGGCCTCCCAGTTCTGGTCCTCGAAGTGTTCCTCGAAGAGCAGCACCGGCTCGGGCAGCGCGGGCAAGGCGGTGGGAGACTGCGCCGAGCAGCCGGCGGCAAAGAGCAGCAAGACAATCAGGGACAGGGAGGGCTTCACAGGTTCAGGCCTCAATCCAGAAGGGGTTTTATCCTTTCCTTTCACCGCGCAATATATTAACGATAAACAAAAGCCTCCCTCGTTAATAGGATGTATCCATGCCTTCGTTGCCCTGCCCGGCCCGCGACCTGGGGGTGCCCATCACCGCTGCCTTCCGCATCTCCTACAAGACCGTGTCCCGCCCATCCGGCGATCTGCTGTGCTGGACCACCACCGCCGAATCGGGCGGCCACTTCTCGGCCCTCGACCTGAAAAACGGCCAGGTCTACACCCACCCGCTGCACAGCCTCGAAGCCTATCCCATCGTGCCGGCCAGCGACGGGCGGATCTGCGTGGGTTCGACCAGCGGCGAGGTGATGGCCTGGGACCCTGCCGCCGACTCCTGGCAGCCCCTGGGGCCGCCGCTCTTCGCACCGCCGGCGCACGGCATCAACCACGTGCGCGCCCTGTGCGAGGGCCGGGATGGCTGGCTCTACGCGGGCAACTGTACCGGCCAGCGCGCCCGCATCCACCTCAAGACCGGCCAGGTGGAACCCCTGCCCGCCATCCCCGAGGCGGGCAACTGGTACATCTCCTCTGCCGCCGCCCTGCCCGACGGCCGCATCGCCTTTGGCCTGGGCCACTGCGCCCGGCTCTTCATCTACGACCCGGTGCAGGGCCGGGATGTGGGCCAGTGGCTGCCGCCCGGCTGGATCGAGGACGGTTTCTGCCTCAATCTGCTGATGGGCGAGCAGGTGCTCTACGCCACCCACTTCCCCAGCGGCCGGCGGGCCACTTTCGACGTGGCCACCGGCGAACTGCTCGGCCAACCGCCCTGGCCCCTGGCCTATTCCGGCCAGACCTGGTCGAAGTGGGTCCACAGCTCGGGGTACGGCAGCCCCATCGACTTCTACCTGCTGCCAGGCACCGACACCGCCCTCACCTGTGACGGCGCGCAGATCCATTTCTTTGATCCCCATCAGCCCGGCCAGGCCGCCTCACAACCAGCCGCAACCTTCGCCCCGCCCGCCGGCCTGGCCCTGGAGTTGCGCTGGGAGGTGAGCACCGACTGCCGGGTGCTGGAGTACGACGCCGTGCGCCTGCAGGTGCGCCGCGCCCAGAGCCCGCCCCAGCCCCCGGTGCAGCGCGGGCTCTTCGGCCTGGGCGCCGGCCCCGACGGCAAGGCCTACGGCGGGGCGTACCAGAGCACCCTGCTTTTTGCCTGCGATCCCCACACCGAAAAATGGGAGGTGTTGGGCGACCACCATCCTGGCTGGGGCGGGGAGACCTACAGTTTTGCGGGGCGCGGCGAGGAACTGATCTGCGCCAGCTACACCAACGGCGCCCTGGTGGCCTACGACCCGCAACAGCCCTGGGACTGCGAAACCGGGCGGATGCGCAACCCGCGCCTGCTCGGTTTCCTGGGCCAGCAGGTGTACCGGCCCTACAACACCGCTGTGGATGAGCAGGGCCGCATCTGGTCGGTGGGCCCGGCCGGCTGGGGCAGCACCGGCGGCGGGGTGGCATACCTCGACCCGCGCACCGGCCAGACGGCGTCCACGGCCCTGGCCGAAGCCCCCATCGACGTGGTGCCCCTCGACGGCGACCAGTTGCTGGTCTGTCATCCGCGCTGGCTGCGCTGGTGGCAGGGCGAAACCAACGCCGAGTCGGCGTACCTGGCCGCACCCCTGACCCTGGTCAGCGCCACCCGCCTCGATGGCGAGCGGGTATTGCTGGCCTCGCGCGACGAGGTGTGGGTGGTGCGCGCCACCCGCCCCGGACACCTGGAGACCCTTTGCCGCCATGCCAGCCCGCTGCCGATAGCCCGCGCCCTGGGCTGGGCGGGAAAGGCAGTGATCGGCGGGCCGGAAGGGTTTGCCCTCCTGGACCTCGAAACAGGGAAGAGCCAGATCTTCTGCAATACCCCCCTGGGCAGCCGGCTGGCCTTTGCCCTGGCCGGCGGCAAGGTCTTCTTCCACCGGGGGACCCATCTGCTCTGCGCCTCCCTGCCCTGAGCCGGTTGCCCATCCTCCCTTGCTAGCATACAATAAAGGGCTCTGCTTCCCCGTCGCCCTTTCTCAAGCGAGGACCTCCCGATATGGCTCAGCTCCAACCCGTACTGATCGATGGCCAGTGGCGCCCCTCCCAGAACACCGGCAGTTTTTCGCCCCTCAATCCCTCCACCCGCCAGCCCACCGGGGAACGCTATCCGGTCAGCAGCCGCGAAGAGGTGGAAACCGTGATCGAGGCCGCTGCGCGCGCCTCGGAAGTGCTGCTGGGTGTTGCCCCTGAGGCGCGGGCCCGTTTCCTCGGTCTTTTTGCCGATCGTATCGAGGCCCGCCGCGCCGAACTCGTCGCCATGGCCCACACCGAAAGCGGCCTGCCGGTCAAACCGCGCCTCGACGACGTGGAGCTGCCGCGCACCACCGGCCAGTTGCGCCAGGCCGCCGCCGCCGCCCGCCAGGCCTCGTGGACCCTGCCCACCATCGACACCAAGGCCGGCATCCGCTCCCTGCTCGCCCCGCTCGAAGGGGGCGTGGTGGTCTTTGGACCCAACAACTTCCCCATGGCCTTCAACAGCGTCGCCGGCGGGGACTTTGCCGCCGCCATCGCCGCCGGCAACCCGGTGATCGGCACGGCCAACTCCTCCCATCCGGGCACCACCCGCCTGCTGGCCGAAGAGGCCCTGGCCGCCCTCGCGGAAGCAGGCCTGCCGGCCGCCACCGTACAGTTGATCTACCGCACCGAGCATCAGGTGGGCCAGCGCCTGGTCTCCCACCCGCTGGTGGCCGCCACGGGGTACACCGGTTCGCGCCACGCCGGCCTGGTGCTCAAGGAAGCCGCCGACCGGGCGGGCAAACTCATCTACCTGGAATTGAGCAGCATCAACCCGGTGCTCATCCTGCCGGGGGCCCTGCGCGAGCGGGGGGCCGAGATCGCCGCGGAGTTCACCACCTCCTGCCTGATGGGGGCCGGCCAGTTCTGCACCAATCCGGGGGTGGTGCTCCTGCTCAAGGGCGCCGAAACCGAGACCTTTGTCGCCGCCATTGTCGAGAAGTTCCGCAGCGCCGCCGTCGGCACCCTGCTGGGCGAAGGGGTGGAGCGCAGCCTGGGCCAGAGTGTGGCCGCCCTGCAGCAGGCCGGGGCCGAAGTGCTGGTGGGCGGCGCGGCGGGTGGCGGCACCGGCTGCTCCTTCCAGAACACCCTGCTGCGGGTGAGCGGCAACCGCTTCCTGGCCGCCCCCGAGCAACTGCAGCAGGAGGCCTTTGGCAACGCCAGCCTGCTGGTGGTGGCCGAGCATGCCGCTCAGGCCGAAGCCATCTGCCGCACCTTCGAGGGCAACCTGACCGGCGCCCTGTACACCGACCGGGCCGGCAGCGACGAGGCCCTGTACCAGCGCCTCGCCCCCCTCCTGCGCCGCAAGGTGGGCCGCCTGCTCAACGACAAGATGCCCACCGGGGTGGCGGTCTCGCCGGCCATGAACCACGGCGGGCCCTATCCGGCCACCGGCCACTCGGGCTTCACCGCCGTGGGCATGCCCGCCTCGCTGCGGCGCTTCGCCATGCTCCAGTCCTTCGACAATGTGCGCCCCGACCGTCTGCCGCCCGAGCTGCGCGACCAGAATCCCGGTGGGATCTGGCGCTGTATAGACGGAGTCTGGACCCAGGGCGACGTGCCGGCCGCCTCGTGAGCCAACACTCCCTGATGAAGGCGGTGGAACAGGTGCGCCGGCACACCGGTGTGGTATTGCCGGTGTACCTGCCCGCCACCGCCGATATTCCCCTGGGCGCCGCGCTGTTGGCCGACACGGTGCAGGCCCTGCTCCTGCTGGTCGAGCGGCCCGCTGCCATCTGCCTGAGCGTGGATGGCGAGGCCAACGGCCAGGAGGTGGCGGCCCGGCTGGCCGGCCAGTACGGGGTCCGCACCTGCTGCATCCCCCACAACCGCGGCAAACTCCAGGCCCTGCGCCAGGGGGTGGCCCTGCTGTGGGAAGAGCCGGAGCTGCAATACTTCGCCACCGTGGACGCCGACGGCGATCACTTTGCCAACGAGCTGCCGAATCTGGTGCGCGCCGCCCGCCACGCCCAGACCCGCGCCGGCGAGGTGCTGGTCCTGGGCCGGCGCCTCTCGCGCCACCGGCCCATGGGTCTGGCGCGCGGGGAGTTCGAGGAGCTGGCCGACCGGGTGCTGCTTGATGCCCTGGCCTTCCACGCCGCCCGCACTGGCAAGCCCCTGCCCCTGGAGTACGCCACCGCCCTGGAGGAATTCCCGGATTTCCATTCCGGGTACAAACTCTTCAGCCGGGGCGCGGCCCGCGCCGCCTTTTTGCAGGAGCCCCAGCTCTGCGGTGTGAGCGAGAGCGCCTACTTTCGCCACGGCGTCGAGGCGGTGCTCACCGTCGAGGCCCTGCTGAGCGGGGCCTGCCTGGTCTCGGTCAACCGCAGCACCTTCGACGAGCAGCCCCTCTCCACCTTTGGCAAGCTGGAGCGCTGCCAGCTGGTGGCCGACAAGATGGTGTGGCCCTGCAAGCGGCTGGGGGTGCCCGGCGAATTCGTCGACCAGTGGCTGCGCAACCACATCCCCCGCCTGCTGCTGGGCACCCTGATCCCCCAGGGCGCCGAGGAGATCCGCCAGGTCCGCCGGCTGGTGTTGCAGGAATTCGGCCTGGAGGGTTCCGCGGAGGATCTGGCCCGCCCGCTCTTCGTCTGAGCTACAGCGCGCCCCATTCTTGACAGCCCTGCAGAGCGGGGACTACCTTGCTGCCCCATGACCCCCCTGGCCCGCCTGTCCTTCTGTATTCCCCCCGATAACGCCGTCGCTTTCGGCCGGGCCTACGCGACCCTGGCCCGGCCCCTCCTGCGCGCCCACGGCGGGCAGGAGGCCGGCCCCTGCCAGCGCCCGCCAATACCCGGTATCCTTTCGCGCCTCTTTGCGGTCAAAGACCCCGTG
>JADZBP010000004.1 GCA_020852055.1 Candidatus Latescibacterota bacterium
ATCCTCCACGACCAGGGAAAGGTGAAAAGCATCGGGGTCAGCAACTTCTCCATTCCCCAGGTGGAAGAGGCGCAGGCTGTTTCCCCGGCGCCGGTGTGCGCCAACCAGGTGCGCTATCACGTGGGCCACAGCCAGGAGATGTTGCTCCAGCACCATCGGGGCAAGGGCGTGACCATCACCGCCTACTGTCCCCTGGCGCGGGGCGAGTCTGCCAGCGATCAGGCCCTGCGGGCGATCGGTGACCGGCACGGCAAGTCCGCGGCCCAGGTCGCCCTCCGGTGGCTGGTGCAGAAGCAGGTGGTGGTCATCCCCAAGGCCAGCTCAAAGGAACACCTGAGTGCGAATATGGACATCTTTGCCTGGGCGCTCACCCCGGCGGAAATGACCCAACTCGACCGCATCTAACCGGAGGGGCAAACCCGCCCCCTCCGCGATCGGCACCGGCGGTGTTGGGTAGGCATCGTTTTCCCGCGGCGCTATCAGCTGGGGAAGGGAAAACAGAAAACCCCTGCAACCGCAATGGCTGCAGGGGCTTTTTCAGGTGGTGGGCAATACTGGGCTCGAACCAGTGACCCCCTGCTTGTAAGGCAGGTGCTCTAACCAACTGAGCTAATCGCCCGTCGCGGAGGATAAATTAGCGCAAAAGGGAGGGAGGCGCAAAACGCGCTCAGGCGGCAGTGGACAGGGATAGCTCGTGGTGCAGGAGGTGGCCGAGTTGGCGGTTCCACCAGCGGAACTGCTCCTCGGGCACACAGAGGCTGCAGGTGGCGAGCAGGCGCTGTTCGCCGGTGAGGCGATCCACCAGCCAGGCTTCGTAACAACCGGTGCCGGGGTTGGGGCGGATGTCGAGTTGGTCGCCGGTGATCATGGGCCACCTCCGGGGCAGGTGCTGCACTCGGGGAGGATGCAAAAATCATACCGGCGCTGGCTCAGAGGGAGCGGCTGGTGCTGGCCGTCCGGGAGCGGCAAAACTTTCCCTTGGCAGGAGGGTCCGGCGGTTGACGGCCACGGCAAACCCGAGTATATTTCCCCTCAACGCGCGCGCGGAGCATCCGGCAATGAAACCCATCTATCGATATTACCACTTGGGGACCTCTGGAGGGTAGAGGGTTTCGTCCGTAATCCGTGCCGCAACCGCTGACGACCCCTGGCCCTGTGCAGGGGTTTTTTATTGCCCGCAACCGGAGAACGAGCCATGACGCTGCTGGAGGATCTGGAATTCCGCGGCCTGGTCTACCAGGTGACCGACCGCGAGGGTTTGGCCCAACGCCTGCAGGAGGGCCCTCTGACCCTCTATAACGGGTTCGACCCCACGGCCGACAGTCTGCACGTGGGCAGCTTGCTGCCCATCCTGGTGCTGCGCCGCTTCCAACTGGCCGGGCACCGGCCCATCGCCGTGGTGGGCGGGGGCACCGGGCTGATCGGCGACCCCAGCGGCAAGGCCAACGAGCGCAGCCTCAATGCCGACGACGTGGTCGCCGCGTGGACCGGCAAACTCAAGGCCCAGCTAGAACCCTTCCTCGACTTTGGCGGGGCGCATGCCGCCCGGATCATCAACAACTACGATTGGCTGGGCCCGCTCAAGGCCATCGAGTTGCTGCGCGAGGTGGGCAAACACTTTCCGGTGCCCTATATGCTGGCCAAGGATTCGGTGGCCTCGCGCCTGGAGACCGGCATCTCCTTCACCGAGTTCAGCTACATGATCCTGCAGGCCTACGATTTCCTCAAGCTGAACGAGATCGCCGACTGCCAGTTGCAGATCGGCGGCAGCGACCAGTGGGGCAATATCACCGCCGGCTCCGACCTGATCCGCCGCGCCTCCGGTCGCAAGAGCTACGGCCTGACCTTTCCGCTGGTCACCAAGGCCGACGGCACCAAGTTCGGGAAGACGGAGTCCGGTGCGGTGTGGCTCGACCCGGCCAAGACCACCCCGTACCAGTTCTACCAGTTCTGGATCAACGCCGACGACCAGAGTGTGGTCACTTATCTCAAGTACTTCACCTTCCTGGGCCACGAGGAGTTGCTGGCCCTGGAGCAGACCACCCGCACCCAGCCCGAGAAGCGCGAGGCCCAGCGCCGGCTGGCCGAGGAGGTGACCACCCTGGTACACGGCGAGGCGGCCACGCGGCGGGCGCAGAAGATCTCGCGGGCGCTCTTCTACGGGGAGGTGGCGGCTCTGGCCGCTGACGAGATCGAGGAGGGGTTCGGGGATGTGCCCTCCCATGTGCTGGAAGGGGAGGAGGCGCTGCTGGTGGACCTGCTGGTGGCGGCGGGGGTGTGTTCCTCGAAGCGCCAGGCCCGCGAGGATCTGGGCAAGGGGGCGATCTACCTCAACGGCGAGCGCTGTGCCGGGCCCGAGGTGGTGTTGCGCCGGGCTGAGGGGTTACACGGCAGGTACCACATCCTCCGGCGCGGCAAGAACAAATACTTCCTGATCCGCTGATCAGGGATTCTCGTCCAGGGAGCGGCGCAAGGCCACCCTGACCAGGGCCAGTTCGTACTGGGCGCGCGTCAGGTTGAGCCGCGCCTGGGTCAGGGCGGCCTGGGCTTCGAGCAGGTCGGTGGTGTTGGCGGTACCGGCCTGGATCTCGGCCTCGGTCACCCGGTAGGCTTCCTCGGCGCTGCGGATGGTGGTTTCGGCGGCCAGCACGGCGCCGCGGGTGGCTTGGTCCTGGGCCAGGCTGGCGGTCAGTTCGGCGGCCAGCTGGGCCTGGCGGGCTTCGAGGTCCCAGCGGCTGGCAGCGGCTTGGGCGGCGGCGGCGCGCCACTGGTGGGCGCTGGCCCCCCATTCCCAGGCGGTCCAGCGCGCCTTCAGGCCCACCGAGCGGGTGTGTTCGGGCAGGAAGACCTGGCCGTGCACGCGCTGGTAGTTGGCCTCCAGATCCACCTCGGGCAGCAGGGCCAGGGCCAGGGCGTGCGCCTGGCGCCTGGCTCCGGCGGCCAGGTGGCGTTGCTCGGCCAGTTCCGGGCGCCGGCGCTGGGCCTGTTCCCAGGCCAGGGCCAGGGCCGGCGGCTCCTGCCGGGTGGCTTCCAGCAGCGCGGTGGGCTCGGCCAATTCCACCTCGGTGGTGGCGGCGCTCCAGCCCAGCAGGGCCAGGAGAGCGGCCCGGGCGGCAGCGGCCTGGCTGCGGGCCGACAAGCCCTGCTGGCGCGCATTGGCCACCGCCACCTCCAGGCGCAGCACATCGGCCCGGGTCACGACGCCGGTTTCGAGGCGGGCCCGGGCCACGCGCACCTGCTCGCTCAATTCCTCCACCGCCGCACTGGCGATCTGGTCGAGTGCCCGCGCCTCGAAACAGCGCAGGTACTGGGTCTCGACCTCCTGCCGCAATCCGTCGGCCGTGGCCGCCAGACGGGCGCGGCCCGCCTGGGCGTTTTCCACCTGCACCCCGCGCTCCTCCCGCAGGCGCAGCAATCCCAGCACCGGCTGCTGCAGCGAGACGGTCTGCACCTGGGTATCCTCCTCCCGCGCCACCACCCCCGGCCCGGCGCCAAAACCCACTGTAAAGGCGTCGTCGTAGTGCTGGTGTTCGTCGCTGAGGCGCAAGGCCGGCAGCAGGCGGCGGCCGGCGCTGGTGGCCAGTTCGGCGCTGGCCCGCTGGCGCTGGCGCGCCGCCTTCAGCACCGGGCTGGCCTCCAGGGCGGTGGCCACGGCCGACTCGAGGGTCAATTGGATAGGAGCGGCGTTGGCGGCGGCGCTCAGGCCCAGCGCCAGGCCGAGGGCCCAGGTCGAGGTGCGCATGGTCAGTTCCCCACCTGCACGGTCACCACCGCCGACAGCCCGGCCCGCAATGTGAGTGCGGGCCGGGGTTCGGTCCAGGCGATACGCACCGGCACCCGCTGCACCACCTTGACGAAGTTGCCGGTAGCGTTGTCGGCCGGCAGCAGCGAGAAGCTGGCGCCGGTGCCTCCGGACAGGCTCTCGACCCGGCCGGTCAAGGTCTGTCCGGGGAAGGCGTCGATGGTGATCTCGGCCGGCTGGCCGGGTTTCATCTGGCTGATCTGGGTCTCCTTGAAATTGGCGATCACGTAGGTGGCGGTGGGCACCAGCTCGCACAGGGGCTGGCCCGGACTGATCAACTGGCCTTCGTGCACGGTGAGCTTGGAGGCCGACCCGGTGGCCGGGGCGGTGATCCGGGTGTAGCCCAGCTCCAGCCGGGCCAGGGCCAGGGCCGCCTCGGCGCTGCGCACCCGCGCGTGGGCCAGTTCGGCGCCGGCGCGGGCCGCCTCGATCTGGGCGGCGATGGGGGTGCTCTGATCGAGCCGGCCTTTGGCCTCGGCGATGCGGCTGTGGGCGGCGCGGCGGGACTCTTCCTCGCTGGTCACCTTGGCTTTGGCCTGGGCCAGGGTGGCCTGGGCGGCATCGCGGGCGAATTGCGCCGCGTCGAGGCGGTCCTGGGGCAGGGCGTTGGCCTCGCGCAACTGCCGGGCGCGGCTCAGGTCCTGTTCGGCCCGGCGGGCGGCGGCTTCGGCTCCCTCCAGGGCGGCCCGCGCCGATTCGAGATTGGCGTCGGCGCCCTTGGCCCCGGCATTGGAGCTGGCCAGCGCCGCCTGCGCCGTGGCCAGGCCGCCTCTGGCGCTGGCCTCGACGATCTGCACCTGGGCGTCGGCGGCCCGGGCCTGCGCCTGGGCCGTGGCCAACTCCGCCTCGGCCTTTTCGGCACGAGCCGCGTAGTCGGCGTCATCGATCTCGGCCAGCAGTGCGCCTTGCTCGACCAGCTGGTTTTCCTGCACCAGCAGCCGGTGTACCTGGCCGCCCACCCGGGTCGCCACGGGCACGGTATCGGCTATCACCTGGGCGTCGTCGGTGTCCTCCTCGTCGGCGAGGGAGTACCGGTAGGCGAGTATGCCGCCCAGGGCCAGGAGGATGGCCACCACCAGGGCGAGGGGGGGCCGGCGCGGCGGGGTGGCGGTTGGCAGGGGCTGCTGGTCAGTCGGCGATTCCATCACTCATAACTCCACGGGAACTTCGGGGGGCGGAGCACCGGCGGGAAGGCGCGGCGCTTTGAGGAACACCACGAGGGGCAGGATCAGCAGGAAGGCCAGGCCGGCCAGCATGAACATGCGCTCGAAGGCGATGACCGTCGCCTCGCGGTAGACCAGTTGGCCCAGCAGCCGCTGGGCTGCCTGCAGGGCCGAGTAGGGGTCGAAGCCGCGGGAGATCAGGGTCTGCTGCAGCCCCGCAAGGCGGTGGGCGATCTCGGGATTGCCGGCCACCACATGGGCCGAGAGGCCGGCCCGCGCCTCGGCGACAAAGTCGGGCAGCAGGGTGGCAAAGGCCGCCAGCCCCAGCGAACCGCCGATCTGCCGCAACAGGGCGTTGAGCCCGGCCGCGTCGGCCAGGCGGTAGCGGGGGATGCGGGCCATGGCCACAGTGGTCAGGGGCACGAAGAGGCAGGCGAAGCCCACGCCCTGGAGGATGATCGCCCCCACCACGCTGGAGGCGCTGGTCTCGAGGGTGTAGTGGGCCATGGTGTACGCCGAGAAGGCCACCATCAGCACGCCACTCGAGATGAACAGGGGCGGCGGCACCCGGTTGTAGAGCCGGCCGACGATGGGGATGGCCACCATCATGGCCAGGCCGCGCGGCATCAGGGCCTGCCCGGCCTGCATGGCGGTGAAGCCCAGCAACTCCTGCATGAACACCGGCAGCAGGAAGGTGATCGACATCAGCACCGCAAAGGTCATGGCGCCGACCAGGGTGCCGGAGAGAAAGACCCGGTCCTTGAACAGGGTCAGATCCACGGCCGGGGCCCTGGCGGTCAGCTCGCGGTAGACGAAGGCGGCCAGCGCCACCACGGTGATCACCGCGCAGGTGGCGATGGCGCGCGATTCGAACCAGTCGTGGCCGCTGCCCTCCTCCAGGGTGTACTGCAGGCAGGCCAGGCCCACCGACAGCAGGGCGATGCCGCTCCAGTCCATGTCGGCGCGCTGCTTGAGGGCCATCTCGTGGTTGTGCTGGCGGATGTCCTCCGGCTCGTGCACAAAGCGGGTGACCATGAACAGGGCCAGCAACCCCACCGGCAGGTTGATGAAGAAGATCCAGGGCCAGGCGTAGTTGTCGAGCAGGAAGCCGCCCAGGGTCGGGCCCAGGGCCGGGCCGACGACCACCGCCAGGCCGAACACCGCCATGGCCATGCCCTGTTCCTCGGGCGGGAAGGTCTGGCGCAGGATGGCCTGCTCGGTGGGCTGGAGGGCGCCGGCGCCCAGACCCTGCAGGACGCGGAAAAAGACCATCATCGGCAGGCTGGCGGCCACGCCGCACAGGGCGGAGCCCAGGATGAACAACACCAGCGAGGCCAGGTACACCCGCCGCTGCCCGTACAGGCGGCCCAGGAAGGCGGTGAGCGGCATGACCATCACCGTGGCGATGACAAAGGCGGTGGTGACCCAGGCCATCTCCTCCACCGTGGCCCCCAGGGCGCCGCGCAGGTGCGGAATGGCCACGGCGACGATGGAGGCGTCGATGGCGCCCATCAGGGTGCCGAAGGTCACCGACACGGTGACCAGCCACTTGTTGACCGGCGGGCGGGCGGGTGGATGGCTTGGCACGGCGCTCACCGGTTGGCGCTCTTCCAGCGGGGAGGGATCAGGAGGGTGCGGCAACGGGGAGGGCGCCCGAAGTGCTTATTCCCATTCCACGGTGCCCGGGGGTTTGTGGGTGATGTCGTAGAAGACCGCTTCGATGCCCGCCACCGCCAGCAGTTGCCGGCAGATCTCGCCGACAAAGGCCGGGGGCAGGGCGCTGAAGCGGGCGGTCATGAAGTCGTCGGTGGAGATGGGCCGCAACACCACACTCTCCTGGATGCCGTCGCTGGAGAGGGGCACCAGCACCGTGGGCATCTGGGTGACCTCCTGCATCAGGCCGTGGCGCTCCAGGGCCTCCATGGCCAGGCTGTCGGCCTGGCGGAGGAGGTCGAGGCGCTGGCGGGTCAGGTGGGCTTCCTTGAGGCGCTGTGCGGGCCGCGGTACCGGGCCGAGCAGGTAGACGACGCGGTTGATCTGCGGGAGGGCATTGGTCAGTTCGGTGGAAAGCTCTTCGAGGGCCGGCCAATCCGCCTCGCCCCAGACCAGCGCCGGGTGGGCATAGGTCCGCCCGTCGCCCTGCACCCCCACGCTGCGCAGGGGCAGGATCTCCACCTGCAGGCCGAAGCGGGCCGCGATCTGGCTGGCCTGGTCCTGCGCTGCTTCCACACCCTGCCAGTCGGCCTGGCCGTCGGAGCACAGGGCGCGCACCGCCAGCCCCGGACCGGGGAAGGGATGGCGCCAGACCAGATGGTGGGGCAGTCCCAGTTGCTCGCCCAGCTCGCGGGCCTCGTCCTTGTACAGCTGCGCCAGGGGTTCGACCACCTTGCCCTCGGCCAGCAACTTCTCGATCAGGTCCACGCGGTTGTGGTGGGTCTTGATCACCGCCGCATGCGCCGTGCCGCCCGATTCGATGGTATCGGTGTAGAGGGTGCCCTGGCCCAGCAGCCATTCCTCGGGGTCCAGTTTCAGCTCGGCGAGGGCCCGGTCGCGGGTGTGCAGGAACTGGGCGCCGATGCGCCGGCGTTTCTCCTCGGGTTCGACGATGCCCTCGACGGCGGCCAGGAACTCGGCGCTGGCGTCCACCACGTGCAGGTTGGCGAACCCGGAATCCGCCAGCAGGCGGCGCACCAGGGCGGTTTCGTTGTGGCGCATGAAGCCGTTGTCGATGTGCAGGCCCAGCACCCGGTCCTCGCCGAGGATGCGGTTGAGCATCAGGAAGGCCACGCTGGAATCCACCCCGCCGCTGACCAGCAGGAAGACCTTGCGGCCGGCGGTCTGCTTTTTGATCTGCTCCGCCTGCTCTTCGAGGTAGTGCTCCATGGTCCAGTCGCGGGGGCAGCCGCACAACGCGACGAAGTTTTCGAGGATGGCCATGCCCTTGACGGTGTGGCTGACCTCGGGATGGAACTGCAGGCCGTAGATGCGGCGGGCCGGGTCGTAGACGGCGGCCATGGCGCAGTCGTCGGTGCTGCCCAGCACCTCGAAGCCCTCAGGCAGGCGGCTCACCGTGTCCTGGTGGCTCATCCACACCCGTTCCTCAGGGCCCAGGTCTTTGAGCACTCCTTCACCCTTGGCCACCTGCAGGCGGGCGGCCCCGAACTCGCGGGTCCGGCCCGGCTCCACCTGGCCGCCCAGATGCTGGCAGAGCAGTTGGTGGCCGTAGCACAGGCCCAGGATGGGCAGGCCGGCGTCGAAGAGGGCGGGGTTGTAGGGCGGTTGGGCCGGGTCGTAGACACTGGAAGGCCCGCCGGAGAGGATCAGGCCGCGAACCCCCTTGAGCTCGTCCAGGGAAACCCGGGGCGAGCAGATGCGGGCGTAGGCGTGCAGGCGGCGGATGCGGTTGGCGATGAGATGGGCGTATTGCCCGCCGAAATCGAGGACGGCGATGCTCAAGGCAGGACTCGCTGGCGATAGGAAGGGGAGGAGATGAATATAAGGCCGGGGCGGCTTTTGACAATGGCCGGGGTGGCCAGGCTTTTTACTGGAGGGCTTGATACGAGCGCGGGGGCTCCTCTCCCTCCAAAACCGTCAGGGTGTTGCGTTTGATCGCGATCTGGATCACCCGGTCGGTGCGCGGCAGGCTGACCGGATCCTGTCCCGGCAGGTTGTACACGTCTTCGAAGTGCAGGCGCAGCTCCTCGCCATTGAGGAAGTAGGTGCCGATCAGGGTGTAGCAGGGCGGGGCGGTGTTGCGGTCCACCACGTCGCCAGCCCCGCTCTGGTGGCAACTGTAGTCGAGCAATTGCATGGTGCCGTCCACCTTGAAGATGAAAACCTCGTTGCGCTCCGCATCATTGCGGCCCCAGGAACCGATCAGCAACTGGGGCAGCTCGCCGAAACAGAGCGAATGAGGGTCGCTGCAGTTGTCGCGTTCGGGACCACTACAGCCGGCCAGCAGGAGCAGCGAGAGCAGCACCAGGGGGATCATCTCAGAACCTGTAGGCCAGCTGGAGGAGAGGGGTGCCCTGGCGGCTCAGCTCCAGGCCGCTTTCCACCGCCGGGGCCTTGCCCAGCCACAACACGTCGATCCAGTTGTAGGCCACCACCGCCCCGGCCAGCCAGTAGGCGGTTTTGCTCCGATTGTGCCAGGTGTTGGCGCGTTCGAACTGGTAGTCGAACTGCTGGGTGGTATGGCCCGTTCCCAATCCTTTGTAGTTGTCGTAGTAGTTGGCGCTCTGCACGTGGGACAACACCCCGGCGGTGAGGGCGGCGGCCTCCAGGCCCAGCAGGGCCCAGCCTTTGGCCGGGGACCCGAGTTTGAGCTGGTAGAGGCCGGGGATGAGGGCCCGGCGCCGGGGCACGCCCGAACCGGCAACCTCGTAGGCGAAATGCTGGGCGTAGAGCATGACCTGGGACATACGCTCGGGGTCCATGATGCGGTAGACCGGCATCAGCATGGGGTCCTGGCCCGGCTCGACGTGGACCAGCTCGCCGATGGCGAAGCGCGGAAAGACCTGGCGCACCCGCAGCGCGCCCACCGCCGTCGGGGTCACCGAGAGGGTGTCGCCGGTGAGGGGGTGGGTGAGCACCTCGGTGGACATGATGTCGAGCAGGTCGCCCTCCATCAGGCCCTGCTGCTGGCCGGCGTCGATATAGGCCAGACTGCCGTCGACGCGGATGATCACCCCTTCGGGCCGGGGCGCCTCGGCCCGGGCCAGGCAGGGCGGCAACACGCAACTGAGGGCCAGGGCCCAGGCCAGGAGCCGGCTCACTTGCTTTCCTCCACCACGATGTCGTCTTCCTCCTCCTCGTCCTCCTCGACCTCCACCTCGGCGTCGGGTTCGTCGTCCTCCTCTTCCTCTTCCTCCTCCTCGTCGCCTTTGCGGCCCTTGAGGAAGGTGAACAGGTAGTAGCCCAGTCCCAGCACCCCGATGCCGCCCACGGTGGCCATGAACCAGGTGGTGGTGTAGAAGGGCACTTCCTCGACGGGGGGTTCCTCCTCGGCGGGTGGCTCCTCCTGAGCGGGGGCCTCCTCGTGCTGCGCTTCGGGTTCGGCGTGGGTTTCGGGTTCGGGGTGGTGCTCCTCGATGGCGGGGGTGTGCACCGCCACGGCGGTGGTCTCCGGGGCCGGGGGCGGCATCTCGGCGCGCAGCTTGGTGATCTCCTCCTGGATGATCTGGCGCAGGCGGTCGAGCTGGGTGGCGGTGAGGGTATCGCTCTCGCCGTGGCGCTTCTCGACCTTGGGGGAGACCAGGGTGGCGACTGTCTCGCGGATCGCGGCCATCTCGCGTTTGAGGGCGTTGACGTCGGTGCTGATCCCCTTCATCTGGGCCCGCATGCGCTCGTCCACCTTCTCGAGTCGCTGCACCATGTTCTCAAGGGAATGGATGGTGGTCTGGATGTTCTTGACGTCGCGGGTGAGGCCGGAGACATCGGACTTGAGCTGCTGCCTTTCCTGGGCATCCTCGCGGCGGGCCACGTCGACGCGGATCTGTTCCTCGGCCACCTGGCCGACGGTCTCGGTCGCCACGTAGCGGACCACGTCGCCGGCGTGCACCGGCATCAGCGGCAGGGATTTGAGGCGGATCACCCCGGAACCGGCGCTCACCTTGGCCACGTCACCGGCCGCCAGGCGGATCTCGGGGGAGCCGAGGTTTTCGCCGGTGATGGGATGGATGACCGCCTCGCCCGGGAGCCGCACCACCACCACCTCCATGCCCGCCACCAGGCCCTGGTCGGCGCCCTTGTCCACGTTGAGCGAGAGGCCGCGCACCTTGGTGACGACGGCGTCGGCCGCCCCGGCCGCCTGGGCCAGGACGCAGAGGAGCAGGGCGGTCCAGCAGTATCTCATGGGTTTACCTCAATCTACTCCGCGATTCCCCCGGCGGCCCGGATCAGGGTGTCTCGCTGCCAGTGTTGGTCGTCTCGCTGCGGTAAGTCTTGATTAAAATGCGCGCCGCGGCTCTCCTGCCGCTGCCGCGCCCCGTGGGCGATGAGTTGGGCGGTGGTGGCCAGGTTGCGCAACTCGACCAGCGCCGGGTCCACGCCATGCCGCCGGTGCAGGGTCTCGCTCTCCTCGGCCAACTGGTCCAGGGTCCTGCAGGCCTGCTCCAGGCCGGCGGTGGTGCGCACGATCCCCACCTCCTCCCACAGGCAGCGGCGCAGGTGCAGCCGATGCCGGGCCACCAGTTCCAGGTCCGGCGCGTCGCCGCCTGGCTCCCGTCCGGGCGGCAACGAAGCGGGCAGGGCCGGCGGGGACTGCTCGCGGGCGTGTTGCCAGGCCCGGCGCGAGAAAACCAGGGCTTCCAGCAGCGAATTGCTGGCCAGGCGGTTGGCCCCGTGTAAGCCGGTGAGGGCCACCTCGCCGGCTGCGTACAACCCGGCAATCCCGGTCTGGGCCCACGGGTCGGTCTTGATCCCCCCGCACAGATAGTGGGCGGCGGGCATCACCGGGATCAGGTCGGCGGTGATGTCGATGCCCCGATGGGCGCAGTGTTCGCTGATGCCGGGGAAACGCCGCCGGGTCTCGGCCGGGTCCTTGCCCCGCACATCGAGAAAGACACATTCGTCGCCGGTTTCGCGCAGTTCGCTGACGATGGCCCGGGCCACGATATCGCGGGGGGCCAGGGAGCCGCGCGGATGGTACTTCTCGGCAAAGGGCCGGCCCTGCCGGTCAACCAGCACCCCGCCATAGCCGCGCAGCGCCTCGCTGATGAGGAAGGAGGGACCGCCCGGCTGGTAGAACATGGTCGGGTGGAACTGCATGAACTCGAGGTTGCCCACCGTGGCCCCGGCCCGGTAGGCCATGGCCACCCCGTCGCCGCAGGTCACCGCTGGATTGGTGGTGTGCAGGTAGGCCTGGCCGGCGCCGCCGGTGGCCAGCAGGGTGACGGGCGCGGCGAAGCGGTGCAGTTGCCCCGTGTCCAACGCCAGCGCCTGGACCCCCCAACAGCGGCCCTCGATCAGCAGTTCCAGCGCCAGATGGCGCTCGTAAATTTTCAATTTGCCGCGGGCCACCGCCTCCAGCAGCGCCCGCGAGACCTCGCGACCCGTCGAGTCGGCCGCGTGCACCACCCGCGGCTGGGAATGGCCGCCCTCGCGCTCCACCGAGAGCCTGCCGGTGGCTTCGCGCGTGAATTGCGCGCCCAACTGCACCAACTCCTCCACCACCTCGGGGCCCTCGCGCACCACCAGCTCCACCACGGCCGGGTCGGAGAGGCCGGCTCCCGACGCCAGGGTGTCCTGCACGTGCTGGGCAAAGGAGTCGCGGCCCTGATTCACCACCGCGGCGATACCGCCCTGGGCATAGGTGGTGTTCGACTCCATGGCCACGGATTTGGTGATCAGCGCCACCGAATGGTGTTCCGCTGCCTTGATAGCAAAAAAGAGACCGGCCAGGCCACTGCCGACGATCAGATAATCGGTCTGTATGTCCATACCTTTAAAAAATAAACAAGAGGCCCCCTCGGCGCTCCCGCCGCCGCTCCCAGATCTTGGAGGTGGCGGCCCCGGGCCCACTACGGGTGGCGGGCCGGGGGAGTAGGGGAAATGCGGGCGGTGGCACCCTCAGGACCCGGCCCCCGCCGGCCGGTTCCCGGGAAATATCTTCCGCCGCCAGGGCGCCGCCGGTTCAGCGCAATACCAGCAGCTTGCGGCTCAGGAGCACCGGATCGACCACCAGCTGGCAGCAGTACACCCCGCTGGCCGCCGGGCGGCCCTGCTCGTCGCGGCCGTCCCAGACCACCGAATAGATGCCCGGGGCAGCGGGTTGGCGCACCAGCCGCCGCACCAGCCCGCCGGTGAGGGAGCGCACCTCGACGAGCATCTCGCTCTGGCGGTCGAGGGCGGCCTTGTTGATGCCCACCGTGTAGTTGATGCGGGTGTAGTCGGTGAAGGGGTTGGGGTAGGCGGGATCGAGGGCGAAGGCCACCGGCACCCGCGGGTCGAAGTTCAGCAAGGGCCGCCACTGCACCAGGCCCTTGATGCGGGCCTGGATCCAGGCCTCGTCGTCGCGGCCCCACCAGTTGTTGCGGGCGACCAGTTCGATGCCGGTCTGGTTGTCGAGCAGTTGGGCGGTGCTGTCGATGGTGTTCAGCTCCATGCGGGCCGGCACCCGGACCCCGGTCAGCAGCAGGGCCAGTTCGTTGCCGACAAACTCGTTGCGCAGCAGATGGGGCCGGCCGCTGTCGCTGTGCAGGCCGATGCGGTGCCCGGACAGGTGGTTCTGCTCGATGGACACCTCGTCGCACTGCTCGCAGCGTATACCCACCTCGCCCTGCAAGCGGTTGTTGGCCACCCGGCCAAAGACCTGGCTGCCCAGCACCAGGTTGGCGCCGTTGGCCGAGCGGCTCCCGTTGTCGGTCAGCACGCTGTTGAGGAGCTGGAGATAGCCGCCCGCCCGTTCCAGGCCGCGGGTGCCATTGCCCACCAGGCGGGCCTCGCGGACCTGCACCGGGGCCGGGCCGCAGATGCTGATGCCCTGCTGGCCGGCGGCCTCCACCTCCACTCCCAGCAGGGTAACAGGTTCTTGGACCTCCTCCAGGCAGATGCCGCACTGTTCGGCCTGCAGGATGCGGGTGTCCTCCACCTCGAGGGGGAAAAGCAGCTCTTTGCCCGCGATGCCCTGCCGGGGGTACTCGAGGATGACCTGGCGCAGAGAGAGATGCCCGACGGCGTCGAGGCGGATGCCGGCCCAGTCGCCCGGGGCGGGCTGGGCGGCTGCCGAGGTGAGGTGGGCGCGGGGGCCGATCACCAGCTCCCCCAGCACCACCAGTTCGCAGCGGGCCGGATCGGCGCCGGCGCGGCGCTGGTCGGCGGCGAAACGGACCAGGGTGCCGGGGGCAATCTGCAATCTGGCGCCGAGGGCGACCACCACGTCGGCCACCACCTCGATAGTGTTCTGCCAGGTGTGCGTGCCGCTGAGGGTGCCGGCTCGCCGGGGGTCGTGCACCCGCAGGTCGGCCAGCATGGCATCCCCCTGCCGGCGTATACGCCCGATGCTGATGCCCGCCGGCGCGGGCGGGTTGGTGAGCACCGAGTACTCGGTGAAGTTCACCCCGTCGAAGACATCGGTGGCATCGCCCAGGTTGCCGGAGTGGAGGGCGCGGTAGGTTTCGTCGTGGGCCCAGAAGTCGAGATTGTCGCGGCCAAATTCGGGGGAGGGTTGGGCGCCGGCGGGGAACCCGGCGTCGAGATACAGGCCGTCGGCGCAGACCAGCTCCACCTGTTTGTGCGTCTCGTCATCCACCCCGAAGGCGCCTTCGCGCACCTGCCAGAGGAGCAGGCCATTGGCCGGCTGGTGGCGCTGGTAAAAGCTGTTGCCGGCGCGGTGTTCCACCAACAGGTAGGTGCCCGGCTCGGGGCCTGGCAACCGGTAGACCTTGCCGCCGGCCAGCGCGTCGGCAAAGGCGGCGTCGGGCAGATCGCGGTCGACCACCACCAGATTGGCGTTGTTGCGGCCGAGCCAGCCCAGTTGCTCCCGCGCCCAGGCGCACATCGGGCTGGGGCTGTCCTGCTCGTTCCAACCCAGGGCCCCGCGTCCCATCAGGCACCAGTAGCCCACCCCGGCAGAATCGCGCTCGGGGTCGGGCAACCCGCTCTGCTGGCCATAGTCCAGGTCGTAGAGATCGGGCAGGCCCAGGGCGTGGCCGAATTCGTGGGCCATGCTGCCCACCGCCACCTCGAAGGTATGGGCCCGCTGCAAGGTGCCTCCCCGGCCGCGCGAGTGACTGTCGGCGCGCACACGAACGAACCCGCCACCGGGCCGGCGGTCGGCGGTGATGTAGTCGTCGATCAGGCCCAGCTTGGCGACTCCGGTGGCGTCGGCGATGATGAAGTTCCTGGGGATGGTGAGGGTGTTGAGGAAGAGGAAGTCCACGTACCCGTCGTCATCGCCCGAGTTGGGCGCCCCGTCGGGCCCGTCGTTGTCGAAGGCCCCCAGGTCCATCTCGGCGTCCACCGCTGCCAGGATGTCGCGGGTGAAGGCGCCGAAATCACCGCCCAGGCCGGTGCTGTCCACATAGGCGGTGCCCGGGTGGCGGGCGCCGTACCAGCGGGGCGCCACCTCGCCGTCGAGGCGGAACTGGCCGCCCGACATCTCCAGATAGTAATGGGTCAGGCTGCCGGGACGCAGCGGGTCGAAGAGGGCGGCGGCGTACGCGGGTAGGGCGGCATCGAGCTGGTTCTCGTCCTGAAAGCGGGCAAAAACCGCCAGGGCGTGTAATTGGCCCGTGGCGGGCAGGCGGGCCTGGGCCGGGCGGGCGGCCTGGTCGCCGCAGACCAGGGCCCAGCCGCAGCGGGTGCCGGCCAGCAGCAGGAGCAGGGCGAGGCGGATCATACCCGGGGCGCGCTGGCGCCGGCGGCCCGGGCCATTCGCGCCTTGATCTCGTCGAGCTTGAGGAAGAGTTGTTCGCGCATGAAGAGCGCGAAGACATCCTGATCGAGGTACCCACGCTCCACCTCCTCCTTGAGGATGCGCAGCACCAGTTCGCGGGGCATGGGTTTGGCCCGGTAGGGACGGTCGTCGGCGCTGAGGGATTCGAAGATGTCCACCAGCGCCAGGATACGGGCCTGCAGGCTGATCTGTCCGGCCTTGAGGCCCTGGGGGTACCCGCTGCCGTCGAGTTTTTCGTGGTGAGCCCCGGCGATCTGGGGCACCTGGTTGAGCTTGCGGGTGAAGGGGATCTGGGCCAGCATCTTGATGCTCATCGCGGCGTGGTCGTTGATCTTCTGGCGCTCCTCCTGGGTGAGGCTGCCCTTGCGTATACACAGGTTCCGCAACTCGTCCTCGCTCAGGTACGGATGCTCCTGCCCGCCGTCGCGGTAGGTCTGGGCAGCGATGCGCCGCAGGCGCTCCAGGTCGGCGTCCTGCATGAATTCGCCGGGGGTGTTGGCCCGCTCCAGGAAGGCCAGGTCCTCGGCCAGGGCCTGCAGGCGGCCCTGGTAGTCCGCGGCAAACCCGGCGGGCAGGGGCTGGCCGGCGGCCTGCAGGTTGGCCTGGCATTCGAGGCGCTCCAGTTCGATGGTTTTGGCGATCAGGGCGAAGCGGGTGCGCACCAGGTCGATGCGGTCGAAAAGGGTGTGTAGCTTGGTCGGTTTGTCCACCACCCACTCGGGCGTGGTGATCTTGCCGATGTCGTGCATCCAGGAGGCGATGCGCAGCTCGTTCAGCTCGTCTTCGCTGAACTGCCGCTCGGCCAGCGGGCCCTCCTGGCAATCGTTGATACTGTGGGCTACGGCCATGGCCATCTCGGCCACCCGGCGGATGTGGCCGCCCGTATAGGGCGAGCGTTCGTCGATGGCGGTGGCCATCACCTCGACAAAGGAATCGAAGAGCCGTTCGGTGTCCTGGATCAGGCGCACGTTGTTGATCGCCACCGCCGCCTGCGAGGCCAGGGACTGGATGAGGGACTGGTCCTGGGCCGAGAAGGGCACCACCTCGCCGGTGAGGGGGTGCAGGGCGTTGAGCAACTGCACCACCCCGATGATCTGGTCCTCGTGGTCCTTCATCGGCACCCCGAGGATGGAGCGGGTGTGGTAACCGGTCATGCGGTCGTAGTTCTTGGGCCCCTCGAAGCGGTAGACCGGATCGGTGTACACGTCCTCGATATTGAGGGCCTGCCCGGTCACGGCCACGTAGCCCGAAACACTCTCCCGGTTGAGGGCGACCGGCGGCATGTTCATCCTGCCGTGGGTGCCGCCGGCAAAACTCTTCAGGGTGTCGTTCTGGGCGATCTCGAAGGTGAGGTGGTCGCCTTTGAGCAGGAAGAGGGTGCCGGCGTCGGCGCGGGTGAAACTGCGGGCCTCGAGCAGGATGCGTTCAAGCAAAACGGTGAGGTTGTGCTCCACCGAGAGGGCCACGCCAATTTCATTGAGGCGGCGGAGGCGGTCTTCCAGGTCGAAAGCGGAATAGCTCTGGTCAACCATAGGGTCTGGGACTCGCGGGCAGCGATGGCAGGGTCGGATGCTTCAAGTTATCCACCTGGCCGGCACGTGTCAACCAGACGCCGGCGCGCTCAGGGAGGCCATTCCAGGTCCAGTTGCACGCCGGCCTGATGCTGGCCCTGCTGGCGGCGAAAACGCGCTGCCAGACGCAGCGGGCCCCGGGTATGGGCCGCCAGCAGGTACCAGCGCCAGCCCTGCCCGTACAGGGGCCGGATGCCGAAGGCGCCGGGCAGATCGTACTCGTATTCGTAGAGCCGGCTGGCATAGGAGGAGGTATGGAACCGGCTCAGGTGGCCGGTCAGGGCCAGGTGTCGCCACTGCCTGGTGGCCCGCAGGGAGCAGAGCAGACCGCGTTCGCCCCCGGCGGCCTGGCACCCTTCGCAGCGGCCCGCCAGTTCGAGATGTTCGCGCTGCGACCACGAGAGTTCCACCCGTCCGCGCCGGTCGGCGCCGGAGCGCTGCTGGGCGGCCAGGTCGAGTTCCAGCCCCCCGGGCAGGGGGCGGATCAGGCTGGCCCCCCAGACCCGGTTGGGGTCGCGAGTCTGCACCGGCCCCCAGCCGTCGGTCCACAGGCGGCCCTGCCAGCCTTGGCAGCGGCCCGCGGCGCTGAGCAGCAGGCCGATTTCGTCGCGCCCCTGGCTGCGGCCCGGAGCCCCGGAGAAAAAACCGGGGAACTCGGGATCGTAGTATCGCCAGGTGGCGCCAACCCCCCAGGGACCCCGGCGCAGCGCCGCCATGCCCAGGCCGCCGCGCCGGCCCCGGGTGTCCACGGCCGCTTCGCCGCCGGCCCGCAGGCCACGCCAGCGCAATTGCAGGTCAGTGCCGGCCAGGCGCACCCCGTGGCCGTGAAAGGCGCGCTGGCCGCGGCGGCGCAGGTCCACCCGGCGGTCCAAGTGCAGGTGCTGGAAGATGGCGCCCCACTGCCAGGCCGCCGCGCTCCGCCGCAGCCGCGCTCCGGCCACCCACAGGCCGAGCAGGCGCTGGCCGGCCTTTTCGGTGGCGCTGCGGTGCAGGCCGCTTTCGGGCAGGGAGACCACCTGATCCTCCTTGCCGAGGCGGGCGTCGCGGGCGGCCCGCCCGCCCACCAGCGCCAGGGTCCAGGGACCGGCCCCGGCGCCGAGGGCCAGGCCGCGCAGGGCGGTGTTCTCGCCGCTGCCGCGGTACCCGGCGTCGGCCTGGTCCTGGCGCAGCGCGGGGAAAGGTGCGCCGCTGCCGCCGGGCCGGCCAAAGACCAGCCCCTGGCCGTAACCCGGCCGCAGGTCGCCGGCGCTGAGGGCCAGCCGGCGCGTGGGGTGGTTCCAGTGGTAGGCAAAGGCGGCAAAGTCGCTCCAGCGCCGCTCACCCGCGTCGCGTTCGACCAGCATTTGCACCTCCTGTTGGGCGCCTTTCCAGATCAGGCGCTGGTACTGGCGGGTGTGCCCGGGCCTGCCCTGAGTGCGCAGCCGCAGGGCGAGGTCGCCGGGCACGATGCCCGCGGGCGGTTCGTGTTCGGCGGCCGCAGCCTTTTCCTCGCCGGCAAAGGGGTCCAGATCCTGGGGCGCTGCCGGCGCGGCCAGGAGCAGGGCAAACACGAAGAGCACCATGGCCGGGCAGGACTGCAAGGAGCGTGCCGGCCCCTTCTCTCTGGCGGCAGGGGACGGGAGTGGCACCAAAAGCGCCCGTCTGGCGTGGGGGAGGTGACATGGTTAATTTCGAACCGGTCGTCCAGCCGAGGGAGGAACACCGATGAAATTCGCCACCTGCAACGAATACTTCGAGAACTGGCCCATCGAGGAGGTCTTCGCCTACGCCGCCGAGGTGGGGTACCAGGGCGTGGAGATCGCCCCCTTCACCCTGGCCCCCTCGGTGGAGGAGATCCCGGCCGGGCGCCGCCAGGAGATCCGCCGCGCCGCCGAAACCGCCGGGGTGGAGATCGTCGGGCTGCACTGGCTGCTGGTCAGTCCCACCGGGCTGTACATCAACCACCCCGACGAGGGCATCCGCAACAAAACGCGCGATTACTTCGAGGCGCTGATCCGCTGCTGCGGGGATTTTGGCGGCAAGGTGATGATCATCGGTTCACCCAAGCAGCGCAACGTGCAGGAGGGCTGGGATTACCAGCAGACCTGGGACCGGACCCGGGCGGTGTTCGAGTCTTGCCTGAAGACCGCCGAGCAGTGCGGGGTATACCTGTGTATAGAGCCCCTGAGCCCGGACCAGACCAACCTGCTCACCACCGCCGCCCAGGCACGCAAAATGGTGGCCGAGATCAACCACCCCCATTTCCAGACCATGGTGGACGTGTGCAGCGGTTCGAGCGAGGCGCTGCCGGTGCCGCAGCTTTTGCGGGATTCGGGATCGCATCTGTATCACGTGCATGTAAACGATGTGAACAAGCGGGGGCCGGGCTTCGGGCAGAGCGATATCGCCGGGGTGCTGCGCACCCTGCGGGAGCTGAAATACGAGCGCTACGTCTCGGTGGAGGTCTTCGACTTCAAACCCGACCCGCGCACCATCGCGGCGGCGAGTCTGGCGTATATGCGGGGGGTGTTGGCCTAGTCCGCCTTATTCGCCGGCACTGCCGGAGGGCGGCTGCTCCTGCTTTTTCTGCTCGCGGTCAAGGATGTCCTGGATCAGGCGCTGGTAGTCTTCATCGGCCTTGGCCTTCTTGGCCTGCTCGGCTTTGATCAGGTTGCCGAGGATATTGGCCAGGCGGGCGGGGTTGTTCTCGCCGATACGCACCATGGTCTTGATCTCGGCGATGGAGCGGTCCAGCGGGGTTTTGGGCGGGGTTTTGGGGTCCTTGGCGCTCTTCCTGGCGGCCGGCTTGGCCTTGTTTTTGGCCCCGAAGAGACGGGCCAGCAGCGAGGGTTTGGCTTTTTTCTTTTTCGGTTTCATCGGGCGGCAAGGCCTTCTTCGTCGTGCAGGTAGTCGTACCCCAGATCCTTGAGGGTCTGGTAGTCCCGGGCCAGGGTCGGGCCCATCTGCTCGGCCAGGCTCAAGAGGATCTTGCAACCCAGTCCCGGGTTGGTGATCATGATGTCCATCAGGTCGGGTTTGAAGAAGCCGATCAGTTCGCTGCGCTCGGCAGCCACCACCGTCGAGGTGCGCGGGGTGCCGTCGACCAGAGCGAACTCACCCAGCAACTCGCCCGGGCCCAGGGTGCCGACCACCTGGTTGACGCCCTGGGCGTCGCGGCGCAGGATCTGCACGCTGCCCGAGCGGATCAGGTAGAAACCCGACTGCTCGGCGCCGCGGCGAATGATGGTCTCCCCGGCGGCAAAACGGCGCGGGTGCACGATGCGCGCCAGGGTCCACAATTCCCTGGGGGTCAGGGCGCTGAAGACCGGGACGCGGGCGAGGGTCGCTTCGAGCGGGGGATGGGCCTGGGCCTCCTGGCGGAACAGGTTGGCCCATTCGGGATCCTCCCACTCAGTGGCGCTTGCTTCCATGCCGGGCTCCGGGTTGGGGACTGCGGGAATTTTAAGCAGGGCCCGCCCCCAAGGCAAATATCGGCCGCCTTCCTCTATTGACAGAACACTTTTTTTTCGGAATTTTCAGCCAGGTCTATAAATGGAGGTAGGTCAGTGGCAGCCAAATTGAGGGTGGGTATCGTCGGCCTGGGACAGCGGGGCCTGCAGCATCTGGAGGCGCTCTGGCGCATTCCCCGGGCCCAGGTGGTGGCGCTGTGTGATCCCTTTCCCGAGAACCTGGCCGAGGAGAAGTTGCGGCGTTTTGTGCCGGGTTTTTCGCTGAGCGGGGTGGCGACCAGCAATCGCTTTGAGCAGTTGCTGGAGACTGGCCTCGATGCGGTCTATTTCTGTATTCCCCCCGGCCGGCACCAGGGCGAACTGGTGCGCGCCGCCGAGCAGGGCCTGCATATCTTCGCCGAAAAGCCGGTGAGCCTCTTTCTCGACGAGGCCCTGGAGATGGAGCGGGCCATCCGCCGCGCCGGGGTGGTGGGCACGGTGGGCTTCCAGCAGCGCCACGATAGCTGGCACCTGGCCATCCGCGATTTCCTGCGCGACAAACGCCTGGTGATGCTCACCCAGGTGACCAACGGCACCCTCGAATCCCATTCCATCAAACACACCCGCACCGAGGAGATGGGCGGGCCGGCCAACCGGGTGTGGGCCGCCAACTTCGCCTGGTCCGGCTCCACGGTGGTCGAGGCCGGCATCCATCCCCTGGACCTGATGCGTTTCTGGGCCGGCGAGGTGGTTTGGGTGCGGGCCAACTATATCCCGCGCGCCCCCGAGGATATCGTCGACGGGGGCGATAACCCCTGCGGGTACACGGTGACCTTCGGCTTCGAATCCGGGGCGGTGGCTACCCTCAACCTGACCCGCCTGCGCCAGACTTTCTGGGGCGACAGCTACCAGGATATCGCCTGGGACCACGGCCATCTCAAGATCGAGGCCGAAGGGCCGGTGGCCTATTACTACGACGGCCCCTATCCGCCGCCCGAGGGCAAGGTGGACCAGAGCGCCCTGCGCCACGTGTTGCCCACCCCGCCGCGCGGCGACACCACCCTGGCCATCGGCCAGGCCTTCGTCGAAGCGGCGCGCAGCGGGGACACCAGCCCCTTGCTCAACACCTTTGCCTCGAGCATGAACAGCCACAGCGCGGTGCTGGGAGCCAATGTCTCGCACCAGCTGGGCGGGGAAAAGGTCGAACTCGGCGAATTGCTCCACCATCCCAAATACGCCGCCTTCCGCAAAAAACCCTGAGAGAGGAGCCCCCTATGCCCAATTTCCAGCTCAACCATCTGCACCACGAGACCCGGGATGTGGATGCCAGCGTCGCTTTCTATAAGAAGATCTTCGGCGCCACCAGCGAGGCGCCCTTCGAGCGGGGCGGGGCCACCTGGGTCAAGGTGCACGTGGGCGACGTGGCGATCATGGTCACCAACCGCCCCTGCAGCGACAATGCCCTGGGCCGGTACCAGGGCCTGGACCACGTCGGGTTGGTGACCGACGACTTCGACGCCACCATCACCACCATCCAGAAGGAAGGGGCCAATATCTGGTTCGGGCCCACCAAACTGGACACCGGCATGCGCATCGCCTTTGTCAGCGGCCCGGACAACATCAAGATCGAATTGATGGAGAAGATATGAAGGTCGGGGTGATCGGCCTCGGCATGGGGCGGGCGCACCTGCAGGCGTACCGCGCTTTTGACCAGGCAGAAACCATCGGGATCGCCGACCTGGACGAGGCCCGGCTCAAGGCCAGCGCCGCCGAGTACCAGATCGAGCGCACCTTCACCGACTACCACCAACTGCTGGCCTTGCCCGAACTGGAGGCGGTGAGCGTGTGCCTGCCCAACAACCTGCACGCCCCGGTGGTGATCGAGGCTTTGCAGGCCGGCAAACACGTGCTGGTGGAGAAACCCATGGCCCGCACCCCGGCCGAGGCGCGCTCGATGAAGGAGGCGGCCGAGGCCACCGAGCGCACCCTGGGCATCTCGATGAACTACCGCTGGATCGTTGGGCCGGACTCGTGGTACCTCAAGCATCTGATCGACAATGGCCGGCTGGGTCAGATCTACTATGTGCGGGCCTACACCCTGCGCCGCCGCACCTTTCCGCGGGGCCATAAGACCTGGTTCACCCAAAAGGCGATCTCGGGCGGGGCGGCGCTGATGGACATGGGGCCACACCTCCTGGACCTGGCCATGTGGCTGGCCGGCGACTACAGCCCCAAACAGGTCAGTGGCGTGGCCCGTACGGCGCTGATGACCGACACCGATGTGGACGATTTCGGGGTGGTGCTGGCGCGTATGCAGGGTGGGGCGACCATCTACCTCGAATCCACCTGGGCCTCCTTCACCAAGCCGGGGGTGGGCCTGGTGGTGATGGGCACTGAGGGCGGGGCGATGCTCGACCTGGGCGCAGCCCAGGGCAAACGCCTGACCCTGCTGGGCGCCGACGGCGACACCCTCACCGAAACGACGCCGGTGGAGATCCAGCTTCCCTATACCCCGGAGGCCTCGATCCAGGAGCATTTTATTCGGCGGGTGGCCGCCGGCCAGCAGCCCGAAACCACCCCGGCCCGCGGCCTGGCCGTGGTGCAGGTGATTGACGGGGCGTACCGCTCCAGCCAGAGCGGTCGGGATGTGGTGATCGAGTGAGCGCGGTGGCCAGGTACGAAACCGTCATCGGCATGGAGGTGCATGTCGAGTTGCAGACGGCCTCCAAGATGTTCTGCCGCTGCCCGGCCCACCATTTCCAGATCGGTGCTAACCAGCACATCTGTCCGGTCTGCACCGCCCAGCCCGGCGCCCTGCCGGTGATCAACGGCCGGGCGGTGGAGTTGACGGCGATGACCGGCATGGCCCTCAACTGCCAGGTGCAGCCCCGCAGCGTCTTTGCCCGCAAGAACTACACCTACCCGGATCTGCCCAAGGGCTACCAGATCTCCCAGTACGAGCTGCCCCTGTGTACGGCCGGCTGGGTAGAGGTGGAGGGCAAAGACATCGGCATTGAGCGGGTGCATCTGGAGGAGGACACCGGCAAGCTGGTCCACCAGGGCAGCCTGAGCCTGGTGGACTACAATCGCGCCGGGGTGCCCTTGATGGAGATCGTCTCCGACTCCTCGCTGCGCTCGGCCGAGGAGGCGTACGCGTACCTGGTGGCCATCCGCCAGGTGGTGCGCTACCTGGGGGCTTCCTCCGGGGACATGGAGAAGGGCGCCATGCGCTGCGAGGCCAATATCTCGGTGCGGCTGGCCGGTGCCAGCGCGTACGGCACCAAGGTGGAGGTCAAAAACCTCAACTCCTTCCGCGCCGTGCGCAACGCCATCGCCTACGAGACCGAGCGCCAGGTGAAGCTGATCGAAGAGGGCGGTGCGGTGCGGCAGGTGACCATGGGCTGGGACGAGGAGGCGGGCGTCACCCGCGAGCAGCGCAGCAAGGAGACCTCCGAGGATTACCGCTACTTCCCCGAGCCCGACCTTTTGCCGGTGGTGGTGGACGAGGGCTGGATCAGCCGGGTGCGCGGCCTCCTGCCTGAACTGCCCCAGGCCAAGGCCGCCCGTTTCGCCAGCCAGTTCGGGCTGGGGCCCCAGGATATCGGGGTGCTGGTGGACGACCAGGAGGTGGCCGCGTACTTCGAGGCCGCCGCTGCCCAGGCCGACCCCAAGCTGGTGAGCAACTGGGTGACGGTGGAACTCTTCCGCCGGCTCAAGGAGGATGGGATCGGGCTGGGCGAGGCGAAGGTGAGGCCCCAGGCCCTGGCCGAGTTGATTGAGTTGGTAAAGTCCGGGGCCATCAACCAGACCGCGGCCAAGGAGGTCTTCGGGGTGTTGTGGGCCGAGGGCGGCTCGCCGGCAGCGATCGTGCAGGCCCGCGGGCTGGGACAGATCTCCGACACCGGGGCGCTGGAGCAGGCGGTGGCCGAGGCCCTGGCCGCCAATCAGGATGCCGTCGAGAAGATCCGGGCCGGCAACGACAAGGCGGTGAAGTTCCTCATCGGCCAGGTGATGAAGGCCACCCGCGGCAAGGCCAATCCGGCCCTGGTCGAGGAGTTGCTGCGCCGGCAGTTGGCAGGCTGACAGATCGGTGTGGTGGCTGGGGGCCGTGGCGCAACCCGCTTCGACCTTTCTCAAGGCGCGTCCCGCAGCACCCCACCGGGGGTGCTGCGCCGCCTGGGCCAGGCCGATCGACCGTCCGGCCCTCGCAACAATATCGATAAGGGTGTTGCCCACTCGCTCGCTTCGCTCCGCTACCCGGCCGCCCTGCCACGCGGACTTCCCACCCCTTCCACCCCCCCGAGAAAGGTCTTCGGGGTTGCACCCCGTCCCCTGAAAACTGGGGGCCGGCATGCAGCCACACCCCTCGCGAAAGGTCTTCGGGGTTGCATCCCGTCTCCTGGAAACCGGGGGCCGGCACACAGCCGTACCCTCCGAAATGGTCTCCGGAGTTATTCCTGTCTCCTTGGGAAACAGAGGTCGGTATGAACCCGCAGCCACTCTACTTTGATACGGAAGACAGGGGCGCCGCCGCGGCACAGGCGCCCCTGATCCAGCCCTGGAAGACTGTGCCGCTCGACCCGGCGTACAGCGGGGCCTGGGTGGTCACCGGGGATCTGGACGGGGATGGCGAGGCTGAGATCGTCAGCGCCCGCAACGTGGATCGCAACGATGTGCATTACACCAGCGCGGTGGTGGCGCAGCGCCTCGACGGCAGCGTCCTGTGGCGCTGGGGTGATCCGGGGGTGGGCCGGCGCGGCCTGCACCACGACGTGGCCTGCCAGATCTACGATTGGGACGGGGATGGCAATCTGGAGGTGGTGCTGCTCGCCGAGGGGCACCTGGTGGAGTTGGACGGGGCCTCGGGCCGCGAGCGCCGGCGTTTCCCCCTGCCCCCGCAGGCCACCGACTGCCTGGTTTTTGCCGATCTGGCCGGGCGTGGGCGTGCCGCCGAGGTGCTGGTCAAGGACCGCTATCAGCAGATCTGGGCCTTCGACCATGCCGGCAGGGAGTTGTGGACCCTGAAGCAGCCGGGAGGGTACCCCACGGCGCACCAGCCCTATGTGCTGGATGTGGACGCGGACGGGCGCGATGAGGTGGTGGTGGGGTATGCACTGGCCGGCCCGGACGGGAAATTGCGCTGGGCGCTGGGCGACCAGGGAGAGGGCTGGGGGCGGGGCCATCTCGATTGTGCGCGGGTGTTGCGCCGGGGGGCGCGGCCCCGCGACTGCCTGCTGGCCTTCACCTGCTGCGGCGATTACCGACTGCTGGCGGTGGACGGCGAGGGGCAGGTGCAGTGGGGCATCGCCGGACATCACTTCGAGTCCATCGACGTGGGGCGAATCCATCCCGAAGGGCATGGGGCGCAAATGCTGGTGGATGTGGTGTCTTCCGGGGCCGGGACCCCGGCCAGCGAGGACGCGGTGTGGGCCATCGACGAAGAGGGCCGGGTGCTGGGCCGCTTGCGGGCCGAGTACTGCCGCTTCCACACCATCGTGGACTGGAACGGCGATGGTCTCGACGAGATCGTGCTGCCCCATGCCCGCGGGCTCTTCGACGCCGCAGGGAAGCGCCTCGCCACCTTTGTCATGGAGGCGCAGGAGGATCTGGACGGCGGCCGGCCCAAGGCCGAGGGCGAGGTGGGGCATCTGGTGATACGCGGCCGCATGGGCGGGGCCGGTGGACCGGGCCTGGGTATCACCTCTCCCTACCAGCTGTATGTATTTCAGCGCGAGACCGGGCAGGAGACCACCCTGGGGTGCGGCGCTAACTTCACCCTCTATTGATCACCAGCGGAGGAAAAGCAATGGTTTTGGCGGGAAAGAAGGCCCTGGTCACCGGGGGCAAGCGGCGCATCGGACGGGGCATCGCCCTGGCCCTGGCCGAAGCGGGCTGCGATGTGGGCATCAACGATCTGGAGGAGGACGAGGATGCCCACCAGACCCTGCGGCTGATCGAGGGTTTCGGGCGGCAGAGCGCCTTTTACGCCGCCGACATCACCTCCAGTGCCCAGGTCAAGGGCATGTTTGAGGCGTTTGCGGCGCGTTTCGGCGGCATCGACATCCTGGTGAACAACCCCTTCTACGCCCGGCATCAACCCTTTCTCGACATCGCCGAAGAGGAGTTCGACCGCACCCTGGCGGTCTGCCTCAAAGGGTACTTCCTCTGCAGCCAGCAGGCGGCCCGGCAGATGGTGGCCCAGGGGCGAGGCGGCAGCATCGTCAGCATCTCCTCGGTGCACGCCCACGTGGTCTGGGAGAACGACACGGCCTACGGGGTCGCCAAGGCAGCCATCCTGCGCCTGACCCAGAGCATGGCGGTGGAGCTGGGCAAATACCAGGTCCGCTGCAACGCCATCCTGCCCGGCTTTATGGACACCGACCATGTTTTCGGCAGTCCGCCGCCGGCTTTGAACCCCGGCCTGGGTCCGCCCCGCGCCCATCATACCCCCACCCTGCGCTCGTCCACCCCGGAGGAGATCGGGCGGGCGGCGGTGTTCCTCAGTTCGGCGGCCGGCGGCAATATCACCGGGGTGGCGCTGCCGGTGGACGGGGGGTTGCTGGCGGGTTAAAAAACCTGCGGTAAAAAAGGGGCCGACCACCTGGCGTGGCCGGCCCCTTGGTGTTGGTTCCCCGGACCGTATTACCTGGCCGCAGCCTTCTCCCGGCGCAGGCGTTCGGCCTCGTGTTTGATCTCGGCCAGGTCGCGCTGCATCTCGCTCCACCCGTACCACAGGGCGTAGTCCGGGTTGGCGTGGAAGGAGCCCTGGAAGGCCCGCATCCGGTGTTCGAGGAACATCACGAAGAGTTTCTGCTCCACCGGGGTGGGGGCGTCGTGGAAGGTGAGCAGATCCGGGAAGGGCGCGGCGTAGCTGGCCGGCTTGGCCAGGATGCCGTCGGCGTACAGGCCGGCGATGGTGCGGATGCCCTCGGCCATCAGATGGTCAGCTTCGCGGATGAGTTTGTCGCTGTTCTCCATCTGGGTGCGGGCGAAGTTGTCCGAATGGCACTGCCGGCAGGCCTTGAGCATCTTGTCGCGCTCGCGCTGCCAGTCTTCCTGGGTCAGGCGGGCCACATCGGCGGCTTTAACCACCTCTAGGCGACCGGTGGGTTTGCCCTCCGGGTCGAGCACACCCAGGCCTTGCAGGATGGTGGCCCGGTCAGCGGCCCACTGCGGGTCCTCGGGCAGGGGCAGGCGCACGGCGAGGAAGCCCCAGGCGGTGCGGACCTCGTGGTTGCCCTCCTGCATGTGGCAGGTCTGGCAGGTGGGGGCAGCAGTGGTCTCGGGCAGGACCTTGTTCTGCTTGAGCAGGGCGCGTACCCCGTGTTTGGAGCCCGAGTACATCTCCCACTGCGGGTGGTCGAAACCCATGTGGCAGGTCTGGCAGGCCTGAGGCTGCCGCGCCTCTTCCGCCGAGAAGAGATGGCGGGTGTGGCAGGCGTCGCAGGAGGCCAGGCCGAAACCGGCCCCTTCCTTCTTGAGTTGCTGGATCTCCTCGGGGCTCTTGGCCCCGAGTTTGTGGCAGCCGCCGCAGCCCTTCATGCCTTCGGTGAGCGCGAGGGGTTGCCAGTGGATGGTGGGCATCGCCTCCATCGCCGCCCAGGCCAGGCGGTGTTTGCCGGCCATGAACTGCTTGACCCGCTCCTCGTGGCAGGGGGCGCAGGTCTCGGGGGTGGGGATACGCACCTTGGCCACGTCGGCCTCTGAGTGGTGCTGATCCCCGTGACAGGTGCTGCAGTCCACCTCTTCCTTGAAGTGTTTGCTCGCCTTCCAGTCGGCGACAATGCCCGGAGAGAGTTTCTCGTGGCAGGCCACGCAGTTACTGGCCCGAGCGCCTCCGGCGGCAGCCAGGACCAAGAGCAGGGCCAAGCCCCATCCCGCTCTCATGTGGTACTCCTTTCGGTGGTGGTGGCAGGGGGGTAAACAGGATTGTCATACCCTATTCGAAATGTTCTCAAGCGCCGCCGGCAGCGTCAACAAAAAAACGGGCCGGGGTGACGTTGACCCGCCGGGTTGCCGGCCTTAGTATGGCGACCGGCCCGAACTCCATCCCCGGCGAAAGGATGCCGATGCCCCTCCCATCGTCGCTACAGCGCGCCATTGAGCAGGAGGCCGGCCGCTATTCTGCCAAGGATCTCAATCAGGCGGCGGCCGGGTTGTCGGCCGCGTACCGGGCCGGCGAGGCGGAGAGCGGGGCTTTCATCACCTCGGACCTGCACCGACTGGCGTACGCGGCGGTGCGGCTGCCGGCGACCTTTGCGGCGGCCTGCGCGGTCATGGAAGAGGTGCGTCAACGGTGGAGCGGCCCGCCCCTGGCCAGCTTGCTGGATATGGGCGCTGGGCCGGGCACGGCCGCCTGGGCGGCGGCGGCGGTGTTCGCGGAGCTGGACTCGGCCACCCTCTTCGAGGCCGACGAGGGGCTGATCGCGCTGGGGAAAAGGTTGGCGCAGGCTGGCGAGCAGCGGCTGTTGGCAGCGGCGCAGTGGGTGCGCGGCGATCTGCGCGCCCCGCCGGCGCTGGCTCCCCACGATCTGGTGGTCAGCTCCTATGCGCTGGGGGAATTAAGGGAGGAGGAGGCCAGCGAGGTGGTGCGGGCGGCGTGGGCGCTTACCGGGCAGGTGCTGGTGCTGCTGGAGCCGGGTACGGTGCGGGGTTTTGGCTTGCTCCGCCGGCTGCGCGAGCACCTGATCGGCGCCGGCGGGCAGGTGCTCGCCCCCTGCCCGCACCAGGCGGCCTGCCCTCTGCCGGCGGGGGACTGGTGCCATTTTCCGGCGCGCCTGGAGCGCTCGCGGCTGCACCAGCGCCTCAAGGACGGCGCCCTCGGGTACGAGGACGAGAAGTATGCGTACGTGGCGGTGGCCCGCCAGGGCGGCCTGGCGGCCCCGGCCCGCATCCTGCGCCATCCCCTGCGCCATGCCGGGCACACCGAGTTGCCGTTGTGTACTCCGGCAGGGCTGCAGCGCCTGACGGTGACCCGCAGCCAGAAGGGGGCGTGGAAAGAAGCGAGAAAGGCGGTGTGGGGCGACGAGTGGCGGGGGGGCTAGCGCAGCAACGCTACCCGCTGAGGTTGCCGAGGGGAGCACCGAAGGTTCCCTGGGAGAAAGCCGGTGACCGCCCTCCGGTATCAACGGGGGGCAGCCGAAGGGCGCAGGCGATTCCTCTGGCCTTACGGGGATCATCCAGACGCAACGCCTCACGTACCCGCTCAAGTTTGCAGGCCCCATCCAGCGCTAGATAGAGAGACCGTCCGCTCCCCTCCTCGGTACGCCCGGTGTGGATTTCGGCCGTGCAATCACCTTAGCCATCGCTCTGTTGATGTGCCCAATCTCCTCAATCCACGCCTCCGCATGAGGGGCGACGCCCCCACCATGGACTCGCCCTGGACCTGGACGTTTCAATCCACGCCCCCGCATGAGGGGCGACGTGCAGCCCTTGCCGGTTGTCTCTCCATCTCAACCGTTTCAATCCACGCCCCCGCATGAGGGGCGACGCCGCCCGCGCCAAGGCAAAGGCCCGCGCTAAAGTTTCAATCCACGCCCCCGCAGGAGGGGCGACCGAGGGCGCCGGCGAGTTCGGCTCTCAGCAGGTGTTTCAATCCACGCCCCCGCATGTGGGGCGACGTAGCCCGCAGCTTGTTCATGTCGAAGGCGGCGTCGTTTCAATCCACGCCCCCGCATGAGGGGCGACGGGTGGTGCCGTCGTCGGTGCCGCGGTAGTTGATGTTTCAATCCACGCCCCCGCATGAGGGGCGACTTGAGGTCCAGTATCATCGCCGCCGCCTGCCTTGTTTCAATCCACGCCCCCGCATGAGGGGCGACGGAGGTGATGCGCCGCCGCCTGGGGGCCTCGATGTTTCAATCCACGCCCCCGCATGAGGGGCGACGACTGAGTTCCGAGAACGTGCAGCAAA
>JADZBP010000005.1 GCA_020852055.1 Candidatus Latescibacterota bacterium
CTGGAACTCAACATCCCCAGCTTCCGGCTGCAGCAGTCCAAGAAAGCCCAGGCTGCCTGAGAGATGCCCCTTAACTTCCGGGAGTTTTAATTGTCGCCGTGCGGGAATTGTAGTTGACGCTGATCAACCTCCTGGACCACATCTTCCTCAACTCCTCTTGTCGCGCTCCTGAATTTGGCAACCAACCTCTTAATGATTGGACGGAATTCCCGATCAAAGTCACTCCAGGCCCTGGGGCATGCCTCTTTGAGGGCCGCAACGAAGGCACGATGGCTGGACCTGGCGGTTCGCTGTTTCGAGCGCATCTGCACATCCTCCTTGCGGGGTGATGAAGGGTTCCACACTCCCAGGTGCAAGGATCAAATTAGCAGATGTGGAGATCAAAGTAAAGGGCATAAGATGATATTTAACAATAATTTACGACAATATTTCCAGAAACATTGCCGAAAGGAACTCTGGATGGACAGCCTCCTCTTCAGTGGTGTGGGTGCTTCTCAGAGAGTTCCTATGACTTTGATCTTTTCCGGTGGTATAAGAACGGTTTCCCCTGTGTCTGGATCGAGCAAGGCGCGAGCAAAGGCTCTAGGATAATGGGGTTGCAGTATTTCGGTAATCGCACCAAAGGCTTTAGATCGTGTAGTCATATCGAAAACATCAAAATTGGTGATCTTGGGGCCACTGCTTCTGGGAATGTGGGTGTATAGCTTCTTGATCAATTGCAGGGTTGAACAGTTCTGCACCAGGCGGTGCCCCTGGGTCTTCAACAAGAAATAGCTGTAGTACGCGGCCTCCTTAGGTTCCAGGCGGGCCTTGTTGGTCTTCTTTCCCCCCAACCGCACCTCCACAGGTTGGCTGCCCTCTGAGCAGAATACTATTTTCTTAGTCTCCAAGTCTAGGCATACCGAAAGATCTGCCAGTTCCTTCTGAGCCAACTCGACCAGGCGGGAATATGGGTGGTCCAGCCACGACGAGTGAAGGATATGTCGCAGGCGCACAAAGGGAATTTCCGCCATATCAAAGCTGATGTCCCGCGAGTCCACCTCACCTGCAATGGTGAAAAAAGTGGTAGGTTCTGGTGGAGGATAGAAGAAGCTTCGGCAACCTTCCTTAGCGCGAGCTTCAAGCGCAGGAGGATACACCAGAATGTGCGAGAGGCTGTCCTGCTGCCGGCCAAACAACTGCAGAGCAAAAGCGAGATAATTGCCGATGGTCTTGCGCCCCCCCGCCACCGAGCAGTGCAGGGTGGTCTCAGGGTCTTTCGCCTGCCGGCGAATGAACTCGACAATGAGTTCAGCGGCCTGCTTGCTTTCTTCTGGGGTGCGGATATCCTTCAATCTTTCTCCCGCTTGATCCTTGAGCACGTGAATATGATCAGGGCCAAAGGAGAGGTACAGCTTATAGTCCGCACAGAGCTGATGCCAGATCCCATCTTCGAGGATGTGTTGCTGTATCGATTTCCGGCCATCCTCGGTGGTCAGTACATGGACCTCGTTCAGCGGGAGTTTCTTATCGACGCATAGGTGGTAGACAGTTTCGGTCAAGATTGCCGGCGATTGGCCCATCACGGAGATCAGGACATGCTTCATGAGTGTCCTCCTATGTTGTCAAACGATATGACCCAAGCCCTTCAACACGGAACTCGCCGATGTGTAGAAACTGTCCTAGTGTTAGCCACGGAATAAAAGGATCCAAATCACCCTGATAGACAACCCAGCCCGTATAGCCTTTCACAGGATACCAGAGATCCCGTTTTGGTCTTGGGGGGTTAGGGTCTTGTTGGTGGGAGGATTTATCTTCGCTCTTCCTGTATAGCTCTACTTGATGCAAGTCCTCACTCACTGTTTCGATCTGCGCAGACAAATCCTCCAAGGATCGTCTGAACACCTCATCGAGGGCTGGTTGATCGCAATATAGGAACGCCAGGTGCCTGGTTACTCTGAAAACAGCCCTGAAGAACTCAAAAAAATCCCTTGGAGCAACCAGTCCAGATGGGGAGTGCTCAGCGTACGCTTTGGATAATCCCTTAACGGGTTTCTGTTTTATTCCAGTTAGAGAGTTGAAGTTGACGGTTACCCTATTGGTTCCCCCATACCGTGCAATACTCCAGTCGCATACTTCCTTCCAGGTAAAACAAACGCTTTCCTTATTGGTGAAAACCCCGGAGTAGAGTATCTCTTTCGCGCAGTCCTCAAGATCGATGGAAGTAACTTCGTGCAACTTGTATCTTCCCCTCCCTACACCAATGCCTTTTTCCTGCCCCAAAATAAAGGCCGCACAAAACTCCCTGATGTATCTCCGAGCTGAACCGACCAGCAACAGATCAAAAGCAGCCAGATCACCGGGTTCCAAAACAGGGCGCAACGCCCTTTGAGGCAGAAAGGCGTACGGTCGGGGAATCTCGGTGTTCCCAATGAGGTCTCTGTCGGCATTCGGGGGAAGAGGGCTATCCAAAACTTGTCCAAAGGAGCAACTCGGTTTTTCCGAACAGTGCTCGATAGATTTTCCGCTGCCGAAGCTGCATTGCCCTCCCATCTGTCCAGGCATCACTTTGCATGCGGCTGGCTTCCAGGTACTGAGCAGCGATCCCCGCAATACATTTCCCCAGTAACTCTTCCCGAGCTGAATCTGATCTACTGCCTCGATCAAGAACCGGTACCTGGAGAAAGAGATGTCAAAATCCATAGCCCTTTCTATTCTCCCTGGTAGTCCAATTGGGTAAGCAGCAGCAGCTCCGCAACGGCATTTGCGGAGAGCTGCTCTACAAGAGGAGCAGGACATACCTTCCAGGTCCCAAGGGGGTCGGTCTTTCCCTGGTACAGCATCCGTCGGGTGCCGGCGGAGTGTTCGGCAATTCCCATCTCAAGCCCGGCGGTACGATAATCCGCGCTAGTCAAACCTACCAGGACATCTCCTCTTGCCACCTTGATGCTCGCCTCTATTCCTCTGCACAGGGTCATGGCCTCTAGCTCCAACGCCCTGTCCACTCCCAACCCTGGCGGAGCAGCCCTGGCGGGATTGAACGGAAACCCAAAAATCTGCGATGCGACAACGATAGGCACGGCCTTCGAGTCTGCTACTACTGCTGGTAGCCAGCGGATCTGCATGATCAGGGGATCAACAACATCTTTATACCTCCCCTTTTTTCCCAAGAGGAGGCCGCCTTTGACATCTGTCATTCCAGCGAAGACTCCCTTTGAAGGTCCGTTGTTGCCAGCCGAGACCCAGACCCGCGCCCCCTCCACAGGGCTACCGCGCTCCTCGATATAAAGGAGGTCGTTTCTCGGGCGTGGCAGGGACTTTACCAGGATGTCGGCGTCTTGATACAGTACCGTTTCAATGGCGGCTGGGAATCGGGAGGAAAGACCAAAACGCCTTTCCCTGATCTCGGCCTCCAAGGTTTCTATCCAGCGACCCTTTTTGTCTTCTATCTGTGCCATCCGAACCCTTTTTACCTCTTAAGACGATGGGGAGGCCGCCTTTCTGAAAGACAAACTGCGGTGACCCTGGAAAACCCGGTGACCAGCTGCGTGAAACTATGGGACTATATAATCGCTAAATATGCACGGTGCAACCATCTATTCCCACGACGTCTGGTGTCCCACCGCAGGCAGGGCCTCGGCGGTGTCCTGCGGCTGAGGTCCAAAGAGTTCAATTGACACAGGCTGCCAATTTACAGATAAATACTTGATAAGTATTTGGTAAATATGGAATTTTCTGAGATGGGCAACCTATAGACATATTGGGACTGCACTCCAGACGGAGTAAGAACAAATGACGACTCCAAACGCAGCCATACCGTGGGATGATCGGCGAATCATCACAACACTGTTTGACGCTGAGATGCGTCTCAAGGCCGCCCGGGCAGTTTGGGTCGATACCAACATCCCTGGAGAGGTGAAGGATGAGATCCTGACGCGGCTAGCTCATATCATGCGTTTCCGTCCTGCCATGGTAAAACGGCTACCTGACGAAAAGAAGGGAGAATACCTTGCCCGCCACCTATTCCATAGGGATCTGGGGAAGGCTCGGCTCTGCGTCCTAACCGCCTATCACTTTGTCCACCAAGCAGCCCTGATGGGGGACTTCCTTGACCACTGTGGAATAGACCACGAGGGTGGCCGGCTTGCCGGCACACGAGTGGCGCCCCCTGCTCCGGAAAAGGTAACCTCCTCACTTCCAGTGCTTCTGAGTCGTCACACCCCCCGGGATGTAGGCGCCTATTTTGCCACGGCAGGGCTGGCCAATCATGGTTGGCACACGGTCCTGTGGCCACATGTAGACAAGCTACAAGAGCACGCCACCGCAGAATCCTTCGTGGCGCCCGCCGAGGAGACCCGAGAAGCAGAGTCGCCCGCGCTGGAGGACACCCGAGGATTCACCACGCTTGACCGGCTGCTGATCCAGGCGGTGGTTGCCACCGCAAGTGGGACGCAGGGGGCACTCTCCGTGGATCAGGTCGCCGATGTAGTCGAAGAGATCATCCACCTGAACAGTGATCGGCACCAGAGCTATTTCCACCGGGGATTCCTCAGCGCCCTGTTGGATCTGGAGGTGGAAAGTAGCTTCGTTGAGGAAAACACCTCTCGGAGGTCTTGGCTGATGGCTGGGCAGATCATGGCCTTGACCCGGCGGAAGAACTGGGATGCCCTGATGGACCTGTTCCAGGCACGGGACGATGATCTGCAAAGCCTGTTGCAGTCGAGAGAAGACTGCGCCACCATGTGCGGCCCACAGATCTTCAACGCCTACAAGCAGAAGTCGCGTTATGCCGAAGCAGCTGGTGCGGTCCCACCGGCATTGGCAGCTCGCCTGGGCACGGAGTTTCTGCACCACCGCATCGGGGACGTCGAGGAGCTACTCCGGCACCACCGACCCATCGATGCGCGGCTGATCCTCGAATTGATCCTTTCGTCCCTTGAGGGCCTCGCAGACGAGGACCCTCTTCCCGGGCGTGTCCTGGTCCACCTACAACGTCGAATGGCGCAGTGTTATCGCGGGGAAGGCCGCTTTGATGATTGCCGCGAATTGCTTGCGAAGCTGCTCCAGCTTGAGGAGTCCGATAAACCGGCGATTCACGTCGATCTGGGGCTGATCAAAGGCCATTTTCGCTGGATAAGTGAGGTCTTGGTTCCTGGAGACGGCGGGGACGAACTCGCAGCAATGCGGAGCAGGATCTCCGCAGGGCGAGACCAGTTCGAACGGGCGTTAAGCCTGTCGGGTGGGAAGTCGCCCAACGCCCACTATGTCCTGGGCGTGCTGGAACTCCTGTCGCGGAACTACGCCAAGGCTGAAATGCATCTGGAGCAGGCTTATTCAGGTGCCAGCCACGATGTTTCCGCGTACAGGCCGGCCGGCCTCTATGAGCGGATCCAGCTCTACTATGCGCTGGCCATCCTGGCCTGTTTCGATGAACACCGCGTTCCCGTCGCATTGCAGATGTTGCAGACGATCGAAAGGAATTTGCCGGTCCAGTCCTGGCCATCCTGGCTGCTGAAGGAGGCTTCGGAAATCATTTCGATGGGGAACACCGACTGTGCACTGCTGCTGGAGTGGCTGAGCGAGAAGGCTCCGGGGATTCTGGCGCCGCACCTGCATGACATTGGTCTGCTCAAAAAATCGGCACTCCTACAACGGGCATTGGCCCAAAGCGCCGCCACCTTGGCGCGGCGCAATGTAGATGATCTGTGGAAAGACAATACGACCCTACTAGAGTTCCACTTGGGTACCGAAGACCACGCAGGTGCTGGTCATGTCCTTGATCGCCTTGAGGAGTTGGCTTTCAGCCGGTCGGACATTCGGGAGCTGTTTGCCGAATTCCTGATCACACCTGGCAACTACAGGCCGGTATGGTCCGAGGAAGACGCTCTATTTGTATCCTCTCGTCTCTACCAAGCAGCCGGCCAGTTCGAGCCGTCTTATGAACTTCTGAAGCACCTGTTTTTTCGCTACCGTGCAGATGGGCATTATCAGGAAGCAGAGGGGGTGCTGGACCAGATTAACCAGCTATGCTTGCCACTGGAACGAACGGACGAGGTAACACGCTATAGTGTCGATGTCGACGAGCAGGCATTCAAACCCGAAGACCAGATTGGTGCAGCGTTGCAGGAACATGCAAAAAAAGGCAGGCCCATCCGCCTACTGCTGGTGGGGGGTAATGAGACACAGGCACGGTACGACGGTGAGATCGTCGAGTACTTCCGCCGGGGATACCCGGTTGTGGAGGTCGCTTTTGAGCATTCGGGGTGGGGCAGTAACTGGATCAAGTACTTCGAACGTATTCAGGCGCGTATCGCAGACTACGAGGGGTTAGTATTGATGCGGTACATGCGGACCAACCTAGGGCGCTCGTTACGCGCCCTAGCCAATCAGGAAAATCGGTGTTGGTTTGCATGTACTGGCAGTGGTAGACAATTCCTGCAACGGACGCTCTTGCAGGCAGCCTACACCATCGCCGAGCGAGAGGCAGCAGCGATAGCTACAAACTCCAAGTGAATACCCCCCTTTTTTGGCAGAAGATGCCATCAACGCCGCACTTCGGGAAATGTGCGGCACTGCTTATCTTCAGGGAAGGTCAGAATCAGCGCAGAGATAGGGAATGCCGTGTCGGTCCTGTTGATGGAAGACAACACCAAACTCGAATCCTTTGGTTTCAAGCCTCCCCCCGGTGGGGTCCATGCTGCCCGCACCATGATGCTTGCCGAGGTCGTCCGGCTCTGGGCAGTCACCAACCCGAGCACAAACGCCGACGAGTACCGCCGGCTCGTTGTAGAGGACAATATCCTTGGCAAGCCCACCGAAACCTCGCGGGTGAAGACCTTCCGGCACCTGCGAGACCTCTATGGCCTGTCCCCCAGGATGCCTCTTTTTGCCATCTACCGGGAATTGGTGGCCTTTGATCCTGAGTCGCTGCCCCTCCTTTCCCTGCTGGTGGCCTGGACTCGAGATTCGCTGCTGCGCGCCACCACCCCAGTAGTCCTGGCTGCTGCCGTCGGAACTACCGTAGTCACCACCGATTGGCAAAGCGCCCTGGTAGAGGCGTTTCCCGGTCACTACAGCGCCCTCAGCATCGCCAGCACCGCCAGGAACAGCGCCGCCACCTGGACCCAGTCGGGCCATTTTCGGGGGCTACAAAAGAAGACCCGCTATCAGGTGCAGCCCAGGCCGGCAGCCCTGGCCCTGGCGCTCCTGCTGGCCAACGTCAGTGGCATCCACGGGGACCAGGTGTTCACCTCGCCCTGGTGCCAGTTGCTGGACCTGAATGCAGCCCAGGCCAGATCCCTGGCCTTTCAGGCCCACCGAGAGGAGCTGCTCTCGCTGCGGGCCATAGGATCAGTGGTGGAGATCGACTTCCCGCGTTTTGGCCGGCTCCTGAAAGACTATCTATGAGTCAGATCGACCGCCTCGTCGCCAACTACCAGCGCTTCGTCCAATTGCCCTGGCCTTCAAACCTGGCTGAGGCCCAGCGGGTGTGGTTCGCGGTGTATCCTCCTGCCGAGGAGCGCCGGCTGCGCGTCCGGCTCGGGGAGTTCGAGGTGGCTACCCTGGCCGCCAAACGCCGCTGGCGCCTGGTGGACCTCACCGCAGTGCCGGCCCGCTGGCTGGCTGCCCACGATTACCGGGAGGGGTACTTCGAGGACCCGGAGGCGCTGGAGACCATCGAGGAGGAATTGAGAAAGCAGGTGGTCGGCACCCTCCGGGAAGCCTGCCAGGCAGAGGAGGTGGACCCAAACACCGTCGTGGCGGTGCTGGGCGCCGGCAGCCTCTTCGGGTTTGCCCATGTCTCCACGGTCATCGGCGAACTGGAAGGCATCATCCGGGGGCGGCTTTTGGTGTTCTTTCCCGGCGAGTACGAGCGCAACCTCTATCGGTTCATGGACGCTCGGGATGGGTTCAATTATATGGCTACCCCTATTACTTGCAGCGAAAGAATGCCCCTATGAAGAACCGCGATGTCTATTTGAACGACCCCCTGGGCTTCGACCTGCTCAACAACGGGGTCTCCAAGGTGGCGGAGATCGGCCAGGATCAGGAGCAACTCAAGACCCTGCGCTTTGAGTTGGAGACCTTTGTCTGCGATGGGGAATACGCGCGCGGGCTAGAGCGCATCCTGACTGCCTACCTGGGCGACCTGAGCAAACCAGAACAGCAGGCCGTCTGGGTCAGTGGCTTCTTCGGCAGCGGCAAGTCCCATCTGGTGAAGATGCTGCGCTACCTATGGGTGGACTTCAAGTTCCCGGACGGAGCCTCGGCCCGCTCCATCGCCCGTTTGCCCGAAACGATCAGCGACCTGCTGGTCGAACTGACCAACCGCGCGCGCCCTTATGGCGGGCTCAGGGCAGCGGGAGGGACCTTGGGCGCCGGCAGCATGGAGAACGTGCGCCTGGCCTTCCTCCAACTCCTGTTCCGGGCCGCCGGCCTCCCCGAAAACCTGGCCGCCGCCAGGTTCTCCCTTTGGCTGCGGGAAAAGTCGATCTGGGAGCAGGTCGCCGGGCAACTCAAGGCCCGCAATCTCAGCCCGGAGCGCGAAATCCAGAACTTCTACGTCTCCACCCCCCTGGCCGAGGCCCTGGTCGCGGCAGATCCCAGCTTTGGCACGCCCCAGCAGGCGCGGGCAGCGCTCCGGGAGCAGTTCCCGACCAAGGATACCCCGACCATCGCGGACACCCTCGACCTCATCCGCCAGATCTTCGGCAACGGCGGCAATCTGCCCTGCATCTTGCTGGTGGTGGACGAGGTGCAGCAGTACATCGGCGAGCAGCGGGTCCAGCGGGCGATAGACGTGCAGGAAATCGCCGAGCACTGCTGTCGGGATCTGAAGAGCCGGCTGCTTTTGGTGGGCACTGGCCAGTCGGCCCTGACCGCCACCGAGAATCTGCGCCGACTGCAGGCCCGCTTCACCATCAAGGTCTCCCTCTCCGACGCCGACGTAGAAAACGTCATCCGCAAGACCGTGCTGGCCAAGAAGCCGGAACGGGTGTCGGCGATCCAGAAACTCATCGGGGACCATCAGGGCGAGGTCAGCCGGCAGTTACAGAACACCCGCCTGGCCACCACCATGGCGGACGAGAGCTACTATGCCGCCGACTACCCGCTTCTGCCCGTGCGCCGGCGCTTCTGGGAGAAGGTGCTGCGCAACGTGGATGCCAGCGGCACCACGGCCCAGCTGCGCACCCAGTTGCGCATTGTCTTTGACGCAGCCCAGGCGACCGCCGAGAAACCCCTGGGCAATGTGGTCCCGGCGGACTTCATCTACGACCAGATCTGCGCCGAACTGCTCAACACCGGGATGCTGCAGCGCGAGTACTACGAGATCATCGCCGAGCTGCGCGACAATACCCCATCCGGCACCCTGAAATCCCGCCTGTGTGCCCTGGCCTTTCTCATCCCCCACCTGCCTCGCTCCGGAGGGGCCGACGACGGGGTGCGGGCCACGGCCGATACCCTGGCCGATCTGCTCGTAGAGGACCTGAGCCAGGACGGACCCCGGCTCCGCCAGGAGGTGCCCAAGCTGCTGGGCGAACTGGTCGCCGGGGGCAAGCTCATGCAGGTGGAGGACGAGTATATCCTCCAGACCCGCGAGGGGGCCGACTGGAACGCGGACTTCAACAAACGCCGGGCCGGTTTCCTCAGCGACGAGTCGGGGCTCAGCATCAAGCGGGAGGAGTTGCTGGCCGCAGCCCTGGAGCAGAGTCTGCGCTCCTTGTCGCTGGCCCACGGCGCTTCGCGCGAGTCCCGGAACCTGGACAAGGTCTTGTCCCAGACCCGGCCCGAGCAACCGGCGCAACGACTGGTCCTGTGGCTGCGCCACGGCTGGGCCGAGCAGGAAAAGACCGTAGCCGCCGAGGCCAGAGCCGCCGGCAGCGAGAGTGCCCTGCTCTTTGGGTTTTTGCCCCGGCTGATGCACGAGGAACTCCGGCAGGGCCTGGCTTCCTTGATGGCTGCAAAGGACACGCTCGATACGAAGGGTACTCCGACCTCCAGCGAGGCAATCCAGGCCTGTGAGGCGATCAAGACCCGCCTGCAGCTCGCCGAACAAGCCGTGGGCGCCGGTATCCGCCAGGTGCTGGCCGGGGCCAAGATCTTTCTGGGCGGGGGCAACGAGGCCAACGGGGTGGAGTTGGTGGACAAGGTCCAGGACGCCGCCACCGGGGCCTTGCAGCGGCTTTTCCCCCGCTTTGCCGAGGCCGACCACGCCAACTGGCCCCAGGTGTTCAGCGGGGCGAAAGGGGGGAACGTGGGTGCGCTCCAGGCCGTGGGCTACCAAGGCGAAACCGTGGGGCACCCGGTCTGCAAGCAGGTCTATACCTTTATTGGGCAGGGGAAGAAGGGCAAGGAGGTCCGGGACCAGTTCCGCACCGCGCCCTTTGGTTGGCCCCAGGACGCCATCGACGCGGCCCTGGTGATCCTCACCCTGGCCGGCAACCTCCGGGCAGGGCTCAACGGCCAGCCCGTGGACGTCAAATCCCTGAACCAGACCCAGATCAGCAATGCCCTCTTCCAGGCCGATGTCCCACCGCTGACCGTCAACCAACGCCTCGACCTGAAAGCCCTGTTCCAGAAGCTGGGAGTGACCACGATCAACGGACAGGAATCCGCAGCGGCTACCACCTTCCTCGCCAAGCTCCTGGAACTGGCCGAGGGCGCCGGCGGGGATTCCCCCTGTCCCGAAAGGCCCAACACCCAATCCATCCGGGATTTGCAGGGATCGAGCGGCAATGCCCAACTCTTGGCCATCCACGAGGAGCGGGAGTCCCTGGAAGCCTGTAGGGCACAGTGGACCAAGGCCAGGGAGGGCATCGCCAAGCGCCTGCCGCGCTGGCGGAGGTTGGAGGAACTGCACGGCCTGGCTTCCGAGTTGCCCGAGGCCGGGGAGGTCGGGGAATCCATGGCCGCCATCCGCACCGCGCGCGGGCTGCTGTCTGACCCCGACGTGGTGCCCCAACTCACCCAGAAGATCCTGGGCGCGCTGCGCGAGGCGCTAAACAAGATCCAGGAGAGCCTGGTCTCCACCTTCCAGCAACAGCAGGCCAGGCTGGAGGCCAGCCCGGCCTGGCAACAACTCAAGGAGGAACAAAGGCAGGCCCTGATAACCCAATTCGGTCTGCAAGCGCCTCCCAGTATCGCGGTGGCGGACGAGGAACAGGTGCTGGTCACCTTGCGGGGAAACTCCCTGGCCAACCGCCGCACCCTGGTGGAGGCCCTGCCCCAGCGCTTCCAGAAAGCCCTGGAGGAAGCCGCCCGCCTTCTAGAGCCCAAGGCGGTACGGGTGAACCTGCCCTCGGCGACCCTGCGCACCGAGCAGGACCTGAATGACTGGCTAGAGGGGGTCCGCAAGGCCGTGACGGATCAACTCAGCCAGGGGCCGGTGATCCTGTGAAGGGTGCGTTATGCTTGCTCTGAAAAAAGACCAGCGCAATCTGCTCGCCAAGGTGGTGCTGCAGGCCCGCGAGCTGGCCGAGGCCGGCAGCCGCAAGGCCCTGCACACCCTGGGGGTGGACGAGTCCGATGCGCCTGGCCACCTGACCCCGGAGGAACGCACCCTGCGCCGGGCGCTGCGTGCCCAGGCCCGGCAGTTGGGCGACCGCGAAGACCCGGAGAAAAGAGGGCAGTACCTGATCCGGCACCTGGTGGAGAAGATCGCCTACGACCAGTGGCACCGGCTGCTCTTTGCCCGCTTCCTGGCCGAGAACGATTTGCTGATCTCGCCCCAGCACGGGGTGGGAGTGTCGCTGGAGGACTGCGGGGAGTTGGCCCCGGAAATGGGGTTGCGGGATGGGTGGGAGGTGGCCGCCCGCTTCGCGGCCCAGATGCTGCCGCAGATCTTCCGCGCCGACGACCCCGCCGGCCAGATTCGCTTTGCCCCCGAGGACCGCAGCGCCCTCCAGCAACTGGTCACCGGGCTGCCCCGCGGGACCTTCCTAGCCGACGATGGTCTGGGCTGGGTCTATCAGTTTTGGCAGGCCCAGCGCAAGGAAGAGGTCAACAAGTCCGAGGTGAAGATCGGGGCCGACGAACTCTCGCCGGTCACCCAGTTGTTTACCGAAGACTACATGGTCCTCTTCCTGCTGCACAATACCCTGGGCGCGTGGTGGGCGGGGAAGCGGATGCCCCAAGGGATCGCTGCGGCCACCGAAGAGGAAGCCCGCGCTGCGGTGGCCCTGCCGGGCTTGAATTGGGAGTATCTCCGCTTCGTCAGGGACGAGCAGACGGGAACCTGGCGTCCGGCTGCCGGCGCCTTTGAGGGCTGGCCGAAGACGGCAAAGGAATTGCGCCTGCTCGACCCCTGCATGGGCAGCGGCCACTTCCTGGTCTTCGCCTTCTTCATCCTGGTGGCCTTGCGCATGGCAGAGGAAGGGTTGTCGCAGACCGAGGCGTGTGCGGCAGTGCTGCGCGACAATCTCTTTGGCCTGGAGTTGGACCCTCGCTGCACCCAGATCGCCGCCTTCAATTTGGCGCTGGCGGCCTGGAAGCTGGGGGGCTATGGCCCGCTCCCGCCCCTGCACCTGGCCTGCTGCGGGCTGAGCCTGGACGCGAAACGGGAGGATTGGCTCAAGCTGGCCGAGCACGCAGCCCAGGCGTCGTCCCTGGCGCCTGAGCGCGATCTGCTCGGCAGCGCGGAGAACCTGCTCACCAAGCAACTGCGCTTTGCCATGGGTGCGCTCTACGACCTCTTCCAGAAAGCGCCGGTCCTGGGCAGCCTCATTAACCCGCGCCGGGACAAGGCGGTGACCTATGCCACGGCCTTCCATGAGTTGCAGCCGCTGCTCGAACAAGCCCTGAAGAGCGAAACTAACGACGAGACGATCCACGAACTGGCCGTAACTGCGCAGGGCATGGCCAAGGCTGCAGAGATCCTTGCGGGACAGTTTACGTTGGTGGCCACGAATGTGCCGTACCTAGGGCGGGGGAAGCAGGATGAGGTCTTGCGCGATTTCTGCGAGCGCTACCACGCCGATGCCAAGGCGGACCTGGCGACCTGCTTTGTCTCGCGCTGTCTTGAGTTCTGCGCTCCGGGGGGTACCACGGCGCTGGTCACACCGCAGAACTGGCTGTTCCTGGGGACGTACAAGAAGCTGCGGGAGCGGTTGCTCGGGACCGCGCAGTGGGATTGGGTGGCGCGGCTGGGCGAACACGGATTCGAGAGCCCGCAAGCGGCAGGAGCTTTCACAGCATTGCTCTCCCTCACCCGACAGGTGCCTGCCGAATCGCACCGCTTCGCCGGGCTGGATGTGGCAGAGGGGAAGACGCCGGCGGACAAAGAAGCGGCGCTGCGGGGGCAGGGGGTGGTGCAGGTAGGGCAGCAGGGGCAGTTGGGGAATCCAGATGCGCGGTTGTTACTTGCTGAGTTAGACAATCTGCCTCTGCTTGAGGAATACGCTACCGCATTTCAAGGAATCGCAACCGCAGACTATTCACGGTTTGGTCGCTGTGTCTGGGAATTGCCTCAGGTCGTCAGTGGTTGGTCTTTCCAACAAAGCACCGTTCTAGAAACAAAGGCGTACTCTGGACGAGAGCACCTTTTTCTCTGGGAAAATGGCAAGGGGGATCTAGCCAAGAGCGAGCAAGCGCGCATTCAGGGGCTTGAGGCGATAGGGAAAAGAGGGGTGGCAATTTCCCAGATGCGCGAGCTGCCTGTTACACTCTTCACAGGTGAATTTTTCGACAACAATTGTTCGGCTTTAGTGGTACATGACGAAGCGGATTGGTTTGCTGTTTGGACTTTTTGTGCCAGCCCTGAGTTCAATCAGGCCGTTCGCGAAATCGACCAGAAGCTGAACGTGACTAATGCTTCTCTCGCCAAAATCCCCTTCGACCTCGCACACTGGCAGCGCATCGCCGCCGAGCAATACCCCGACGGTCTGCCCAAGCCCCATTCCGACGACCCCACTCAATGGCTCTTCAACGGCCATCCCAAAGGCGCTGAACAGCCCCTGCACGTCGCGGTAGCCCGGCTCCTCGGGTATCGCTGGCCCCGGCAGACCGGTTCCAGCTTCCCCGATTGCCCGGCCCTCGGCCCGGATGGCCTCGAACCCTTTGCCGACCAGGACGGCATAGTCTGCATCAGCGCCATCAAAGGGGAACAGCCCGCTGCCGAGCGCCTGCGCGGCCTGCTGGCCGCCGCCTATGGCGCGGAGTGGAACGCCTCCCGCCAGGCCGAACTGCTCGCCCAGGTCGGAGCCAAGAGCCTGGAGGACTGGCTGCGCCACAGCTTCTTTGAGCAGCACTGCCAGCTCTTCCACCAGCGGCCCTTCATCTGGCATATCTATGATGGCCGCAAGGACGGCTTCAGCGCCCTGGTCAACTACCACCAGCTCAACCGCACCGCCCTGGAGAAACTCATCTACACCTACCTGGGCGACTGGCTCACCCGCCAGCGGGCCGCAGTGGAGGCCGGGGAAGAGGGCAGCGACGCGAAACTGGCTGCCGCCCTTGAACTCAAGGCTAACCTCGAAAAGATCCTCGAAGGCGAAGCCCCCTACGACATCTTCGTTCGCTGGAAACCCCTGGAAGAGCAGCCCATCGGCTGGGACCCGGATCTCTACGACGGCGCGCGCCTGAACATCCGCCCCTTTGTCACTGCCGGGGTGCTGCGCAAGAATCCCAAGATCCACTGGAACAAGGACCGGGGCAAAGACGTGCCCAGCGCCCCGTGGTTTGAGGTGTTCAAGGGGGAACGGATCAATGAGCATCATTTGAGGTTGGAGGAAAAGCGGAAGGCGCGGGAAAGCACAGGGCGATGAGTCTACACCATAGCGAAAATCAGCCAGGGTTGGCCTCAGGACTTACCCCTGCCGAACAGGTGCAGCGACAGCAGCTCAATGTCCTGCATTATTGGTCACAAAAAAGGCAGGAAGACAGTACCATTGGCGAATCCGAGGCCGCTGAAGAAGC
>JADZBP010000006.1 GCA_020852055.1 Candidatus Latescibacterota bacterium
AGATCCCGACCCGACGACAGCGCCGGGTGGGCTTTCGCGGCGTAGCAAAACACCTTCTTGTCGCGGCTCATCTCCGGGCACTCGTATTTGTAGCACGATAGCCGACTCCCAAAGCAAGGCCCATCGGATTGCACGCGGGGTTTTGAGGCCTAACTTGTTATTGAGCCACCTACAGCCACGGATATTCCAGTATACCCAGTCGGCATCCATGGATAATCCATTAAACGCCGCCGGCCATTGACCTCTTCCTGTAAGATATCGCGACAGCTAGCCTCTTCCAAACAGAAATTGCTGCTGCCTACACCCTATCCCTATCCCTATCCCTATTCCCTATCTCCACCTCTTCTCCCCTCCCCTCCCAGTACAACAGCGTCATCCCCACAGTACTGAGCGGCCCGGTCAGGCTCTGGCCCACGGTGACCGCCCAAGGGCCGACTAGGCCGAGGAGGTTGTCCAGGAAGCCGGGAAGAACGGAGAGCAGCAGGAAAAGGTTGCAGACCCGTCCCCAGGCACCGGCCACCAGCCGGCTGCTGTGGGCAAATGCCTCGCGGGGACCGCAGCCGCCCAGGATCACCGCCTGAGTCAGGAAAGTCCAGCGAAACCACCAGTAGCCCAGAAGCCCTACCACGAGGGCGATCATGAAGAGTCCGCCCAGGCTCTGCCAAGCCGGTGGCTCGGAGCGCCCGAAGGTCCAGTAGATGGCGAAGAAGGTGCTGGCGGTGATCAGCCAGAAGAGCCCGAGGGCGCCGAGGAGCCCTTTCCAGGCTTTCAGGGCTGTACGGAGGGCCGCGACCGGCTGGATGGCTTCCCGCCGCTGAAGCTGGGCCACGGCCGCCACCAGGGCACCGTTGGACAGGGGCTGAATCAGGAGGAGGTTGGGGAGGTTCCAAAGGAAGAAGGTGCGCAGGGCCGGGGTGAAAATCTCCCCTGGTTCCAATCCTGATCGGGGCGGGGCGATGTGGCCCAGCGCCAGGAGGACCAGGGTGTAAATCATCATGGGCAGGCCCCCGATCAGGAACAGGGGCAGGAAGTGGCGGCTGTAGAGTCTGAGGGCCTGCCAGGCGAGGTGGAGCACGTAGCGGAAGCTGGTGAGCGTGGTCATGGGGTCTCCTTCCGGTTTTTGTGGTGCCACAGGTGGCGAGCGGCTTCGAGGGCCGGGCGGTGGCCGAGGAGGCCCTCGGTGGGCCAAGATAGGGCAGCGCGACTAATCGCGGTCATCGTAACCTCCCCTTCTCTGACTATGAGCGGGGACACGGGATGGGCGATTGAGTTGGTGCTGGTAGATGCGGCGGACGATCTGTGCTTCGATGGCGCGGGACAGGTCCACAAACTGCAGGTGCAGGGTCTGGCCCTTCGAGCGGGGACTGTTGGCCACCACCCGCGCCTTGACCCCGGCCAGGGGAAATGGCCCCCGGTGCTGCGGATCGACCACCACGGAAGTGCCGATGGGCAGGGCCCGGGAGGTCTTCAGGCGCAGGCCACCGCCGCTGAGGTTGAGGACCTGGCCTTCCAGCACCAGAGACGGTCGGCCGGGGATCTGCAGGGTGAGCGGAAAAGAGGTATCCCAGCGCAGGAACTCGCGGGCCTGGAGCCGCTGGACCTGCTCGACGTGCTGGAGGCTGAGGGTATGGGGGGTGCAGGCCAGCAACTGGGTGGCAAAGCGGTACTGGGCGCCCTGCTCCCGCTGGAAGCAGGCGCGCAGGGGGGTGCCTGGGCTCCAGGGTGGGGCGATGCCGGCCAGCGGGGTGGTGACCAGGGCTGAGGCGCCCTTGGCGACCACCAGGCAGTCGGTGGCCGGGGTGGTTTCCTCCCCTGCCGGCCACAGGCGCAAGGGCTGGCCCTGGGCCAGTTGGCGGGTGGTGTGCAGGGGCTGGCCCGGGATGAGCTGGTCGAAGCCGAGCAGGACCCGGATGCGGCCCAGTTCGGCCAGGAGGGCCTGCTTCCCGCCGGTGCGCACACACTCGCCTACGCACAGCTCGAAGGCCGAGGCGCAGCGCAAGAGCAACACCGGGTTGCGCCGTTGCTGGCGGGCTACCTGCCACAGGAGCCGGCGCTGGGCCGGCTTGAGGCCTTTGTCAGTCGCCCGGCGCTGGTACTGGGCCTGGCGCTTGCGGTGCTGCTGGTAGACGCGCAGGGCCAGGATCACGGCCAGGAGCAAAACCAGCAGCAGGACGGCGATCAGGTTATCATCCATCGCGCCCTCCCAGGTGTTGGACCCGGCGGTCCGGGCCTTTGAAGAGCACCGGAAAGCAGAGTTCCGGGAGGCGGGAGCGCAGGGCCTGGTCCAGGCGCTGCACGAACACCGCGGTGGGCAGGTTGTTGGTGATGATCACCCCCTTGCCGGCGGCCCAGCGGCCGAACAAGAGCAGGTAGAGCTGCTCGGCTTCCCAGGGGGTCATGGACTGGCGGCCCAGGTCATCGAGCACGATCAGGTCCAGCTCCGCCAGGTCCAGCAGGCGGGGGCCGGGGCGCGCCTCGGGATCGCCGGGACGCGGCTCGGTCCGCGGTCCTTGCCAGAAGCCCACCTTGAGCGGCGGGTTTTGGCTGAGGGCCTGGTGCAGCAGGGCGACGGCCACCGAGGTCTTGCCATTGCCGGGCGGCCCCATCAGCACCAGTCCGTGTTTGCCCTGGTAGTGGCCGGTCTGCCCATAGAGTCGGCAGATCTCGAAGGCCTCCGGGTCGGCGCTAGGGTCCAGGGTGTCGAAGGTGCAGGTGCGATAGCGGTACGGCACCCCGGCCTGTTGGAGGGGAGTGAGGTTGGGGCGGCAGGCGGCAGGCTCCTCGAAGAAACCCTCAAAGCGATGCGTGACCATGGCTAGCTCCTTGGCTGAAGGCGCACGAGTTTTGTCGCTCCGTGATGTGCGGGTGTCGCCGGCCCCGCTGATCCGGCCCTTTGAAGACCACGGGATGGCACAGGTCCCGCAGGCGGGAGACCAGGGCCGGGTCCAGGGTCTGCTTGAGCTGGGCCGGGGTGTGGTTGGTGGTGAGCACGACCTGCTTGCCGGCCATGTTTTCGAGCAGGGTGTAGAGCTGCTCCTTGGCCCATGGGGTGGGCTGCTGCTGGCCCAGGTCGTCGAGGACTAGCAGGCGGTTGTAGGTCAGGTCGAGGAGGGTCTGGCGCTCCTGCTGGTCATCGAAGCGGCGGCGGATCTGGGCCAGGCCGGCAGGGACATTCCAGAAGCGCACGCTGTAGCGGCCCTGGGTCTGCTCGATGGTGCGGCGCAGGATGGCCACGGCCAGGGAGGTCTTACCATTGCCGGGAATACCCATCAACAGCAGCCCTTTCCTGCCCTGGTATTCCCCCTGCTCGGCGTAGTCCTGGCAGACCTGGAAGGCCTCGGGGTCCAGCGAAGGGTCCAGGGTCTGGAAGGTGCAGGTGCGGTACAGGGACGGAATCCGGGCCTGCTGGAGTTGGACGCGGATGCGCGCCTGGATCTGCTCTGGGCTCAGGCGCGCCCAGTACTGGGCCTGAAGGATGTCCTGGGGCGGGGTGGCGATCATGGGGGTCTCCTTTCTCGTTGGCCCAGGTGGTGGGCAGGTCGTCGGCTCAGAAGTCGTTCAGGTCGTAGTCAGCGGCGGTCAGCAGGCGGTTTTCTTCCGGCGTGGGTCGGTGGTGCCTGGGCAGCGCCAGCGCTTCCTCCTGCGCTCTGCGGCAGCAGCAGACGAAGTAGCTTTTGTAGCTGGAGGGATGGCGCAGATGGCTCAGGGTGCGGTCACCCAGGGCGAATTGGCGCAGCACCATCAGGGGGATCTGGGGACCGAATTCCCGGTGCAGGGTGCAAAACCAATCCTGCGGTTCTTCGCACTCCTGGGGGGCGATGGTTTTCCAGATGCGGTGCATCTCCACCAAAAATTCAGCCGGGACCTCCTCCCCCCTTGCACCCCCCGGGGGCGGGGGGGAGGGGTACTGGTTTTTTTCTTGTACGTCTTCTTCGCTAGAAGAAGACCATAGTGTTCGGGTGGGCGCGTTGAAGGAGCGGACACTGGTGTCCGCCGAGCGGTCATCTATGTCCGCAGCGGACATTAATGTCCGCGAGTTATCCACACTGGCCACTGGCGCGGGCGAGTGATCCACATCGCCGCACTGCTGGAGTCTGGCACTGATGCGGCGCAGTTGGCGGTCGCTCAGACGCAGCGTGGAGGTGAGTTGCCGGCGCACAGCAGGTGAATCGCCGCCCAGGCGTCCCAGCAGGTGGAAGACGAGTTTGTCGGTGGGGCTGAGGTGTGGATGGGCGAGTACGGTGTCGTTCCAGGTCACTGATTCCCTCCCTTGGGTGTGGCGCTGGGTTGGTGTGGTTTTCGGGTCTGCAGGTTGATGGTCTCCCCCGTGGTTGGGGGGGCCGCGACATGGATGTGCCATAGAGGTGGCGGTGTTCATCTCAGCTTCACCTGGACCACGGTGCCAGGTTTGAGGTGCTTGCCGGCGCCGGGGAAAAGAGCCTCGGCTCTGCAGGAGCCGCTCTGGGGGTCTACCACGGGGCTGAGGCGCACCAGGTGGCCGGTGAGGGTTTGTTGCGGTGCTGAGGCGGGCCACGCCGTGACAGGCTGGTGTAGGCGCAACTGGGCGATTTGGTCCACGGGGATGAAGAGAGCGGCCTTGAGATCCTGGGCTTGGAGGAGCTGGCAGAGCACCTGGCGCAGGCTGACCAGGCTGCCGGGCTGCACCTGGAGGTCGGCCACCTGGCCGGCCATGGGGGCGAGGATCACGGCGCGGGAGAGATCCAGTTGGGCGCGCTGCAAACGGAGCTGCGCGGTCTGGGCCTGGTACTGGGCGTCCTCCAATTCCTGGGTAGAGAGCAGGGCACGCTGCTGCAGTTGCTGGACCCGGTCGAAGAACCGCTGGGCGCGCAGGTAGGCGAGGCGGTACTCCTCGGCGGCCAGGCGCAGGTCGGTGTCGTCGAGGCAGACCAGGGTGTCGCCGGCAGCCACGGTCTGGCCTTCCTGGGTGGCAATGCGTCTCACGGTGCCGGCGAGCTGAGCGCAGACGGGTGTGGTCCGGGCGGCTTCGAGGGGCACGGTGAGGACCAGGTCCTCAGCCCAGGCCGGCAGGGCGCTCAAGAGCAGTAACAGTTCGATCATTGCTCTTCTCCACTTCTCAGATAGAGCACGCCGCTGAAGGGCACGATGGGGTCCTGGAGGGCTTCCAACTCGCGCTGCGTGGCCTGCAGGCGGGCCTGGGCTTCGCGCAGTTCGAGGTAGTGGACCGGGGGCCGGCGGAGTTCCAGGGTCAGCAGGGCGCGTTGCTGATCCGTTATCTGCTGCTGAAGCGCGGCCAGGCGCTCAGGGGCTGGACGCCGGCGGGGCTGGAGGCGGGCCAGGAGATCACGAGGGGCGTACTCGAGGTCCAGCAGTTGGTCGGCGAGCCGGAGGCTCTGATCGCGGTCCTTGAGCAGCAGTTGCAGCTCACTGTGCAGGCCGGGGTCCAGGGGCCAGGGACTCTCCAGCCGGCCTGAGACAAAGGCGCCTGGAGGGACCTGTTCCAGCACCCTGGCCAGGGGCTGCCCCTGGACCCGGAGGGTGTCCACCTGCACGGGCTGGCCGGTGACCAGGATGCGGGTGTGGTCCGGCAGGATATCCCCCTGATCGCCATAGGCGACCACCTGGCCCTCATAGGCGATCAGGAAGCGGTCGCTGCGGCCTTCGAGCACCAGCGCGGTCCCCTGTACGGGTTGATGGGTGTCCCGCCAGCGGCCCCGAAATTCCAGCCGGGTCTGGGTGGTGGCCTCGCGGTAATCGCGGTACGCCATGCCAGGGGTAGCCGCCAGGTAGCGCAGGCTGCGCCATACCCCGCCGGCCCGGGACACCGGCAACAGCAGGAGCAGCAGCCCCAGCAGGACCAGCAGCAGCAACCCTTCCTGCAAGGAGCCAGTGTGGATGCGAAAGCGGTCGGCCCCGGGCCATACACACTGGGTGGGGTGGGGGTGAAAGAGGGGCGCGCCGGTCTTGGTGGCGCAGTCGGCCACCAGATGGCTGAGGTACCCGATCAGCAGCGCGGCGTACCAGGTCCACCGATACAGGCCCAGGGGCAACAGCGCCACGCCGAGTCCCAGAAACACCAGCAGGGAGTGGGTGACGCTGCGGTGACCCCAGCGCCGCTCGATGCGCTCGGAGACAACGGGCAACAAGCGGCCCAGGGCGCTCTGGGGCGAATCCAGATCTGGCAAGAGACTGCCCAGCAGTGCGCAGCCCAGGGCCGGCCAGTCCTGGTACAGAGCGCGCCCGCAGAAGGCAAAGGCTCCGGTGGCGCACAAGAGGCCAAAGGCCGCGTGGGTGGGCGCCCGCACCAGCTATCTCCGCATCCTGTACAGGGCAAACTGCACCCCCATCATCAGCGCTGTGCCCAGGCCGGCGATGATGTACCACTCCGTATCCCCCAGGCCACGGGCCAGGAAACGCATGCCCGCCAGGAGGACCACCGGCAGGATGACCAAGGGCGTGATGTCGGTCTTGGACCGGGCGCCGGTATGCACGAGATCGCGCACCACCTGTGGAGTGACCTGAGGCTCGCGCCGCAGCCGATCCAGGCTTTCGACAATGGCCCGTGGGTTACCGGCGCTCTGCTGGAGGATGCGGGTTTCCAGGAGTTGGAAGTCCGGCACCTGGAGGCCGGCAGCCCCCTGGCGGATGAGCTGGCGGGTCTCCTCGCGCGAGAGGTTGCGCAGCGCGATGCGCTCGAAGCGCCAGAAGTATTTCTCGCTGCCGGCCTTTACCTCGGTCAGGGCGACGATGAGGGCAAACTTGCGGCCCAGCCGGTCCAGCAGCCGGCCCAGCGAGGGCGACAGCGGCGGCAGGTCGTCCACCACCAACACCCACTGGTCTTTTTCCACCGCCTCCAGGATCATCTGGGTCCAGACCGAGATCGGGGTGCGGACGTGCTGCTTGACGAAGGCATCGAAGTCCTCCCCGGGCGCCCTCCCTGCCGCACTGCCGGCCACCGGCTCCCCATCCGGCGCTCCGGCAGGCGCCGGCTCCCCTGCCGTTGGCAGGGAAGGCGCCCGTGCTGTGAGTGAGAAAACACCGCGTTGGTGCAAAGCCTGGGCGAGTTCGACCAGGCCCTGGCGCACCGGGCTGAGGGCCTGGATTCGGAGAAGTTGCTCGCCCTTCAGCAATGCCAGCAGGTGGCTCTTGCCCACCCCGATGGGACCCAGCACCAAGGTATCCACGCCCTTGTCC
>JADZBP010000007.1 GCA_020852055.1 Candidatus Latescibacterota bacterium
AAAAAGGCAGCCGGCCACCATCGACTTCCCTATCGACTACTGGCCTGGCCCTTCGCGGCAAAAGACTATCGGCCCCGCCCCTACGGGTCCCTAAGTCTGGGTTTTCGAAGGTTATATAACACCTCCTTGCCATCTGGCGGTATACAGGTGTGGGTGTATGTGATGCCTTCGTTTTCATTGGCCTTCGAACACTGCTTTGGGGAACAGTTATATGTTGGAATAGATGATCTGAGGGCGTGTGTATATCCTTATTTCTTCTTATCGGCACTACAAATCCGAACTTCAGAACTATTTTCCGTTCAGAACTAGTTTCCACTGGAGCTGTCGGCAGGCCGGGAAGCTGCCTCGCCAGAGCTCGAACTGTTGGGTGCCGCCCTCCGGCACTTCTCTACTACTCTATCGGACGGACGGCGCGTTTTTTGAGCACTTAATCTTTGACCCGCCGGCCCGCGATGTCTTGCCAGTCCGGAGGTCACGGTTTATATTCAAAAGGTTGAGGAAATTTGTGAGCCGGTTCCTAGGGGGGAACCGGCTCTTTTTCCGCTTTCAGTCCTTGTTGTGTCCCTTTGGGTGGGGATGGTCATCGTCGGGTCCGCAAGAGTTCAGGGAGCAGACCCGCCGATGAGGCCCTGTGAAGGGACATGGACTTCGCAGCAGGTTTAAGCAAGGCATGTGCCAAGTAAGTTGTATCATGTGCTACATTGCCCCTATCCCACTGTTTTATAACGGGTAAGAACCCAGCACCCCTTCGCCGGCACGGCGACTTTGTTGGAAGTTTTTGCCCGCACGCCCAGAAAAGGAGCACAGAGGTGCCGAAACTCAAAGCCTCGAAAAAGAGCCTGATCCAGAGCGAGAAGGCCCAGATCCGCAACCGCGCCACCCGTACCGCCATGCGTTCGGCCATCAAGGCGGTGCGCACCGCCGATGACCCGGCCACCGCCAAACAGGCGTTGGTGAAGGCGGCCTCGCGGATCGACAAAACGGCCAAAAAAGGCGTCATCCACAAGAAGACCGCCGACCGCTACAAGTCCCGCCTCACCAAGCTGGTCCAGAAACTGGCCTAAGCCCCGGAGTAGCCCGCCCTCCGCCCGAGGGCGGGCTTTCCCCTGCCCATGGGGTTTCCGCGCCGGGAACTAGTCCCCTACCTCCTGCTCCTCCTTGCCCTGCTGGCCTTTCACGGCCGCAGTCTGGGCAACGGCTTCCACTACGACGACGGCCACTCCCTGCTGCGCAATCCGCATGTGCGCTCGCTCCGGGAACTGCCCTCCTTCTTCACCGACGCCCACACCTTTTCCGCCGACCCCGGATACGCCATGTACCGGCCACTGGTGGTCGCCTCCCATGCCCTGAACTACGCTCTGGGCGGGTACGGGGCGCGCGGGTATCTCGCCCTCAACCTGGCGGTCCATTGCCTGGCTAGCCTGGTGGCCTTCCACCTCTTGGGCCAACTGGGGCTGGCATGGGTGCCGGCCCTGGTCGGAGCGCTGCTCTTCGGATTACACCCGGCTCAGACCGAGGTCGTCAACTACGTGAGCGCCCGCTCCGAATCCCTGGCCGGACTTTTTGTGCTGGGCGGCTTCTCAGCCTTTCTGCACTCCCTGACCGCCGCTGTCCGCTGGCGCTGGCTGGCGCTCTCCCTGCTGGCCTTCACCCTCGGCCTGCTGTGTAAGTCCACCACCCTCGTGCTGCCCCTGCTGCTTTTACTCCACCACCTGCTCTTCCGCCCTTCGCGCCCCTGGCGGGACCACCTCCCCTACTGGGCGCTCGCCGCCCTCTACGTGTTGCTCTATGTCGCGCTCTCGGGCCAGGGCCTGGAACGGGCGTCCCAGGTCCGGGACTTTGCCGCCCAATTCGCTACCCAGGCCAAGGCCCTGGGGCATTACCTGCTGCTGACGGTGGTGCCGGTGCACCTCAACATCCAGCAGCAGTTTTTCGTTTCGGCTTCGCCGCTGGAGCTGGTGCCCGTTCTCGGCGCCCTGCTCTTCACCACCCTGGCATTGGTGGCCTGGCGAGGGGCAAACCGCCAGCTGCTCTTTGCTCTGGGATGGTTCCTGCTCTGCCTGCTGCCCACGCTGGTGGTGCCGCTGAACATCCTGGTAAATGACCACCGGCTTTACCTCTCTCTCTTCGGTCTGGCCCTGATGGCCGCTGGCTGGGTGGATGGCACGTCGAGGCGGTGGCCGGTATGGGCTGGCCTGGCGCTATTTGGGGTTTTGTGTTGCCAACGGGCGGGGGTGTGGCGGGACGAGATCTCGTTATGGAGCGCGGCGGCCAGGCAGGCGCCGCGCATGGCCGAGGCGCAGTACAATCTGGGCTACGCCTTCCACCAGGCCGGTGATCTCGAACATGCCCGCCAGGCGTACGAACGGGCAGTGGCGCTGAGCCCGGCGTACGTGCGGGCCCAGGTCAATCTGGGCGCGGTCTATCGGCAGCAGGGGGAATTGCCCAAGGCCGAGGCGGCATTCCGGCGCGCCCTGGCCGTGGAGCCGGGCCAGGTGGAGGCGCTCAACAACCTCGGTTTGGTCTATGCAGGTGGAGGTCAGTACACAGCGGCTATAGGGCTGTACCAGCAGGCGCTGGAACGAGCGCCCGACCAGGCGGATATCTGGCTGAATCTGGGTCTGGCGCTGCGCGACAGCGGCCAGCCCCAGCCGGCGGCCGAGGCCCTGAGCCGAGCCATCCAGCTGGACCCCAGTATCCGGCAGCGCTTCGCGCCCTGAATCGGGGTTACTCGAAAACGCGGGTGCTCAGGTAACGCAGGCCATCGTCACAGAGCAGGGTGGCCACCTTCTTGCCGGGCCCAAGTTCGCGGGCGAGCGCCGCCGCCGCAAAGGCGTTGGCCCCCGCCGAAATCCCCACCAGCAACCCCTCTTCGCGGGCCAGCCGGCGCGTCATGTCGTAAGCGTCGTCGTCGCTGATGGTCCGCACCTCGTCGATCACCTTCCGGTCCAGCACCTCGGGCACAAAACCCGCGCCGATGCCCTCGATATAGCTGAACCCCGGCTCCCCCCCCGACAACACCGGCGAGCCCTGCGGTTCCACAGCGATGATCCGCACCTGGGGCAGCACCTCCTTCAGGGCCTGCCCCACCCCGGAGATGGACCCGCCGGTGCCCACCCCGGCGACAAAGGCGTCCACCTGGCCGTCGAGTTGGGCCAGGATCTCGGGGCCGGTGGTGCGCCGGTGGATCTCCGGATTGGCCGGGTTGAGGAACTGCTGGGGCAGGAAGTACTCGGGGTGCTGCTGCTGCAGTTCGAGCGCCTTCTGGATGGCGCCGCGCATGCCTTCGGCCGCCGGAGTGAGCACCACCTCGGCTCCGTAGGCCTGCATCTGCAGGCGGCGCTCGCGGCTGGCCGTATCGAACATAGTGACGATCAGGCGGTAGCCTTTGACCGCCGCCACCAGCGCCAGGCCGATGCCAGTGTTGCCGCTGGTCGGCTCGACGATGGTGCTGCCGGGCTTGAGCCGGCCGTCTGCTTCGGCAGCCTCGACCATGGCCAGGGCGATGCGGTCCTTGACGCTGCCGCCGGGGTTGTTCCCCTCGACCTTGGCCCAGACCTCGGCGCTCTGGGGTGGCACCACGCGGTTGAGGCGGACCACCGGGGTGGCGCCGATCAGCTCAAGGACGTTGCGGGCTTTTTTCATGGACTCTCCTGCGGGTGGTTGTCGAGGTCTTGCAGGCGCCGGCGCAGGGACTCCGCCAGCGCGGGCGGCGCCTGGCCGCTGGTGAGGAAGGCCCGGTAACTTGCCGCCGCCGCCCCGGCCTGCCCCTGCGCCTCCTGGGCCCGACCCAGGCCGTAGTGGAACCGGGCGTCGCCCGGCAGGCGGGCCAGCGCCCGGGAGAACACCTCGGCGGCCTGCGGGTAGGCCCCCTGGCGCAGGTAAAGGTCGCCCAGATTGTAGAAAGCGCCCGGATGCACCGTCAGGCTCAGGGTGCGCTGGTAGGCCTCGGCGGCCTGCGCGAGGCGGTCGGTGTCGAAATAGAGATTGGCCAGGTTATAATAGGCCTCGGCCAGATCGGGTCGCAAGGCGGCAGCCCGTTGGTACGCCGCCTCGGCCTCGGCCAGCCGGCCCTGGGCGCGGCAGAGCCCCCCTAGCTGTAATTGTACCTCAGCCTGGTCGGGCCGCAACCGGGCCGCCCGTTGGAGCAGGGGCTCGGCGCGCCCCGCCTGGTTCGCCTGCAGGTAGAGGGTGCCCAGATTGACCAGTGCCTGGTAGAAGTCCGGCTGCAGTTCGAGGGTGCGGCTGTAGGCCTGGGCGGCTTCGGCAGGGCGGCCCGCCTGGCGCAGGGCGTTGCCCAGGTTGTAATGGGTTTCCACCGCCTCGGGGGCCAGCTGGGTGGCCCGCTGGTAGTGAGCCAGCGCCTCGGCCAGCTGCCCCTGTGCCTCGAGGGCTCCGCCCAGGTGGAGGTGGGTGCGGTACATGCCCGGTGCCTTGGCCACCGCGTCCTGCCACAGGCTCAGTTCGTCGCGCCACACTGCGTTGCGCTGGTGCGATAGGACCGCCAGCAAGAGCAGCAGCGCCCCCCCGCACCAGGCCAGCCGGCCATACCGTACCCCCAGCGCCGCCAGCCCGAGGCAGGCCAGAGCCAGCGACAGGTAGAGCCGGTGTTCGTTGACCAGCACGTTGAGCGGCACCAGCGAGGCGGGCAACATGGCCAGCACCGCGCCGCCGGCCAGCAGGGCCGTCAACACCCCGCCCAGGCGCCAGAGCAGGGCGCCCAGGGAGGACAGCAGCAACCCGGCGAGCAACACCGGCGGATCGAAAAGGGAACCCGCCTCGCTGAAGGGGTGCTCCACGCTCAAACGCAGAGGCGCGGCGGTCAGGTACAGGTAATACACCCCGGCCTTCAGCTGGGTGAGCAGGTGCACCGCCAGGGGCCGCACCGGCTGGCCCAGCGCCCTGGCCACCATCGACTGGCTCACCAACACGTAGGCCACCGTCGGCAGCCAGTATCCCAGGTGCGCCCGCCACCGACGCGGCGCCGGTTGGGCCAGTTCAGCCAGGCCCAGCACCACCGGCCAGACAGCGGCCGTGGACTTGCTCAACAACGCACAGACCAGGGCCGCCACCGACGCGCCGTAGAGCCAGCCAGCCCCGCCCCGCCGCCAGCGCAGGTACGCCAGCAGACTGACCAAACAGCCCAGCGCCGCCATCGTCTCGGAACGGCTGCTGATGTAGTTGACCACCTCGGCCTGCAGGGGATGCAGCGCAAAGAGCGAGGCCGCGAATGCCGGCGCCAGGCTGCGGCCCAACAGGTCCCGGCCCACGAGGAAAACCAGGAAAGCGCAGGCCAGATGCAGCCCCCAGTTGACCAGATGGTAACCAGGCAGATTGTAGCCCCCGGCTGCGTAGTTGAGCGCGTAGCTGACCAGCACCAGCGGCCGGTACATGGCCCGTTCCGGCAGCGACGAAAAGAGCGCGGGGTCGACGAAGAAACGCCCCAGGTTGCCCAGGTCGCGGATCGAGGGGTTCTCGACCAGGGAATGGAAATCGTCGTAGTGGAAGCCGTTGCCGAAGGAGCCAGCATACACCGCCAGCAAGGCCACCAGCAGCAGGCAGGCAAAACGCATAGGGGCCTGCAGCAGCGCCATCACCAACAAGAAGGGCGCCCTGGAACGGCGCCCGGTTGTGCTGACCTAGACAGAGGGGACACGGGGTGGCTCAGTTCCCCCCGGCGATGGCCGGCACGATGGAGACCACGTCGCGCTCCTTCAGGGCGGTCTTTGCCCCGTCGAGGAAACGGATATCCTCCTCGTTGACGTAGATGTTGACGTACCGGCGGATCTCGCCGCTTTCGTCGAGCAGCTTCTCGCGGATGCCCGGATGGGCGGCCTCGAGATTCTGCACCAACTCGGAGACGGTGCCCGCCTCGATCTCGACCTCGGGCTGGTTGCCGGTCAGCCGGCGCAGCGGGGTGGGGATATGAACTCTGACTGCCATGTTTCGCCTCCTGAAGGGGTGAAGGGTGCTGTCCTGAAACAGATTATGGTCGGTTACCGGTGTGCTGGCGCGCCAGCCGGCCCAGCTCGGATTCGGGGGGGGCCAAGGTCTCGACCCGCTGGTATGCCTCAGCGGCCCGTCCCTGCTCGCCGCGGTCGGTCCACAGATTGCCCAGATTGTACCAGGCCTCGGCGCAGGCCGGATCGAGCTGCAGCGCCTGCTGGTACGCCGCCTCGGCCTCGATGCCGCGCCGGAGCGCCCGCAAGGCCACACCGCGCCAGACCAGCCACTGGGCGTTCTGGCGTTTGCCCAGGGCCCGATCAACAAGATCAAGGGCCTGCTGCGGCGCCTGCTGGTAATGGAGGGCGATCCAGCCCAGTTTCGCCTCAGCCTCTCCCTCGTTTTCCCCCTGGTCCAGCGCCAGCTGGTACTGCCCGACAGCCTCCTGCCACTGACCCTGTGCCAGCAGGATCGACGCCAGGTTGAGCCGGGCGGGGATTTGGTCCGGGGAAGTCTTCAGGAGTGCGGCAAACTGCTCCCGGGCCTGGGGCAAACGGCCCTGCCGCAGATAGAGCAGGCCCAGGTTGTTGCGCGCCCCCGGATGTTGCGGCCGCAGGGCCACGGCCCGCAGGTATTCCTGTTCGGCCTCGGCCAGCCGGCCCGTCCCGGCCAGGGCATCGGCCAGGCGCAGGTGGGGCTTGAGCATCTGCGGCGCCTTGAGCGCGGCATCGCGCCACAGGCTCAACTCGTCAGCCCAGGCCGCGCCGCGTTCCAGGGTCAACACGCAAAGCATAATATTATACACACCAAACGCCGCCCAGGCCACAGGCCGCCGCCTTCCCATTTCCTGCCACGCCCAGGCCAACATCAGGGCGAAGGCGATGCCGGCCAGATAGAGGCGGTGCTCGTTGACCAGAACCACCAGCGGCACCAGGGTGGTGGGCAGGAGCAGGAGCAGGACCCAGCCGGCGGCGAAACGCCCCCGCCGCCAGGGCCACACCACCAGGCCCAGGGACAGCAGCAGCAGGATGGCCGCCAGCACCGGCCCTTCGAAGGGGCTGTGGGCCAGGGAGAACTGGTGCTCCACGCTCAGATGCACCGGCATGACCAACAACAACAGGTAATACACCCCGGCTTTTGCCTGGGTATACAGGTGCACCCCGTGCGGCCGAATCGGCTCGAGCAGGGCCTGGCCCACCAGTTGCCGGGTGAAGACCACATAACCCAGCGCCAACCCTGCCAGCGCCACCAGCGCCGGCCAGTGCCGCCGCGCCCCCCGGCCTTCGCGCAGCCAGTCGCAGAGGGCCAACACCGGGCTCAACACGGCGGCCACCGATTTGGTCAGCAGCGCCAACGCCGCCGCACCCATGCCCGCAGCCTTCCCGACCGGTCCCCCGCGCAGGTGCGCCAGGCAGGCGAGCAGGAAGAAGGTGGCCATCAGCAGTTCAGAACGACTGCTGACGTAATTGACGGCCTCGGAGTTGGCCGGGGTCAGGGCAAAGACCAGAGCGGCCGGCAGGGCCAGCCCACCCTGCCCCAGGGCCAGCAACAGACGGTGGACCAAGCCGGCATTGACCCCGTGGATCAGGGCGTTGGCGAGGTGGTATCCCCCTGGTTCCATCCCCCCCAGCGCGTAGTTGAGCGCGTACGAAACCAGCAGCACCGGACGGTACATGGCGCTTTCCGGGTTGGTGGAGAACAGGGTGGGATCGGTAAAGAAGGCCGGCAGCTTGCCCAGCGAGCGGAGATGCGGGTTGTGGACGAGGGAGTGAAAGTCGTCGTAGTGGAAGCCGTGACTCCAGGTATTGAGGTACAACCCGGCGGCCAGCAGGGCGACCAGGGCCGTGCCCCGGGCGCCGCGGAGCTTGGAGAGCATGGGGCCGGATCAGTCCACGAGGTCCAGCTCCACCTCGGCGAAATCGCGCTTCCCTTCGTCCCAGGCAAAGCATCTGTGGGCCTGCACCGCTCCCTGATCCACGGAGAGGACCAGGTACGCAGCATCGGGAAAATCCGGCTCGTCGCCCATCATCGTCATCGCCCGCTTCTTGTCCTCCTCGGAGAAATAGGCCGGGCAGTCGATGTGGGAATGGTAGAATCCCGACACCTGGCCCCCCGCCCGCTCCGCTGCGGTGATGATCCGGGTCAACTCGCCCGGATCGATGAAATAGGCCGTGCGCGAGGTGCGCTCGTAGTCGGCCGGATTCTCGGCGTGCAGGCGGTCCTGGATATTCTGGCAGGGGTGAATCTGCGAGCACCCGTCCCCCGGCCCCAAGGTCAGGATGCCGCAGCACTCGGCCGGGTACTCGGCCAGGGCCTGGGCGTTGAGGGTCTCAAGGTCTTTTCGCCGCAATCGCAACATGTGCTCTCCTCAATCCGCACCCGCCGCGCTCACCGCCCCTTTGAGGGCCTGGCGCCACATCGGCGTGCTCATGTATTTGTCTCCCCCGTCACAGAACACCGTCACCACCACCCCCTCCGCAAGCGTACGCCCCACCTCCAGGGCCGCCCAGAAGGCCGCCCCCGAGGATTGCCCGACCAGCACCCCCCATTCGCGGGCCAGCCGGAGGGTGGTATCGTAGGCGGGGTCGGTTTCGAGCAGGATCTTGTGATCGAGGAAGGCCTCGTCGTAAATGCCGGGGACAATCGAGCTTTCCATGTGTTTGAGGCCCTCGATCCCGTGGAAGGGCTCGGCGGGTTCGGCGCCGATCACCTGGATGCGCGGGTTGAACGCCTTCAGGCCGCGGCCGGTTCCCATCACCGTGCCGCTGGTGCCCATGGTGGCCACGAAGTGGGTGACCCGCCCCTGGGTCTGGGCCCAGATCTCGGGGGCCGTGGTGTCGCGGTGGGCCTGCCAGTTGGCGGGGTTGTTGTACTGGTCGGGTTTGAAGTACCGGTCGGGGGCGGCTTCGTAGAGCCGGCGGGCTTCGATGATGGCCCCGTCCGACCCCTCGCCCGGATCGGTGAGCACGACCTCGGCGCCATAAGCGGCCAGGATCGCCCGCCGCTCCTGGGTGACACTGGCGGGCATCGCCAATTGCACCGGGTACCCTTTGGCCGCCCCGATCATGGCGTAGGCGATGCCGGTGTTGCCCGAGGTCGAGTCGAGGATGGTTTTGCCGGGATGGAGCTGCCCGCTGCGCTCCCCCTCCTCGATCATCCGCCGGGCCGGCCGGTCCTTTACCGAGCCGCCAGGGTTGAAAAACTCGAGTTTGGCGTAGACCTCGACTCGGGGGGGCAGAGACGGGTCCCGCAGCCGCAGGAGCGGGGTATTGCCGATCTGCTCCACCACCGATTGGCCCGGGGCGATTCCGGACAGGGCCCTTGGGTCCACGTCTTCCCTTTCACTCTTCCTTGCCATCGCGCAGGGCCTCGATCTCCTCGTGCAGCTGGTGCAGCTGCTCGTCGCTGGCCGCCAACTCTGCGGCCAGGGCCCGGCCCTGGACCTCGGTTTCCTGGAAGCGCTCCATCATCGTGCACCCCACGTTGCGGTACACCCCCAGGCAGATCGCCGCGTTCGAGCGCATCAGCCGGTCGAAACTGGTCTTGGGCAGCACCAGCAGGTGTGACTGCTGGATGGCCCGCACCGTGGCGGTGCGCGGCTGGCCCGTGACCAGGCCCACCTCGCCCACCAGGGCCACGGGCTGGACCGTGGAGATCTGGCGATTCTCCGCCGAGAACACCCCCAGCTGGCCGCTGATCAGGATCGCCATGTCGCTGCTCTGCTCGCGGATCTTGCACAGGGTATCCCAGGGCTGGAAGATGCGGCGATCACAGAGCTGCAGGATGGCCCTGACGTTGTCGGTCCCCAGATTGTGGAAGATGGAGATCTTCTCGATAATCCGCGCCAGGGCTCTGGCCTTGTCGTCGTCCATGCTGCGCCTCCGCGTGGTGGCTCGGGCCGGCTGACCCAGCCCAATATATCCACGCTGCCGCCGGCCTGTCAAACCGCCGGGCACCTTGCTTGACAGCCTGCATAGCGTGGCCTATTATTAGATTTTTCAGTCAAATAGACCTTCGAGAGGACCTCATGTCCACCGCGATCGAACCCCTGGGCGACTGGCAGCGCACCCATCACTGCGGCGCCCTTGGATCCCAGCATATCGGCCAGCGCGTCACCCTCATGGGCTGGGTGGCCAAGCGCCGCGACCATGGCGGCGTCATCTTCGTGGACCTGCGCGACCGCCACGGCATCACCCAGGTGGTCTTCAACCCCCAGCGCAACCCCGAGGCGCATCACAAGGCCGAGGGCCTCCATAATGAATACGTGATCGCCATCGAGGGAGAGGTCGAGGCCCGGCCCGAAGGCATGCTCAATGCCCGCCTGGCCACCGGCGCCATCGAGATCAACACCGACACCCTGCGCCTGCTCAACACCTCGCCGCCCCCGCCCTTCGCCATCGACGATTCTGCCGAACTGGGCGAGGAGTTGCGCCTGCGTTACCGCTACCTCGACCTGCGCCGGCCCCCCATGCAGCGCAACCTGGCCCTGCGGCACCGGGCTTACCAGCTCACCCGGCGCCTGCTCGACAGCAAGAGCTTCATGGAGGTGGAGACCCCCTTCCTGATCCGCAGCACCCCGGAAGGGGCGCGCGACTACCTGGTGCCCAGCCGGGTCCATCCCGGTGAGTTTTTCGCCCTGCCGCAGTCGCCCCAGATCTACAAACAGATCCTGATGATCGCCGGGTACGACCGCTACTTCCAGATCGTCAAGTGTTTCCGCGACGAGGACCTGCGCGCCGACCGCCAGCCCGAGTTCACCCAGATCGATATCGAGATGTCCTTCATCAGCGAGCGGGATATCATGGGGGTGGCCGAGGAGCTGCTCTGCACCCTCTTCAAAGAACTCATCGACGTCGAGCTGCCCCGGCCCTTCCTGCGCCTTTCCTACCAGGAAGCCATGGACCGCTTCGGCTCGGACAAACCAGACCTGCGCTTCGGCCTCGAACTCAAGGATGTCGCCGCTGCCGCCCGCGCCTCGGAGTTCAAGGTGTTACACGGGGTGCTGGAAGCCGGCGGCCAGGTCAAGGGCATCAATGTCAAGGGTTGCGCCGCCTTCTCGCGCAGCCAGCTCGACGAGTTGATCGCCTATGCCCAGCAACTGGGGGCCAAAGGCATGAGCTGGATCAAACACACCCCGGCCGGCCTCGAATCCTCCATCGCCAAGTTTTTCCCGCCCCCGGCCCAGGCCCTGCTCATCGAAGCGCTGGGCTCGGAACCGGGCGACCTGCTGCTGATGGTGGCCGACCAGCCGGCGGTGGTGGCCAAGGTCCTGGGTGCCCTGCGCCTGGAGCTGGCCCGCCGCCTCGAACTGCAGCCGGCCGCCACCTGGCGACCGCTGTGGGTCACCGAATTCCCGCTGCTCGAGCACGACGCCGAGGCCAACCGCTACGTAGCGATGCACCACCCCTTCACCGCCCCGCTCGAGGCCGATGTGGCGCTGCTGGATTCCGCTCCGGGCGCCGCCCGCGCCCGTGCCTACGATCTGGTGCTCAACGGCAACGAGATCGCCGGCGGCAGCATCCGCATCTTCCAGCGCCCAGTGCAGAGTCGGCTCTTCGAGTTGCTCTCCATCGGCCAGGAAGAGGCGGCTGAGAAGTTCGGCTTTCTCCTCGAAGCCCTCGAGTACGGGGCGCCGCCGCACGGGGGCATCGCTTTTGGCTTCGACCGCCTGGTCGCCCTGCTGGCCGGGGTGGATTCGCTGCGCGAGGTCATCGCCTTTCCCAAGACCAACAAGGCGGTGGGCCTGATGGAAAATGCCCCCGGCCCGGTGGATCCGCTGCAGCTGCGCGAATTGGGCATCCAGTTGCGCCCCTGAGGTTTGCCCCGCCTTGCATTCCCGACTGTTTTGCCTATCTTAGCCACGGCGCGGTGCCTTCCCGGCGTCGCGCCCCACCCTTCTTCGGGAGTCGTTCGCCCTGCGCCTCGATTCCTCCACTTCCGCCCAGAAGACCAGCATCTCCATCGCTGAAGTCGATTCGCTGACCCTCCTGGGTCACAACGACCAGCACCTGGCACTCATCGAGAAGAACTTCGGCGTCAACCTGGTGGTCCGGGGCGAAAAGCTCTTGCTCGACGGGCCGGCTGCTGCTGTGACCCAGGCCGGCGAGTTGTTGACCAATCTGGTGGCCAAGCTGCGCCATACCCCCCGCCTCAGCGGCGAGGAGGTGCGTTCCCTCATCGCCCGCGAGCAGCGCCCGACCGGCGCGGAAGCCCCGGGCGAGGAAGAGGGCGCCATGCGCACCTACAAGGCCGCGGTGCGGGCGCGCAGCACCGGCCAGGCCCAGTACCTGCGGGCCATCGAGACCCACGACATCGTTTTTGCCATCGGCCCGGCCGGCACCGGCAAAA
>JADZBP010000008.1 GCA_020852055.1 Candidatus Latescibacterota bacterium
CCGTAGATGTCGGCGTCCATCAGCCCTACGGCCAGGCCCTGGCCGGCCAGGGCCACGGCCAGGTTGGCGCTGAGGGTGGATTTGCCCACCCCGCCCTTGCCGCTGGAGATGGCCAACAGATCGGTGATACCGGGGATGGACGCGCGTTCTGGGGCCTGGGGATCGTTCATGCAAACCTCGGGTCAGAGATGTTTTCTCAATATCTGCCAAGAAAGATGGATGTGCAAGACTCCCCCTTCACGAGGATATAAACCATGATGTTCCTCACGCTGTTGGCCGGCCTGCTGCTGGCCGGCTGCACCAACGTGTCCCAGATGCAGCAAACCTACCAGGCCGGCGACCATAGCCAGTTGGACCACCTGATCGAGATCGTCGCGCGCCCCGACTACCCGTACGCCACCCGCAAGAACGCCGCCCGCGCCCTGGGGCAGATCGGCGACCGCCAGGCCGTGCCGGTCCTGATCGGGGTTTTGGGCGAATACGAGCAGCGCACCACCCTCAAGGAAGAAGCCCTGCGCGCCCTGGGAGCCATCGGCGACCCAGCGGCAGCAGAGGCCATCGGACGCCTGCTCGACCGTTCCCTCGACCAGACCGGCGACGAGGTGCGCCTCGCCGCCCTGCCCGTCCTGGGCCAGTTGGGCAGCGCCCAGGCGGCGGCCATCCTGCTGCGCGCCATGCGCTATTACGATCTGATCCAGATGCGCAATGAGTACGCCGAACAGCGCGGGGTTTTCTCCGGCGAGCAGCAGCGCTACCTCAACGCCGCCGACTCCCTGGCGGCGCGGGGGCGGGGCGCCCCGATGCTGGGCGTCTTTGCCGACGAGCAGGTGCCCACCACCAGCATGTTCGGCACCGACATGACCGTGGGCACCCTGGAGATGCCCGACCCCACCCCGGAGGAACGGGCCCAGGCGCGGGCCGCCCTGCTGCAGATCGGCCCGATCGCAGTGCCGGCCATCCTCGAATGCCTGGCCACCCAGGAGCTGAGCCCCCGCCTGCGCCAGGATCTCCAGGGCATGCTCGCCCAGTTGCAGCCGGCTGCAGCCGACTCGGCGCGCACCGAGGCAACCCCGGCGCTCAAATAGTTGACAAAAACAGACCCTCTTGCCTATAATAAACCATCTTATTAAGGGGGTGTCTCCTGTTTCGCAGCTTGGCCAAATCCAGTATGAACAAAGACCTCGGTCCCATCCTGCACGGATGGCCGTACGCCCAGGGTGAGTTGCGGGTGCGCAAGATCGACGGCGGCGATGGCCAGCCCAGGATCCAGATTCGTATGGATATGGGCCTGATGCAGCTGGCGTGGTTCGGCCGCCCGGACGGCTCCCGGCCGCGCAACAGCGTTTCCCTGCTCGACCACTTCCAAGCCGAGTGCCGGCGCCGCCAAGGTGAAGGCCAGGCCGCTCCCCTCACGCTGTCGCGCACCGATTGCTGGGAACTGGGGCAGGAGGCCATGCAATACTACTGGCGCCGGCTCAGCTTCTTCGAACTGAAGGAATACGTATTGGCCGAACAGGATGCCACCCATAACCTCGACATCCTGGATCTGTGCCAGGACTACGCCGAACATCCCGACGACCGCCAGATCGCCCACCAGTACCGCGCCTTCGTCACCGCCCACCGCATCCAGGCCGGGGTGCTTTTGCTGTTGGAGGAACACGATCATCAGGGGGCGTTGCAGCACCTGCGAAACGGCATCGGCAACCTCGAGGAAATCCTCACCCGCCAGGGCGACCTCGAACACCCCGACTCCTGCCAGGAACTGAATTTTTTGCGCCAGTGGGAACAGGAACTGGAGCAAAGCCGCCCGCTGAGCCCCGAGGAAAAACTCCATGTCGAACTGGCACGGGCCGTCGAGCAGGAGCGTTTCGAACTAGCCGCCTCCCTACGCGACCGACTGCGCGTCCTCCAGGCCCAGCGACGCGGCAATCCGGGCAGTCTCTGAGGGTCTTCTCCCCCTCCATGTACAGCGCCTGCAGGCCGAGCTGGACCCGGCATTCCGCTCGGCCCTTTTGTTTCGCGGCGCTGCTCCTGCTGGCCCTCCAGCTGGGCCGCCTGTGGGGCTGCAGTCCGGCCATCCAGCAGGCCGCGCCCCTGCCCGAGGCCGAACTGGTGGGGCCACCGGGCCTGGCGGTAGCGGGTTCGAACCAACTGGGCGTGCGTCTGACCAACAGGTCCAGCCGCCGCACCGCGGTGGTCGCCCGCCTGGAACTGAAAACCCCAACGGGGCGTCCATTGGCGCACGAACAGACCCTGCGCCTGGCGCCCGGAGCGACCCGGCAACTGGCCTTGCCCTATCAGGCAGCCGAGCCGGGGCTCTATACTGGATCTTTGAAAGTCTATGAGCAGGGCAGCGGCCGCCTGATCCGCGCCTTCGCCGACCTGACGATTCCGGTCTGGCCCCGGTGGGAGTTCACCCCGGATCGCTCCTACTACACCTCCGAGGCACAGTTGCGCTTCCGCGCCCGCCTGCGGCGCGGCAAGGGGGAGGACAAGAAACTGCTGGTGGAGCTGCGCGAGGGCGAGCGGGTGCGGGCCAAGCAACAACTCCCCTTCCGCGGCAGCGAGGCAGCGGGCTCGTTCGCCATGGCCCAGTTGCCGCCGGGCAGGTACACCCTGCGGGCCAGGCTCCAGGGACCAGCTGGGATCGAGGATTCACTCAGCTATCCGATATACAAATACCCGCCGGCTGCCCAGGAGATCAAGATCGACCTCTACACCCAGGGACTCCTGGTCGAGGGAAAGCCCTTTTTCCCCCTCGGCCTCTACTGGCTGCAAGCCGAGGACCTGGAGGAATTGGCACGCCTCCATTTCAACTGCGGGGATTATTTTTACAAGCTGCGCGAATCCCAGATCGCCGCGCTGATGGACGAGGCAGCCCGCAGCGGGATTCGTATACTGCTGGAGTTGACCCCTTTTATCCGCGGGCGGGCGGAGCCGGATTACCAGGCCATCACCGCCACCGTCGAGCGCTACCGCCGCCACCCGGCCCTGCTGGCCTGGTATCTCGTCGATGAACCCGCCGATGCCAAGGTGGATTCGGCCCAGCTCGAAGGGATCTATCAGCAACTGCGGCGGTCGGACCCCTATCACCCGGTCTATCTGGTGAACAACCGGCCCCGCACGTACCGCACCTACGCGGAGGCCAGCGATATCCTGGCCATCGACGTGTACCCGGTGCCGGACCACCCGCTCACCCGGGTGGGGGACTATACGCAACAGGCGCGGTGGGCCTCGCAGGGCCGCAAGCCGGTCTGGCTGGTGGCCCAGGCTTTTGGCGGCGTCGAACACTGGGGTCGCCCCCCGACGCCGGCGGAGCTGCGCAACATGGTTTTCCAGGGGTTGGTGCAGGGCGCCAGCGGTCTGCTCTTCTATCGCCACTGCCAGAAGGGGGAAGAACAGATCCAGCCCCCGGCGCTGTGGCGCGAGATGCGCACCCTGGCCGCCGAGCTGGCCCCGCTCGGACCAGTGCTGACCGCGCCGGTGCCCCTGCTGGCGCAGGTGGAATGCGTCGATGGTTCCCAGGGGGTGCAGGCCATGCTCCGGGAATACCGGGGCCAGTATTATCTTTTTGTCGTCAATTGCCGGGCTGCGGCCCAGCGCACGCGCTTCCGCCTCCGGGGTCTACCTTCCCTGGCGCGGGTGGAAGCCCTCTATCAATCACAGGCACCTGCTCTGCAAGACGGCCTGCTGGTCATCGATCTGGCGGCTCTGGGAGCGGGAATCTACCGGCTTGAACCAGCTGGCACATGAGGTGAATAATGCAGAAAAAAGCCAAGACCCCCACCAAAGCCAAGGCCACCAAGGCCAAGAGCGCCGCCAAGGCGGAGCCGGTCCAGAAAGTGGCGCCCGCCAAAAAAGCGGAGCCCAAAAAGGCCGAGGCCAAGAAAGCGGAACCACAGAAGCCGGAGCCGCCCAAGGCCGAAGCCGGCCCCAAACCCGGCCCGGCCCTCACCAAACGCGAGTTGGAAAAACTGCGGAAGTGGCTGCTGGAACGCCGCGCCCAGTTGCTCAACGATCTGGACGGCACGGCCGACGCCATCGACAACCTGCAGGACCCCAAGGCCGACGACTTCGACCGGGCGGTGGAAGCCGGCACCATGGAGTTGCTGGTCACCCTGGGGGATACCGAGCGGCGGGAACTGGAAGAGATCACCCTGGCCATCGAGAAGATCGACAACGGCACCTATGGCCACTGCGAAGCCTGCATGGAGAAACCGCTCAAGCTCTGCGCGACCTGCCCCTTCATCCCCAAGATGAGGCTCGAGGCGCTGCCCACCGCCAGGCTCTGCGTGTCCTGCCAGGTGGCCGAGGAGCAGCACCAGATCCCCTCCTACACCCGCCTGCGGCCCCGGCGCATGATCTTCGGAGAGGAAATCGAGGAGTTCTCGCACCCGTTGATGGAGACCAACGACGACAACTAGTCGCCCGCGGCTTCCACCCGATCATTGAGGTCGGCCATGGTGGCCTGGCGCAGGTTCTCGATCTGGAGGTAGTGGGCGATAGGGGCCTCCAGGGCGCTGTTGCGGGCCACGGTGAGCTGGCCCTGGGCGGTGAGGATGTCCTGGCTTTTGGACAGGCCCAGTTCGAAGCGCTGCTGCTCGCGGGCGTAGGTCCTTTCGGCCACGGCCAGGGCCGCCTGCCTCAGCTCGATTTCCCGTTCGGCCACCCTGAGGTTGTTCACCGCCTCGCGGATCTGGAGGACGATGTTCTGACGCAGCACCTCTTGTTCGGTCTGCGTCTGCTCCAGGGCCAGTTCCTGCTGGCGCACCAGACTGCGGCGTTCACCCCCGTCGATGAGCGGGGCGTTCACTTGGATATTCATGCTCCACTGGTTGCGCTCGAGACGCTGGTGCACATCGCTGAGCTGGTCCCCCTGTCCCCTCAAGCCCACCGTGGCGTTGAGGGTGGCGCTGGGGCCGTTCTGGCTGCGGACCTGGCGCAGAGTCAGCCGCTGGCCCTCTTCGTCGAGTCTGGCGGCCTGCAGGTCCAGGCGGCGGCTCAGTCCCACGGAGACCGCCTTGCTCATGGAGACCGGGTATTTCTGGAAGCCCTCTCCAACCAGGCCTTCGACCTCCAGCGGCTGGTCCCAGTCCACGCCCAGCACCTCGCGCAGTTGGTCGCGGGCCCGCTCGATATCGTTCTGGGTCCGGTTGTAGCTGGCTTCGGCCTGCAGCATGTCCACCTCCAGGCGCAGCGCCTCGGTTTCGTCGAGGAAGCCCACCTCCACCTTACGGCGGGCCAGATCGAGCGACACCTTGGCCCGCTCGAGGCTCTGCCGGTCGATCTCCAGCTGGCTCTGGGCCCGCACCAGCCCGTAGTAGGTCTGGGTCACCCGGGCCTCGAGCTCCAGTTGCGAGCGACCATAGTTGAGCCGGGCCCCGGCCATATCCAGCTCGGCCCCGGCCAGGGCCACCTCCTCGGGGGCCTGGGCAAAGAGATTCTGGGAGTACCCGAGGACCAGATCGCCGGCATAATCCCGGTAGGGGACCTGGCGGTTGGAGCTGAAGTCGGTGAACTGGGTCTGGGAACTGAGGATGAAGCGCCCCAGGGAACGCACTCGCTGGCTCAGTTCCAGGTTGCCCAGGTACTGCAGGTCGGTGCTTTCGTCGCGGACCCGGGTGGACAGGGCTTCATTGGCGAGCAATTGGCGCCGGTCCACATAACGAGGCAGGGTCAGGTTCAGATTCAGGCGCGGGGCAAAAGGGGCCCGCCCTGCCAGCAGCCGGAGCTGACTGCGCTCCAGGGCCTGGCGGTTGCGCAGGGTCTGGGGGCTCTGCTCGGCGGCCAGCGCCAGGCACTGGGCCAGCGAGAGCGGCTGAGCCCGCGCCCGGGCCGGGGCGGCCATCAGGACCCCGCCACAGCAGCACCACACGATCCATTGCCAACGAAACAAACAAGATACGATGTGCATAATCACCCCCTCTGTATTGAAGCACTAGCTAGTCTAACCAAATAGTTCGACCTCCTCAACCATAAATCTGAATGGCATGGCCCTATATCTGATCACCGGCGGCGCCGGCTTCATCGGTTCCCACCTGGTCGAGGAACTGCTGCGGCGCGGCCAGCAGGTGCGGGTTCTGGACAACTTCTCCACCGGCAAACGGGAGAATATCGATCCACTGCGGGAGCGACTCGAACTGATCGAGGGTGATATCCGCAGCTACCACACCGTCCGCCAGGCCGTACACGGCGTCGAGTACATCCTGCACCAGGGCGCCCTGCCCTCGGTGCCCCGCTCGATCAACGACCCTATCACCACCAACGAGGTCAATGTGGGCGGCACCCTCAACCTGCTCGACGCGGCGCGCGACGCCGGGGTGAAACGGGTGGTGTATGCCTCCTCCTCCTCGGTGTATGGCGCCAACACCCAGGTGCCCAAACGCGAGGACATGACCCCGCAGCCCATCTCCCCCTACGCTGTTTCCAAGCTGAGCGGGGAGCACTACTGCCAGGTCTTCTCCCGCACCTATGGCCTGGAGACGGTCTGCCTGCGCTACTTCAACGTTTTTGGCCCGCGCCAAGACCCCCAGTCCGCGTACGCGGCCTTCATTCCCAAGTTCGCCTCCGGCATCCTGCGCCACCAGGAGTTGACCATCGACGGGGACGGCAGCCAGTCGCGGGATTTCACCTTTGTGCGCAACGTGGTGGAGGCCAACCTGCTGGCCGCCACCGCCCCGGGCGTGGGCGGCGAGGTCTTCAACATCGCCTGCGGGGCCAGCCTGAGTGTCAACGAGGTGGCCGCGCACCTGGCTCAGTTGTGCGGCACCACCGGGCGCCTGGTCCACGGCCCCTCGCGTGCCGGCGACGTGCCCCATTCCCTGGCCGACATCAGCCGCGCCAAGGAACGCCTCGGGTACGAGCCCGGCGTGGACGCCCGCCAGGGCCTGGCCCAGGTGGTGCAATGGTTCCAGGAAAAGTTCTCCCGGGAAGGACGGCCGTAGTGAGCACCATCATCGAGAAGATCGAGCGGAAGGACCTCCATCTGGCCATCATCGGCCTGGGGTACGTGGGCCTGCCCCTGGCCGTGGAATTCGCCGAGGCCGGCATCCACACCACCGGCATCGATCTGGACACCAGCAAGGTGGACCAGGTCAACGCCGGCCAGAGTTACGTGCAGGATGTGCCCGGTCCCCGCCTGGCCCGGGCCGTGTCCCAGCACCATCTCAGCGCCACCGCCGACTTTGCGGTTCTGCGCGACGTCGATTGTGTCTGCATCTGCGTGCCCACGCCCCTGAGCAAGACCAAGGACCCGGATATCTCCTACATCGTCGCCGCCTGCGAGCAGATCGTCCGCTACCTCCACCCCGGGATGCTGGTGGTGTTGGAAAGCACCACCTATCCGGGCACCACCACCGAGGTCATCCTGCCCCGCCTGGCCGCCAGTGGGGCACAGGTGGGGCAGGATTTCTTTTTGGCTTTTTCCCCCGAGCGGGTGGACCCGGGCAACCACACCTGGCAGACCCGCAATACCCCCAAGGTGATCGGCGGGGTCACCCCCGAATGCACCCGTGCCGCCATCGCCCTGTACCAGAACGCCGTCGACACCCTGGTGCCGGTTTCCTCGCCGGCGGCGGCGGAGATGGTCAAGCTGCTGGAAAACACCTTCCGCGCCGTCAATATCGGGCTGGTCAACGAGGTCGCCCTGATCTGCGACCGCCTGGGCCTCAATGTGTGGGAGATCATCGAGGCAGCCGCCACCAAACCCTTCGGCTTCATGAAATTCACCCCCGGCCCGGGCCTGGGCGGCCATTGCATCCCCATCGACCCGCTCTATCTTTCCTGGAAGATGCGCGGCCTGGACTACGAGACCCGCTTCATCGACCTGGCCGACAAGGTCAACTCCTCCATGCCCCACCACGTGGTGCAGAAGGTGATGGATGCGCTCAACGACGAGGGCAAGGCCCTCAAAGGCTCGCGGGTGCTGGTGCTGGGCGTGGCGTACAAGGCCGGCATCAACGACGTGCGCGAGAGCCCGGCCCTCGACATCATCGAACTCCTGCGGGCCAAGGGCGCCAAGGTGGCGTACAACGATCCCCACGTGCCCCGGTTGCCTATGGAACTGGGCGCCGACATGCACTCGGTGGAGCTGGACGAGGAGCGCCTGGCCTGGGCCGACTGTGTGGTGGTGGCCACCAGCCACGCCGGGTACGACTGGGAGCGCATCGGCAGGCAGGCCCAATTGGTAGTGGATACCCGAAACGCCTTCAAAGGACACCTGGGGCCGGCCAGGGTGGTGCGTCTATGATTGATCGACTCCAGATCAAGATCTTCGCCGACGGCGCCGACCGGGCCGGCATGCTCGAGATGTACCGCCAGCCCCTGATCCGCGGCTTCACCACCAATCCCACCCTGATGCGCAAGGCCGGGGTCGCCGATTACGAGGCCTTCGCCCGCGATCTGCTGCAGCAGATCCCCGACCGGCCCATCTCCTTCGAGGTCTTCTCCGACGAATTCGTGGAGATGGAGCGCCAGGCCCGGCAGATCGCCTCGTGGGGCGACCATGTCTACGTCAAGATCCCGGTGACCAATACCCGCGGCGAACCTGCGTACCCGCTGATCCGCGCCCTCTCCCGGGCCGGCATCAAGGTCAACGCCACCGCCCTGATGCAGCTAGCGCAGGTCGAGCAGGTCGGTGCGGCGCTGTCCGGCGGCGCCCCTGCCTGTGTCTCGGTCTTCGCCGGCCGCATCGCCGACACCGGCCGCGACCCCGTGCCCTTGATGGCCCGGGCCGTGGAGTTGCTGCGCCCCTACCCCAATGCCGAGTTGATCTGGGCCAGCCCCCGCGAGCTTTTCAACATCTTCCAGGCCGACGCCGTGGGCTGCCACATCATCACCGCCACCAACGACCTGCTCAAGAAACTGGCCCTCGTCGGCAAGGATCTGGGCGAGTATTCCCTGGAGACGGTAAAGATGTTCTACGAGGACGCCCGGGCTGCCGGATATCAGCTATAGGGGCCCCATGGGACACACCGAATCCTTTCTGCGCGACGCCACCCAGGCCATCGCCCAACTCGACCAGGCCGCCATCGAGCGGATGGTCGCCTTGTTCATCCACACCCGCCAGCAGGACGGCCGGCTCTTCATCCTCGGCGTGGGCGGCAGCGCGGCCAACGCCTCCCACGCAGTCAACGACTTCCGCAAACTCGCCGGCATGGAGGCCTACGCTCCCACCGACAACGTCTCCGAGCTGACCGCCCGCATCAACGACGAGGGCTGGGACACCGCCTTTGCCAAGTGGCTCGAGGGCAGCCGGCTCAGCGCCAGGGATCTGATCCTCGTGCTCTCGGTGGGCGGCGGCAACCAGGAGAAACAGATCAGCGTCAACCTGGTCAGGGCCCTCGAATACGCCGCCCAGGTGGGCGCTTCCATCTGCGGCATCGTCGGCCGGGATGGCGGGTACACCGCCCAGGTGGCCCGGGTCTGTGTGATCGTGCCTACCATCAGCGCCCACACCCTCACCCCCCTGGCCGAATCCTTCCAGGCCCTGGTCTGGCACCTGATCGTCTCCCACCCCGACCTCCAGGTCGCCGCTGCCAAGTGGGAGTCGATGCCGACCTCCAGCTAGGGCTATGGGGCAAGAGTGGAAAAATACATTTCTCTTATTATACATATTTGCTAACTTAATAATATGAAATGGGACGAACTCTTGGGCACGATTGGAAAGGAACCTGTCTTCTCCTCCTCATTGCTGCTGGCAGGAAAGGTCAATCCCCAGGGCCTGGGTCAACAACTGACGCGGTGGACCAAGGCCGGGAGACTGATCCAGCTGCGCCGGGGCCTATATTCCCTGGCTGGAGCCTACCGCAAGATCGAGCCCCATCCCTTCCTGATCGCCAACCAGCTCCGCCAGCCCTCCTATATCAGCCTGCAGTCGGCCCTGGCCTACTACGGTATGATTCCCGAGTACGTCCCGGTCGTGACCAGCGTGACCACCCAAAGGCCTGGCCTAGTCGAGACCCCCCTGGGCAGTTTCCTCTTCAAACATCTGAAATCACCCTTCTTCAAAGGTTTCCGCCTGCTTGAGATCGAGGCTGGCCAACGGATCTTCCTGGCCTCTCCAGAGAAGAGCCTGCTGGACCTGGTCTACCTGACGCCGGGCGCTGACTCCCGGGAATATCTCGAGGAACTCCGTCTCGGTAACTTCCCAACCCTGGACATGCTGGCCCTGCGGGAGATGGCCCGCGACACCGGCAGCCCCAAATTGCGGTGCGCCGTCGAGCGGATCGGCGAACTGGCCATCGCCGAGGAATACCAAGTCTTATGAAGGAAGAGGTCCGCCAGATCCTCGCCAGCGCAGCGGATATTCCCCGCCGGCGCAACCTGTTGCGGGAATACCTGCAGGCGCGCACCCTGCAGATCCTGCAGGAAGAGGGAGCTTTCCTGGACTGGGCCTTCCTAGGAGGCACCGCTCTGCGGTTTCTCTATGCGCTGCCGCGATTCTCCGAAGATCTCGACTTCTCCACCCAGGGCCAGGTGGAGAAAGGCCGCTTTGGCCTGCATTTGAAAAAGATCAAGCAGCGATTCCAGGCCGAGGCCTACGACGTGGACCTCCGGGTGAGCGAGCACAAGGTGATCCAGTCTGCCTTTGTCCACTTCCGCGGGTTGCCCCATGAGCTGGGCCTCTCCCCGCACCCCTCTGAAACGATCTCGATCAAGTTGGAGGTCGATACCAACCCACCTGAAGGGGCCACGGTGGCAACCACGTTGGTGCGGCGGCATGTGCTGCTGAACCTCTTCCATTACGACCAGGCGAGCCTCTTGGCCGGCAAGTTACACGCCCTGCTGGTCCGACGATACACCAAGGGGCGGGATCTCTATGACCTGGTATGGTACCTGTCTGATCCTTCCTGGCCAGCACCCAACCTCAAGTTCCTCAATGCAGCGCTTGCACAAACACAGTGGACTGGCCCGATGCTAGACGCCCACACCTGGCGACAGGTGATCTGGGAGAAGCTGGCAGAGATCAATTGGTCCCAGGCGGTCGAGGATGTGCGGCCCTTTCTGGAGCGGCAGGAGGAGTTGGAGCTGATTACCAGCGCGCATTGCCAACAACTGCTGCACGTGCAGGATGGAGTCTGAGCCTTTTGCCCTGTGGCCAATTTCCTGTTGATTTTCCCCCGGCTGTTTGTTACTTTGAGAAACGATATTTGTGACCTTCTACAACATCGCGCCCAACCCCATAGGGCATATCGGCAGATGGACCTTCTCCGGCAGGATTCGGCGACCCGCGAAGACCTAGGGATGTTGGCGGTCATGGATGCGCTGGCGGCCAAAGACCAGGTCACCCAGCGCGAGTTGTCCCGCCAGACCGGACTGAACCTCAAAAAAGTCAATTTCTGCCTGCACAAACTCCTGGAAAAAGGCTACATTAAGTTCCAGCGGGCCCTGCACAGCCCAGACAAGCGGGTCTACCTTTATATACTTACCCCTGCCGGCCTGAAAGCCAAATCAGAACTGACCTACCGCTTCCTGAAGTTTACCCTCGCCTTTTACAACCAGGTGGAAGCCAAGGTCCAGCAGACCCTGGTCGCCATGGAAAAGGCCGGTGTCGAGCGGGTAGTTCTGTATGGGGCCAGCGATGCGGCCCGCATGGTGCAGGAGCAGACCCGCGCCAACGGTATCAAAGTAGTGGGTATCCGAGATGAGCGCTGTCAGGACCCAGAATTCGGTGGCCTGCCCCTCTTGAGGGTCGCCGACCTGCAGCACCGGGGCTGGGACGGGGTCTTGATCACCGCACTGGAGAATCTCGACGCAGCAGAACACTTCCTCCAGGAAGCGGGGGTGGTAAGCTCCAAGATCTGGAAGCTCTCCTGAGCGAACCAGTCGTATAGCAGCAGTTGTCACAACATGCTGTTCCCCAATATTTTGCGCGTCTTCCCCTGCGTAATTGACGGGGGCGAAGCATATCCTGCCCTCCCCAATAGGACATCCTTTGGCCGATCCCTCCCACACCTCATGGTGGAAACGCGCCTGGCAGCGCTGGCTCCGCATCGCCACGGTCATCGGCGATTTCCAGGCCCGGGTCGTCCTCTCGCTCTTCTATTTTGTCATCGCCCTGCCCTTTGGTCTCCTGGTACGGCTTTTCGCCGACCCACTGGGCATCAAGGGGCGGCGCACCACCACCTGGACCTCCTTCGCCGATCGGACCCAGACTTTGGATCAGGCAGCCCGGCAGGCCTGATTTCCGCCCATGAAAGCCCTCGAGTTCTGGAAAGCAGTAACCGTGGATCATAGCAACCTGATAGAACGTATGGTCGCACTACTGGAGGGCCACGGGATCCACTATTGCGTGATCGGCGGGCAGGCCGTCAATGCCTATGCTGACCCCCTGGTCAGCCTGGATCTCGACCTGGTGGTTGCCGCGCCCCAATTTGAGGGACTGGAATCGCTTCTGGTGGGCGAGTTCACGGTCGAGCGATTCCCACACAGCCTCAACATCTCCCTCACCGAATCGGATCTGCGGATCCAGGTACAGACAGACCCGCGCTACTTCGATTTCCCTGACCGGGCCTCCCAGCGGGAAATCCTGGGCAAGATACTACCGGTAGCCTGTCTCGAGGACGTGTTGCAGGGCAAGGTCTGGGCTGCGCTCGACCCGGATCGGCGGGCAAGCAAACGCCAGAAGGACCTAGCCGACATCGCCCGCCTCCTGGAGACCCACCCAAGTTTGCGCCCACAGGTACCAGCTGAGATCCTGGCACGGCTGGTATAGATGCACATCCTCGGCCTTTCCTGCTTTTACCACGACGCTGCCGCCGCGCTCTTATCCAACGGAGAGTTGATCGCCGCCGCCGAGGAGGAGCGTTTCTCCCGCAAGAAACACGACTTCGGTTTCCCCACGCAGGCCATCCGCTTCTGTCTGCAGCAGGGCGGAATCAGGGTTGAGGACCTCGACTACGTCGTGTTCTACGAGAAACCCTTCGACAAGTTCGAGCGCATCCTGATGACCAGCCTGCAGACCTATCCCCGCTCGCTGAAGGTCTTCCGGGAATCGATGGTCACCTGGCTGATGGACAAACTCTGGGTGCGCCATCATATCGAGCAGGAACTGGGCCTCCCTAAGGAGAAGGTGCTCTTCACCCAGCACCACCTCGCCCACGCGGCCAGCGCCTTCCTCGCCTCCCCCTACGAAGAGGCGGCCATCCTGACCGTGGACGGCGTCGGGGAATGGGCTACCGCCACCTATGGCGTGGGCAAAGGCACCGGGATCCGCCTCGAAAAGGAGATCCGTTTCCCCCATTCCCTGGGCCTGCTCTACAGCGCCTTCACCGCCTTCCTCGGCTTCGAGGTGAATGAGGGCGAATACAAGGTGATGGGCATGGCCCCCTACGGGCAGCCCCGGTACGTGGACAAGGTGTGGAAGCTGATCCAGCAGTTCGACGACGGCTCCTTCGCCCTCGACATGGACTACTTCACCTTCCACCACTCCACCACCCGCACTTACAGCCGCAAGTTCGAGGCCCTCTTCGGCGCGCCGCGCCCGCCCGAAACCCATTTCTTCACCGAGGGCACCGGCTTCCCCAGCTACTTCGGGGCCAAGCCGGGCAACTACGACGAACTCTGCCGTTCGAACCAGCACTACGCCGACCTGGCCGCCAGCATCCAGAAGGTGACCGAAGAGGTGCTGGTCAGGATGGCCTCCTGCCTGCGCCGCCAGACCGGCATGAGGGCGCTGTGCCTCGCCGGCGGGGTGGGCCTCAACAGCGTGGCCAACGGCCGCATCCTCAGGGAATCGGGCTTCGAAAAACTCTGGGTGCAGCCGGCAGCCGGCGACAGCGGCGGGGCTCTGGGCGCTGCCCTGCACGTGTACCACACCGTGCTGGGCAAACCCCGCAGATTGGTGATGCAGCACGCGTATTGGGGCCAGGAGTATGGGAACCAGGAGATCGAAGCCTTCCTACAGGGCGAGCATATCGCCTACGAGAAGGTCCCCCAGGAGAGCACCCTGATCGACCGCACCGTCGACGCCCTGACGCGGGGCAAGGTCGTCGGCTGGTACCAGGGCCGCTTCGAGTGGGGACCCCGCGCCCTGGGCAACCGCAGTATCCTGGCCGATCCCCGGCGCGCCGAGATGAAGGATATCGTCAACACCAAGATCAAGTTCCGCGAACCCTACCGGCCCTTCGCTCCCTCGGTGCTGGCCGAACGCGCCGAGGAGTATTTCGACCTGCCCGACGCAAGAACGCAGGACCCGGCCCGCTTCATGCTGCTGGTGGCGCCGGTCTGCCCGGAGAAGCACGAGACCATTCCCGCAGTGACCCATGTCGATGGCACCGGCCGCCTTCAGACCGTCTTCTCCCAGACCAACCCGCGCTACCACCGGCTGATCGAGCAGTTCGGCCAGGCCACCGGGGTGCCGGTGCTGATGAACACCTCCTACAACCTGCGCGGCGAACCCATCGTCACCACCCCGCAGAACGCCTACAGCACCTTTGCCCGCAGCGAACTGGACCTGCTGGTCGCCGGTGACTGCCTGGTAGCCAAGAAGGTGGCCTGAGATGAGCTACTTCAAACGCGTGACCTCCAAACTGGGAATCCTGGGCGAATTGCTGCAGTTCTTCTGGGAGCGCAAGCTGTGGTGGCTGATGCCGATGATCCTGACGCTGATGCTTTTGGGACTGTTGATCGTCTTCACACAGGGTACCGCCGTGGCGCCCTTCATCTATACCCTCTTCTGATCGACTGATGAAAAAAGCGCTGATCACCGGAATCACCGGACAGGATGGATCCTACCTGGCCGAGTTGCTGCTGGCCAAAGGCTACGAGGTGCACGGCATCATCCGCCGTTCGAGTACCTTCAACACCTCCCGCATCGACCATCTCTACCAGGATCCCCACATCAACGGCGTGCATCTCTTCCTGCACTACGGCGATATCGCCGATTCCACCAATCTGATCAAACTGCTCTACCGCCTGCAGCCGGATGAGGTCTACCACCTAGCGGCCCAGAGCCACGTGCGGGTCAGCTTCGATATCCCCGAATACACCACCGACGTCACTGCCGTGAGTACCGTTCGTATCCTCGAAGCCATCCGGGAGACGGGTACCCCGACCAAGTTCTACCAGGCCAGCAGCAGCGAGATGTTCGGCAAGGTGCAGGAGGTGCCGCAGCGGGAGAGCACTCCCTTCTACCCCCGCAGTCCCTATGCCTGTGCCAAGGTCTACGCCCACTGGATCACCATCAACTACCGGGAGAGCTACAACCTCTTTGCCTGCTGCGGGATTCTCTTCAACCACGAGTCCCCGCGCCGCGGCGAGACCTTTGTGACCCGTAAGATCACCACCGCCGTGGCGCGCATCAAATTGGGGCTGCAGGACAAGCTCTACCTGGGCAACCTCGATGCCCAGCGGGATTGGGGCTACGCCAAGGAGTACGTGGAAGGCATGTGGCGGATGCTGCAGCATCCCACTCCAGAAGACTACGTGCTCGCCACCGGCGAAACCCACTCGGTGCGGGAGTTCCTGGAGGAAGCCTTCGGCCACGTGGGACTGGACTGGCAGAAATACGTGGAGATCGATCCGCGCTATTATAGGCCGGCTGAGGTCGATCTGCTGATCGGCGATCCCAGCAAGGCCAAACAACTCCTGGGGTGGGAACCAGAGACCAGGTTCCAGGATCTGGTGCGCCTGATGGTGGATGCCGACCTCGAGGAGGTGCAACGGAGGCATGGCTCCCAGACTGGGAACAAGCGATGAGCTTCTGGGCTGATAGACGGGTAGTGGTCACCGGCGGTGCCGGCTTCCTCGGCTCCTTTGTGGTCGAGAAACTGCGCGCGCGCGGGTGCCAACAGATATTCGTGCCCCGAAGCCGCGAGTACGACCTGCGGGAAAAGGAAGCTGTTATCCGCCTGTACGAAACCGCGCGTCCGGACCTGGTAATACATCTGGCCGCAGTCGTGGGCGGTATCGGCGCCAACCAGGCACACCCGGGGTCTTTCTTCTACGACAACCTGATGATGGGCGTACAGTTGATGGAATGTGCGCGCCAACATGCGATTCCCAAATTCGTGGCCCTCGGCACCATCTGTGCGTATCCCAAGTTCACGCCCGTGCCCTTCAAGGAAGAGGATCTCTGGAATGGGTACCCGGAGGAAACCAATGCCCCTTACGGTCTGGCCAAGAAGATGCTGCTGGTACAGGCCCAGGCCTACCGCCAGGAATACGGGTACAACGCCATCTACCAGCTGCCGGTGAATCTGTACGGACCCAGGGACAACTTCGATCCGCAGACCTCCCATGTCATTCCGGCGTTGATCAAGAAGTGCCTGGCCGCCAAGGCCCAGGGCACTGACCATATCGTAGTCTGGGGCGATGGCGCCGCCACCCGTGAGTTCCTCTATGCCGAGGATGCCGCAGAGGGGATTTTGCTCGCCGCCGAGCACTACGATCAGCCAGAGCCAGTGAATCTGGGTTCAGGAGAGGAGATCACCATCTGCAAGCTGGTGGAGAAGACCGCTGTACTGATCGGATTTGGCGGGGAGATCCGCTGGGACCACACCAAGCCCAATGGGCAACCGCGGCGTTGCCTGGATGTGACGCGGGCCAGGGCGTGTTTTGGGTTTGAGGCGAGGGTGTCTTTGGAAGAGGGGTTGCGGCGGACCATCGAGTGGTACAACAGCCGAAGGGACTCCTGAGGTTTATGTTGACGGCCCCGAAAAAACGAAATACCACGTCCACCACCGTGAACTGACATGACAAGGCGATCATTCGTCCTGCTCGATCGAGATGGAACCGTTATCGAGGAGTGTAACTATCTCTCAGATCCAGGAAAGATAAAGCTCCTACCGGGAGTCCCCTCTGCCTTACGCGTCTTTTGTGATATGGGCCTCGGACTCGCGATTATCACCAACCAATCAGCCGTCGGGCGCGGCTTTTTCAACGAGGATCATCTTCAGCACATCCACCATAGGCTATCCGACCTCCTTGCAGATGAAGGGATCTGCCTAGATGGTATTTTTTACTGCCCGCATACTCCCGAGGACCACTGTTGTTGCCGAAAGCCCCAACCTGGTCTAGTCGAGCAGGCAGTAGGCAGATTCGGGTTCGATCCATCAGCAAGTTTTGTGATCGGTGACAAGATATGTGACCTTGATTTAGGTCGTCGGGTTCGGGCAACGACTATGTTAGTTCGCACAGGATATGGTACGCAGACAGAAGTCAAAGTGACGACCCAGGCCGACTATATTGTGAATAGCTTGGCCGAAGCCATCCCGATTATTCAGTCTTGCTTACTCAACAAAACGTGATGGGCGGACAGCCGTCCTGTCCTTGAGGGGGTCAACGATGAAAATACTGATAACTGGGGGCGCAGGTTACATTGGTTCTGTGTTGACCCCTATGTTGTTAGCGGATGGTCACCACGTCACAGTATTGGACAATTTTCTCTTTGGCCAGAATAGCCTGCTGGATTGTTGTGCTAACCCCCGTTTTTCAGTAGTCCGCGGCGATTGCCGCGATGAAGGCTTACTCTCAAGGGCGATGGCTGGCAAGGATGTTATTATCCCATTGGCTGCTCTGGTAGGGGCTCCTCTGTGCGATGCGGACCAAGTCGGGGCTCGCACCATCAATGTAGATGCAGTAAAACTACTCTTGGAGTTACGTTCTCCAGAACAGGTGGTCCTGTTTCCCAATACCAATAGCGGTTACGGCATCGGCGACAAGGGGAAACTTTGTACCGAGGATAGCCCGCTGCGTCCGTTGACGTTATACGGCCGGAGCAAGGTCGAGGCTGAAAGTGCGATCATGGCAGCGGGAAACGCGATCTGTTTCCGCCTTGCGACTGTTTTCGGGATGTCGCCACGAATGCGTATGGATCTATTGGTTAACGATTTTGTCTATCGCGCGCTCACCGACCGAACAGTAGTCATCTTTCAGGGCAATTTCAAGAGAAACTACATCCATGTACGTGATGTCGCCCGGGTTTTCATGCATGGTATCGCGAATTTTTCCAGTATGAAAAGCCAGGTTTACAATGTCGGATTGGACGACGCTAACCTCTCGAAGGTTGAACTCTGCGACAAAATAAGAACGCACTTGCCCCATTTTGTCGCGCTCGAGGCCCCGATAGGAGAAGATCCCGACAAACGGGATTATATCGTCTCCAATGTGAAACTCCTTGATACTGGTTATTCGCCCCAGTATTCCCTGGACGATGGCATTCAAGAATTAATAAAGGGCTTTACCATCTTGCGGAATACTAGGTACTCCAATGTCTGAAGAACAACCACAAGAAGCCGTCATCTTGGTTGGGGGTAGGGGTTCCCGGTTGCGCTCTGTGGTTGATGACCGGCCCAAGCCGATGGCACCCGTGTTGGGTAAACCCTTTTTGGAATGGCTCATTCTGTACCTGAAGAGTCAGGGCATGGCCCGGATTGTGTTGGCGACTGGCTACAGAGGTGAGATGGTGCACGAGTACTTTGGCGATGGGGATCCATGGGATATAGAAATCAGCTACTCCCAGGAGAATGAGCCGCTTGGGACAGGTGGGGCTCTACGACTAGCCCTTGAAAAAACCACTACAGAGCAGGTCATAGTACTCAACGGGGACTCTTTTTGTTCTTTTGATCTGCAGAAGCTTTCCCATGTATTCATGGTGAACCATGCTGATGCTGTCATGTTGTTAGTTGAAATGAATGATTGCGACCGTTTTGGCAGTGTCGAGATCGATGAAGATGGCCGTATCATGGGATTTTGTGAGAAGAGCACCCGCACTGGGCGTGGGCTGATTAATGCCGGTATCTACCTGTTATCCAGGTCGTGCGTTGAGAGTCTTCCTAAAGGCAAGTACTTATCCCTTGAACAGAACGTTTTCCCAGATTTGGTTCACAAACGCTTCTACTCCTTAACCGAGGGCGGACCCTTCATCGACATCGGAACGCCGGAGTCCTATGCAATGGCTGCAGAGTTCCTAGATCTCTTGGCATTACCGAAATCTATCGGAGGTATGAATGTCTAACTTCAACCAGAGGGCCACTTTCACCTTCCCCGTGCCTGTATACTACGGGTGTGGAGTGCTTGATGAGTTAGGAGAAAGACTGGGTCAGCTGGGCTGCAAGCGGCCCCTAGTCGTATCTGGCCCATCAGTTGCGGGGGCTGGCTTAGTAGATCGGGCCATGGAACCGATCAGCAAAATAGGAATAGAGGCTACACTCTTTCTAGACGCTGGCCTGAATCCCTCTGAGAAAGATGTTTACAGGGGGGTTGAGTGTTTCAGGCAGGGTAACGCTGATTCCATCGTAGCGATAGGAGGAGGGAGTCGCATTGATCTAGCGAAGGCCATACGGTTGATGGTTTCGCACCCTGGAAGTTTGAGCAGCTATTATTTTGATGTGGGTGGTGTAGAACGTATTCGCAAACCCATGCCACCCTTGGTGGCTATACCGACAACCGCAGGATCCGGCAGCGAAGTCTCGAGAGGTGCTATCATTACCGATTCTGAACAGAATAGAAAACGTCTCATTGCCGGTCCGGGAATAACCGCTTCTGCTGCTATACTTGATCCAGAGCTCACGACCTCCATGTCTCCTTCCCTCACTGCAACGGCTGGGGTTGATGCTCTTTCACATGCACTTGAGACGTTTGTAGGAACGAGTTTCCATCCCCTCGTCGAAGGTATTTCATGCCGTGCAGCGGAACTGATTTTGAGCGATTTGGAGCTGGTAGTGGCCGATGGTAACGATCTAGATCGCAAAGGGAAGATATTGCTCGCCTCAACAATGGCAGCAATGGGCTTCGCAAAAGGATTAGGAGTAGTACATGCATTAGCACACCAGTTGACACCTATCCACAACATTTCCCACGGACTGGCTATCGCTATCATTCTACCTCACGGTATGCGATATAACCTGACAGCAGCTACAGAAAGTTACGCAGATTTGTCGAGGAAAATTGGCGTTGGGGACTCGGGGGATGACCGCACGGCAGCTGAATGTCTGATCGATGCCGTTTCGAAGTTGGTGCAACGGGTAGGACTGCCCACGACATTGAGGGATGTCGGCGTGTCTCTCCCGCGAATTGAGGTTCTGGCGAGACAGGCCATGCTAGATCATTGCGTCCGAACCAATCCTAGGCCATGTACCCTTGAGGACATGGAACGCATTCTACAAGAAGCGGCGTAATGGTGGTGTACGAAGCTGACGTGGCCCTATTTTGCATACCGAGATGACAAGCGGGTAAGCGATAGCCCGGCATAAGGTGTAATAGTTAGAACTTGATCTGACACTTCCTTATCTTTGGTTTATCGAAAGGAGTGGTGTCAGATGACAACCTCGGAGAAGATCATCAAGAACAAGCTGGGACTGCTGAAACTGGCCGAACGGCTGGGCA
>JADZBP010000009.1 GCA_020852055.1 Candidatus Latescibacterota bacterium
CCCGCCGCCCTCAGGAACCGAAATTCTCCAGCAACTCCATCGCCACCCCCAACTCGTGCTCGCTGCTCAGGTAGGTGTAGCGCCCGCCCGTATAATCCCCCTGCTGCACCACCGGACTTCCTTTGGCCGCCAGCTCCGCCGTGATCTCGTCCGTGCCCTTGACCCGCAGCGCCAGATGATGCACCCCCTCGCCCTTCTGTTCCAGGAAATCTCGCCAGGTGCTGGGACCGCCAATGGGCTCGATCAGTTCCAGGCTCAGTTGGTCGCCCATCTTGAAGAAGGCCAGTTTGGCCCGCGCCTCGGTGGGGGCGCCCTGATAGCGGGTGTGGGCCTCGGATTCGGGGGCGGTGGTGATGATGGGCGGCACCTCCACCCCGAAGAGGGCGGCGTATTTCTTCGCCGAGGCTTCGATGTCCCGCACCACCAATCCAACCTGGCAGATGACGTTGGAACCGAAATAATTCCTGGCCATGACCTCTTCCTCTGTTTTGGGTGTTTGCCCTATATTTACCAGGCGAAAATAGGCGAAAGGGAGAGCCCATGAAAGTCCGAGCAGCGCAACTGGTGGCCCCGCGGAAGTGGCAACTCATCGAAGAGGAAAAACCCGAACCCAAACCCGGCAACATGCTGGTGCGCATCGAGCGGGTGGCCATCTGCGGCAGCGACAAACCTTCCTTCTGCGGTTTCCACGATTCCTATCCCCTGCCCGTGGGTGTCACCGGGCACGAGGGGCTGGGGGTGGTGGAGGCCTGTCCTTCGGGGACCTATAAGGAAGGGGAGCGGGTGCTGCTCTCTGGCTTCGACCGCGGGCTCTACCAGGAATACGTGCTGGCCAACGACCACGGCGTGGTGCGCCTGCCCCAGGATTTCGACGCCGAGGTCATCCTGATGGCCCAGCTCCTGGGCACGGTCATCCACAGTTTCTACAAGATGGGCAACCTGATCAACCAGCGGGTGGTGGTGATCGGCCAGGGCGCCGTAGGTCTGCTCTTCGACGCAGTGCTGCGCAACCTGGGCGCCCGCCAGATCATCGGCGTGGACCTGCTCGACTACCGCCTGGGGCTGGGCCGCCGGATGGGCGCCACCCACACCATCAACCCCAAAAAACAGTCCCTGGTCGAGACCGTCACCCAGATCACCGAGGGGGAGCTGGCCGATGTGGTGGTGGAAGCGGTAGGGGAGGAAGAGACCTTGAACCAGATCCACTCGCTGGCCCGGCGCAACGCCTCGGTGATCTGTTTCGGGGTGCCCGACAAGGGCAGCCACGACGGCCGAGTCTCCCTGCAGATGATGGCCATGTTCCGCAAGGAACTGCGCCTGATCACCTCGGTGGGGCCGGAACCGTGGAAGGATTACACCATCGCCCGCGACTGGATCGTGCAGGAGCGCCTCGACGTGCGCCCCATCGTCAGCCACGTGCGCCCCTTCGAGACCATCCAGGAATCCTTCGAGATGGCCTTCGACTACCCGGAGCAGGACCAGGTCGTCAAGATCGTGCTGAAGTTCTGAGTGGGGAAAAGCCTCCAGGGGCGTTCCCCGCCGCCGGCTAGTTCACGCCTCGTACTCATCCACCAGCAGCCCGGGTCTTTCCCGTTTCTTGCCGCTGCCCTTCTTGCGGGTGGCGCGTTCGGCCAGGCGCGTTTTCTGTGCCTGCCGGCGGGAGAGGTTCTCGATCTCGCGTTTCAATTTAAAGTAGCTCTCCAGCCGCCCCTCCTCCAGCTGGCCCCGCGCCACGGCCGCGCGCACCGCACAACCCGGCTCCCGCTGGTGGCGGCAATCGCCAAAGCGGCACTGGGCCGCCAGCTCCTCCACCTCCCCGAAGCCCTCGCTCAGATCCTCCTCGTCAGCCCACAACTGCAACTCGCGCATACCGGGCGTGTCCACGATCAACCCGCCCTGTTCGAGCAGTACCAGCTCGCGATGGCTGGTGGTGTGCCGGCCCCGGCTGTCGTCCTCGCGCACCGCGTTGACCTTCAGGTGTTGCCGGCCCAACAGGCTGTTGGTCAGGGTTGATTTCCCCACCCCCGAAGACCCCACCACGGCCACGGTTTTGCCCGCACCCAGGTATGGCGACAGCGCCTCCAGCCCCTGATCCTCGAGCGCGCTGACCGCATACACCGGCACCCCGAAGGCGATGCCCTCCACCTCGGCCAGCCGCTCATCTACCTCCGCACACTGGTCGGCCTTGTTGAGCACAATGACCGGCGCGGCCCCGCTGTCCCAGGCCAGGGTGAGGTAGCGCTCCAGCCGGCGCAGGTTGAAGTCCCCGTCCAGACCGTTGACCAGGAAGAGGGTGTCGATATTGGCGGCGATCACCTGCTCGTCGGTGCGCACCCCGGCGGCCCGGCGGGTGAAGCTGCTCCGGCGGGGCAGGAGGGCATGGATGGTGGCCTTGTCCTCCTCGCGCGGCGTCACCCCCACCCAGTCGCCCACGGCGGGAAACTCGGCGGGCGAGCGGGCCGTGTGCCGCCACTTGCCCGGTACCTCGGCGGTCCACTCCCCCGCCTCGCTGTACACCACGTAGAGATCGCGGTGCTGGCAGGCCACCCGCGCCGGCACCAACCCTTTATGCGCCTCGAAGTGCTCGGCAAAAAAGGGGTTCCATCCCAGGTCCTTCAGATCCATTTCCGTTCGGGGGATTAGGGTATGAGTTCACCGCGCCAACAACGCGCTACTATACCCCGAAACGGATGCACCCTCACTCAACCACGATGGCTGCGTGGATCTGGACCTGATCGAGCTGCACGGCGAGCAGACCCGCCTTCCAACTCCACTTCAGGGCCGCTTTCTCGAAGGCCAGCTGCACCTTCTTGGGCCTCTTCTCCATCTCGACCTCCACCCGCACCGGACCCACCGGCGGAATCTGGTCCACGCTGCCGTCGTTGGGCCGGTTGGGGATCCCTGAGGTGCGGTTGACCAGATGGACCAGCAGGCGCGGTCCCTTGCGGCGCAGCACCACGTCCAACCCCAGGGGCGCCTGCACCCGGATGGGCAGCTTGCCCGCCAACTCCGCCATCACCTCGGCGGCAAAGGCCCGGGCCAGGGGGTAGCGGTTCTTGTCAAAGAAACGGAAGAGCCCAAAGGGGATATAGGCCACGGCGCCCTTGCCCACCCGCAGGATGGTGGCCGCCGGATGGGGCAGCAGGCGGTCGTCGAGCAGGGCACTCTGCCCCAGGCGTCCCAGCCCTTTGGCTTTGCCCGGTTTGAGCAGCTGCCATTGCTCGCTGTACACCGGCACCGAACCGTCGGCCGCCGGCACATGATAGGTCTGCTTCTCCTGGTGCGCCCCGGCCTTCAAGCCCAGGAAAGCGGCCCCGAAACGCTCCAGGCCAGCCGCCCCGCTCAGGAGCAATTTGCCGCCCCGCTTCACATAGGCCTTGAGCTGGTCCACCATCGCCTCGGACATGCGATCCTGTTCCGGGGCCACCACCACCGGGAACTCCTCCAGGCGAGTGGACAAGGCCCACTCGTCGAGGATATCCACGTTGTAATGGGCCTCCAGCAGGCTGTACACCGCCCCCTGCACCGGCGAGTGGTCGATGCTCCACATCAAATTGCGGCCCGGCCGGCTGCGGGCGTGGTGCTCCGAATGCAGCACCGCCACCTGCGGCACCGTCTCGGTCCCCTGGCAGAGGGTGCGGCGCTCTTTGACGAACTGCCCCACCTGCCGCAGCCGCTCGCAGCGCCAGGGGATCAGCTGGCCGTTGCGCAGGCCGGCGGGGTGTTCGTACACCTGCACTGCCCCGCCCAGGGCCACCACCACCGCCGCCTCCTGTTGCACCATCTGCACCGGCTTGAAGGTCCAGGGCGAATCCACCTGCCCCATGCCCTGGGCCGCGTAGAAACTCCAGATCATGATGTCCCAGGGTTTGCCGCGGGTGGAGATGAAGCGCGACTCGCAGCGGCAGCCGTCCAGGCCAAAGACCCAGGTGTTGTCCCCGCTGATCCAGTCGGTGGGCACCTTGGGTTCGCCCGGATGGCGAAAGGTCTGCAGCCAATTGGAACAGACCAGGGCCGCAGGCCGCTGCGCGTGCAGGGCCTCGGTGTAGCGGGTGACATGGGCCTCGAAGCTGTCCATACTGAACTGGAACCAGGCCGGCCAGTCCGCTTCGCCCGGCTCTTTAGGCGGCTTGGCGATGCCGGTGGCCTGCTTGAAGGCGGCGCGGCAGCGCTTGCAGTAGCAGGGCTCGCAGGCCCAGATCTCGCCGTCCACCCAGAAGCCGTCGATGCGATAGCGATCCACCAGCTCGATCAGTTGGGGCAGCATCAATTCCTCCAGATAGCCCCCGCGCGGGCACATGCGCCCGGCCACCGGTTTGCCCTCGGCGTCCACCCGGCACCACTCGGGGTGTTTCTCGCCGGCCGCATCGTCCCAGATGCCCGAGTAGTGTCAGTGCAGGGGCAGGCCCAGTTGCTCGGTGGCCTGGCGCCAGCCTTTGAGCGCGTCGCGCTTCACCCCCGGACTGACCGTGGCATTGGGCACCCGGCTGTACCAGCTGGTGTGGCCCGGATGGCCCTTGCAATCGGTCTGCACAAAATCCGCACCGAGCAGTTTGAGCATGGGCACCAGGTCTTTGGGCGTGGCGCGCACCCCCAACTCGGTGTCGGTGGGGCCGGCGTGCAGGTCGTAGTGCAGGCCAAAGTAGCGCTTGGGGCCGTGCCAGCGGCCGGAATGATCTGCCATGGTGTTTGCCTCCATCGGAGAATGGGGATGCGGGTATGCTGTGGTTGCTCGGAAACTCAGCGGTGCACTTCAGGCCTGATGCTCGACGAGATAGGTCGTGCCCGGTTCGGTGGTGAAACTCACCACCTCCCCCTCCGACGCCACCGCCATTGCCCGGCCGCGCTCGTCCCGCACCCGCACCGTCGTGCCGGGCCAGGGATGGTACAGCCGGCAGGTGCCGCCCTGTTCGCTGTGGATGGTGAGCCCCTGCACCACCCCATGCACCTGCTGCGCCGATACCAGGAAAGCCCCGACGGCGCGCAGGGTGCGGAAGGCGGCTGCCTTGCCCGCCGGCCAGTTGGGGACGAGGCGCAGGATGCCGGTGTAGCTCTGCAGCAGGCACTCGTTGATCACCACCGGCAGGGAGAAGTTCTCGAACCAGATGCCCATCGGGGCCATGAAGTCGAAGGGGGTGGTGTCGTCGTACCGGCCCCGCGCCTGCAGCGCCAGGTCGGTGCAGGTGCCGTTGGGCAGCAGGCAGTAGCGGATCTGCCGCTTGAAGCGCTCCAGGTCCAGCACCCCCAGGCGCGCGGCCTGGAGGTTGAGGAAAACCAGTTCGTTGCCGCCCTCGTTCTGCTGCTGGCGGTAGGAGTTGAGCGCCAGTTGGTATTCCTCGGGCGGGGAATGCAGACCGTGCTCTTCGCCGGGAAAGATGGTCACCGTGGTGGCCGGCACATTGTAGACGATCTCCGGGTCCTCCTTGGCCACACTGACGAAGACCCAACCGCGGGGCGATTCGGCGGTGGGATATTCAGGATAGTGCGCCAGGATGGTGTTGATGCGCCCGAGGGTCTCCCGCTCCTCCTCCTCCCGCCCCAGCACCCGGCACGCCTCAGCAAAGGCCTTGAAGATGAACCTGGTGAGGGTCAGGTCGATCAAGCCGTCGGCATTCATCTTGAAGCCCGGCATCAGCCCGTACAACTCGGGCGGCACCGTCGGGAAGATGTGGAAGCGATCGTCGCCCCACTGCGGGCCGTGCGCCTCGGAGCGGCGCAGATAATCCACCATGAAGAGCACCGCGTCCTTCAGCGGGCCGAACAGGCGTTTTTCGAGGCAATCCCGGTCCTGCGTGTACAGGTAATGCCACCACAGACTCTGCACCGTCCACGGGGTTTCGAAGACCTCCCAGCCCCAGGTGGGCACCGGATAGGGATTGATGGTCATCTCCACCGGGTAGAGCGAATGCGGGAAGAAGGCGCCGGCCATCTCGTAGTAGTTCTTCGCCCAGGAGCGGCTCAGCGGCCAGACCTGGTGCACCATGTTCACATAGGCCTCGTGTTTGTCCACATGGTTCGCGGAGAAGGCCACCCAGAAGGGCTGCTGGGTGTTGTAGTTCATGTGATAGTCGCCGTGCCAGGCCGTGCCGATGTGGCGGTAGCTCCAATTGGCGAAGAGACCCGGACAGAGGGCCTCGGGTTTGGCGGCGCAGTTGAGGAAATAGAGATTGTGGTACCAGGTGCGCTCCAGCACCACGTCGTCGAGGGCGACCGCCGACTTCGACCAGAAATCGGCCCAGCATTCCTTGGCAGCGGCAGCGGCGGCCCCAAAACCGGCAGCGTCCGGTGCCGGCAGCACCGGCGCCTCGGGCACTGCCGTCGCCAGGCCGTGATCCAGGCAGACCACGGCGACAAAGGTTTGGGCGCCGAGCAGTTGCCTTTCGAGCGGCCCCATGGCCAGCGGCACCCCGTCCACATTGGTCCGCTCGCTTATGCCCAAGGGAGTGGCGAGGCGCACCCCCAGGGAAAAGGCGCGGTCACCGGGGTGCGGCCCGCTGGCACCATCCTCCTTGGCAGGAAAGGCCGGCAATACCTGCCGAAAGGCCAGGGTATCGGGCGCTGGCGGGGCCACCGTGTAGCGGGGCAGGTCTCCGGGGGTGTCGGGGTCGGGGAGGAGGCGCACGCGGAAGAAGGGCCCAACCACGGGCTGGCCGGCCGCATCGACCATCCGCAGCCAGAGGCGGTCGGCCTGCATCTGGGTGAAGAGTTGCAGGGTCTGGCGCGCCCCCCCGACCAGGAAATCCACCTCGCAGAGGCCACTGGCGATATCCAGCCGGTAGCCGATCGACTCGGCGTGCCGGCGGTCGAAACCCAGCACCAGGGTGCCGCAGGGGAAGGGACGCGGGTACGGGGCCCGGTAGTTCTGCTGCACGACTTCCAGATACTGCGCGTACCAGGCATCGTCGGTCAACAGCTTCAATTCGGCGGGGATCGCCTTGACGCGGGCGAAGATCTCGGCAAAGGTGCCGATCTGGTCCTGGTGCTCCTCGGCCAGCCGGATATCCCAGACGCTGTTGTGGCCAAAGTGGATCATCACCGCGTCGGGGCGCACACAGACCACCGCGCCCAGCCCGCCGTTGCCGAGCAGGGCGCCCTCGAAGAAGTTGACCGAGGGCCGGTCGCGGAGGATGGGGTGGGCCGCAGCGCGGCACAGGGCGGGGATCTCGGGCACCAGGATTTTTCCTTTTGGGATGGGTTGGTGCGGCGCGCCTAGAGCCAGCCGCTGAGCTGGGCCAGCAGCCGGGTGTAGGCCACGTAGTTGGGCCAGGAGATGTCGGGCGGCACCCCGTGGTCACAGCCGGGGATATAGCCCCCCTCGCGCAGCAGCGGCGGCACCACCCGTTTCACCTCGGCCTCCAGCGCCGCCCCACCCTCGGCCAGGGCGCGTGTGTCCAGGCCCCCGGTATAGGCCATCTGCCGGCCCCAGCGCTCGCGGAAGGCGACCAGATCGTTGCCGGCAGCCACTTCCACCGGCGCGTTGCAGTGGATGCCGTACTCGATCCACAGCGGGATCAGCTCGCCGACATAGCCGTCCGAATCCATACAGACCAGCGGGCAGCCGCCCGCCTTGAGCTGGGGCACCCAGCGTTCGTACGCCGGCCCGAGGAAGTGGCGGGTCATGGCCGGCGAGATCATGCTGTGCATCTTGTAGGCCATGTCCTCGGAGATCATGGTGTAGTCGGGGGAAAAATGCTCCAGGAGCTGCGCCAGGGTGCGGGAGACGAAGTCGGTCCAGAAGCCGGCTAGTTCCTCCACAAAGCCCGGGTCCTCGGCCATCATCATGCAGAGGTTCTCGAAACCCAGCCACTCGCGCAGCTGCCAGAAGGGGCCGTTGAAGTGCAGGCCCACCACCCAGTCGCGATCCCGCAGTTTGGCCCCGCGTTCGGCCAGGTCGGCTGGCACCCGCTGCGGGTCCTCGGCCACGTAACGCCACTTCATGTTCTCCTCCCAGTCCTGGCGGCTGACGACCGGGAATTTGTGCCACTTGCGGGTGACGAAATCCTTGGCCGCCCGTATATAGGTATAGTCGAACTGGTCCGAGATCTCGGTGACCGCCCCCATCCAGTCCCGCACCACGTAGTGACCATCGCGGTGTTCGAGCACGGCCTCCTCGAACTGCGGGATCATCTTGAAGGAAACCCCCAGATCGACCCCGGCCTGGGGGGGATCTGGCTCTATACCCAGGGTTTCGAGCAGCACCTGCCGGTAATTGGCCCCCTCGGGCAGGCCCTGGCGGCGCCAGGTGGCCAGGGTGGACTCGCGGGGTCCTCCGGGCTGGAGGGGGATCTTGTCCGGGTTGCCAAAGAGCAGGGTCTGGCGGTAGCGTTCTCTGGGCGTCATGGGTACACCTCCTGGTCTAGCTAATACACTAAAGTGGCCGAGGCCCGTCAAAAGCGGTTGGCCGGGGCGTACCTATTGTTTAGCTTTCAGCGTAGACAAAACTTATCCGCATCCTTCCCCGTCTTATGCACAGCAGGATTCCCATGGCCGGTGTGTTAGTCAACGAAGAACTGCTGTCTGGCAGCGAGTACTTCGCCGATCCGCAGCACCTGCGCGAAGCCGCGGCCTTTTTCAAGTTCGACCAGCGGCGGGTAGTGCTGGGTCCGGGCGCCCTCGATACCCTGGCCGGGGAATGCCGCCGCCTGGCTGCAGGTCCGGTGCTGCTCCTGCGCGACCCGGGAGTGGCTTCGCTCGAAGGGGTGGTGCGCCAGGCCCTGGAAAAAGGGGGCGTGCCCCTGGCTGGCGTCTACGACCAGGTGGAGAGCAATCCCTCGGTGGCCCGTGTGGACCGCTGTGCCGCCTTCCTCCGGGAAAGCCGCGCCGCGGTGCTGCTCGCCCTGGGCGGGGGCAGCGCCATCGACACCGCCAA
>JADZBP010000010.1 GCA_020852055.1 Candidatus Latescibacterota bacterium
GCCGGCCCGGTGACCTCTTCGCCCTGGGCACTATCGAGGACCTCTTCTACCAGGTGGGGGCCATGCCCCTGAGCGGGGCGACCACCGATCTGGAGGCCCTGAAGACCCAGATCCAGGAGGTGCTGCTCGACCAGGGCCTGAGCCTGCACCGGCAGCTGGCGGCCAGCCACGACAACAAACGCACCTCCTTCCGGGTGGTGGTCCAGGCCCGCGACACCTCGTGGCGCCATTACCGGCGTATCGACCTGCAGAAAGCCCTGGTCCAGGGCATCCACCGGCGTTTCCCGCGCTGGCGGGCCCTGCAGGAGGACGCGGATCTGGAGTTCTGGCTGCAGCAGGCCGACCGCGCCCTGCTCATCGGCCTGCGCCTCTCGGACCGGCAACTGCGGCACCGCACCTATAAGGTGGCCAATATCCCCGGCTCCCTGCGGCCCACCATCGCCAATGCCCTGGTCTTTCTGTCCGGGGTGCAGGACGGGCAGGTCTTTCTCGATCCCATGTGTGGTGCCGGCACCCTGATGCTGGAACGGGCCCGGGCCGGCCGCCATCACCTGCTGCTGGGCGGCGACGCCAACCCCGAAGCCGTGGCCCACGCCGCCGAGAACTTCGGGCCCCGCCACCGTCCCCGCGGCATCCTGCGCTGGGACGCCACTCATCTGCCCCTGCCCGACGCCTGTGTGGACCGGGTGGCCGCCAACCTGCCCTGGGGCGGCCAACACGGCACGCCCGAGACCAACCCCGAGCTGTACGCCGGGACCCTGTCCGAGCTGGACCGGGTGCTCAAACCCGGCGGCCGGGCGGTGTTCCTGACCAGTGAATTCGGCTTATTGCGCGATGCCCTCAAGCAGCAGCCCGAACTCTACCTTGCCGAGCAGATCCGCAAGGTGGGGGTGCTGGGGCGCGAGGCGGATATCTTTGTGGTGGGGAAAAAGGGGGGTTGAGGCGGATCAGGGGCGGGCCAGGGCCGCCGCTTCATCCGGGTTGAGGGCCCGACCGTACAGCCGCACCTCAGCCAAGTCCCCGGAGAAATAGTCCACCGCCCCGAAACCCAGGTGCAGGGGTGCGGGGGTCTGCAGGTCGTAGCTGGGGCCGGCAAAGGCATCGGAAACACCCACCGGGCAGCCATCGAGATAGAGCCGCAACCGGTCTGCCTCGCGCACCGCCGCCACGTGGTGCCAACCATCGCCCAGGTCGCGCTCCCACGCCAGGGCCTGCCCGATGCGGGTGCGGTACACCCGGCCGGCCTCGGGCAAGGGGTTTTCCTCCGCGTATCCCCGGCAGGTGCCGGTCCCCGCGTAGAGCATGCCCCCGAAGGCGGTGATGCAGGGCACCCGGGCCCAGGAATCGACGTGGCCCGGGTCGTAGGCCGGGTTGGTCAAGAGCCGGCGCATCACCTCCCACTTCCCCCCGCCCTGGTAGCGGTACACCTCGCCCTTGGGGATTACCCCGGCAAAGAGGGACCCATTGTGCACCGCGAGGTCGTTGATCTCATTGATCCGCTCGCGCAGGGAGGGGCGGGTGTCGCCGACAATGCCCATGTCCTCCCAGGTCTGGCCGTGGGCATGGCGGGCGATATGGCCCTGGGGCCAGGTCCCGGTCCACAGCTCCCCCCGGTACACCTGCAGGCAATGCACCTGGGTGTTGTTGAAGGGAGTGCCCAGGTACTCCCACTCGGTCCCGCCCAGGTAGCGGTGGATGGGTCCGTTGCCCCCGGCGTAGAGCTGGCCGTCGTGCACCATCAGGCTGAAGACGTGGCGCTGGTCCCCGGGCCGGCCGCAGTCCTCCCACTCCTGCCCGCCCCGGTGGCGGAAGACCCGGCAGGAATCGGCGTGGATCAGCGGATGGCACACATCCGTGCCGCAGTACAGGTCTCCCCGGAAGGAGGCCAGGCTGAGGATGCGGTAGTTGCGCCCCACCTGGCCCAGATCCTCCCACTCGGTGCCGCCCAGGTACCGGTACACGTGCACGAAGCTGCAGTGCTCCGGCCCACACACCACCCAGTCCTGGCGGCCGGTGCCGCAGTAGAGCTGGCCCCGGTGGACGATCAGCGCATAGGCCGAGCGCTGGCCCAGGTCCGGGCTGACCCGGCCGCAGTCCACCCACTCCTGGCCGCCGGCATAGCGCCAGACATGGCACGCCTGAGCACCGTCGCCAATGGCGTCGGCCTGGGCCGCGTAGAGTTGCCCATCGAGGACCGTCAGCGAGGAGACGTAGGTGTTGGTGGCCGCCAACCGGCCGCAGTCTTCCCAGGCGGATTCCATGGCATGGTCGATGCCGAAGTGCAGATGGCGGCTGTCGCCGTGGGAGTTGTAGCCCGGTGAGCTGGTGTTGAGATAGAGATTGAAACCCCGGCGGTTGGCCGGGTCGTACTTGCCGGCGATATCCCCGATCACGTCGGTGTGTTCGGGGGCCACCCGCACCCAGGCTGTCAGGGTGAAGGGCTCGCGGCCCAGGGCCAGGTCCGGGTGGTCGGCCACCTAGATGCAGGCGTCGGTCCCGTTGAAGGCCGCGGCCCTGCCCGGCCTGCCGTTCGGCCCGGTTATACCGAAGGCCACCCGGTGGGGTCGGCCATGGTGCTCCCGGCCCGAGTGGTCGCGGCCATCCCCGGCCAGCGGCCAGTACCCGAGCAGATCCTGGGTGAGGGATTCCATCGTCTGCTCGCCCCTTTCAGCGGTGCCCGATCCGCCAGCACTGGTGGATGCGCGGGTTGCGGGCGAAGTCCTCGGGCAGGGTCTTGCGGGATAGATCCTCGGCCACCAGCCCGGCCAGCGCCCCCTCGTCGAGCTTGAAGCGCCGGTTGTTGGTGGAGAAGAGCAACACCCCCTCCGGCTCCAGCAGCCGGGCGGCCCCCTGGATCAGCTCGCCGTGGTCGCGCTGGATGTCGAGGGTCTCTTCCATGCGTTTGGAGTTGGAGAAGGTGGGCGGGTCGAGGAAGATCAGGCCGTAGCGCCGGCCCTCGCGCCGGGCCTGGCCCAGCCATTCCAGGCAGTCGGCCGTAACCAACTCGTGGCCCCGCTCGCAGCCGTTGAGGGCCAGGTTGCGGCGCGCCCAGTCCAGGTAGGTATGGGACAGGTCCACGGTGGTGGTGGCCGTGGCCCCGCCCAGGGCGGCGTGCACCGTGGCGGTGCCGGTATAACCGAAGAGGTTGAGGAAACGCCGCCCCTGGGCCAGTTCACCGATCATTGCCCGGGTCAGCCGGTGGTCCAGGAACAGGCCGGTATCCAGGTAGTCGGTGAAGTTGACCAGGAACCGGCAGCTCCCCTCCCGCACCTCGTAGAAACGGCCCTCCGTCGCCTGTTTCTCGTACTGGGCCTTGCCCCGCTGCCGCCGGCGCATCTTGAAGAAGATCTGCTCCGGCGGGATACCCAGGGCATGGGGCAGCAGGGCCAGGGCCTCCTCGCGCCGGGTTCTGGCCTTGGCCTCCTCCACCTCAACCGGGGCCTGGTATTCCTGGACATGGGCCCAGGTGGATTCCCCCTGGTACAGGTCCACGGCCAGCGCGTACTCGGGCAGGTCGGCGTCGTAGAGCCGGTAACACCTGACCCCCTGGCGCAGGGCCCAGCGGCCGGTGATTCGCAGATTCCGCTTGAGCCGGTTGCCCAGCATCTGGGCCCCCGGACTGGAGGGCGGGGGCGGAGGCGGGGGTGGAGCGGCCTGACGGGGGGTGGCATCGAGGCTGAAGATCAGCAACCGGCAGCGCAGCGGCCCATTATATAACGTATAGGACCGGCGCGGACGCAGGGGCACCCGCAACTCGGCGTTGCCGGCAAAGAGGGCGGCCTGCCAGCCGCCGAAGCGCTCCTTGAGCACCTGGCCCAACTGCAGGTAGAGCCGGGCCAGCTCGCGTTCCTCACCCAGGCGTTCCCCGTACGGCGGGTTGGCCACCACCAGCCCGGCCTTGCCTTCGGGCCCCACCTGGGCAAAGGCGCCCTGCTCGAAATGGACCCGGCCCTCCAGCCCGGCGCGCGCCGCGTTGGCCCGCGCCGCCCGGATGGCCTGCGGGTCGGCGTCGCAGCCGCGGATCAGGGGCAGTTGCGCCCGGCCCGCCTCCCGGCGGGTGCCGGCTTCGGCCAGCAGGGTTTCCCAGATCTGGGGCTGATGCCCCTTCCAGCCGGTGAAGCCCCAATGGGTACGGCCCCAGCCCGGCGGGCTGTCGGCAGCCATCAACGCCCCCTCGATCAGCAGGGTCCCCGAGCCGCAGAGCGGGTCCAGCAGACCTCCCCCCCCTTTGGCAATGGCCGGCCAATCGGCTCGCATCAGGATGGCGGCGGCCAGGTTTTCCTTCAGCGGCGCGGCCAGGCCCTCCTGCCGGTACCCGCGCCGGTGCAGGCTTTCGCCGGCCAGGTCGAGGCTGAGGGTGCCCTCCTCCCCGGCCAAGTGCAGATGCAGCCGCAGGTCGGGCTTTTCGAGATCGACGGAAGGCCGCACCCCCTGCGCCTCCCGGAACTGGTCGACGATGGCGTCCTTGACCCGGAGGGCGGCAAAATGGGTATGGGTGATGGGGGTGGCCCCGGCGGTGCAGTCCACGGCCAGGGTGCCTTCGGCAGCCAGGTGCCCGCCCCAGTCCACCTGCCCCACCCCGTGGTACAGCGCCTGCGGGTCGGCCGC
>JADZBP010000011.1 GCA_020852055.1 Candidatus Latescibacterota bacterium
GCCCTCAGTATCGAGGGCCAGCGCCTGTGGGGGCCTGTCGCCGACGTGGCCGCCCTCATCGAGCCGGACAGCCCCATCGACCTGGAGGCCCGCGCCCGCGGCGCCAACCTCTACCTACCCGAGGGGGTGGTGCCGATGCTGCCGCCCCAGATCACCGAGCAGTTGGGCCTGGGCCTGGCCGAGGTCTCCCCGGCCCTGTCCTTTGGCCTGGATCTGAGCCCCAATGGCGACGTGGTGGGCTTCGAGATCGCGCCTTCGCTGGTCCGGGTCACCCGTCTCACCTACGAGCAGGTGGACGAGCGCCTGGAGGAGGAACCCTTCGCCACCCTGCACCGGCTCTCCCTGGCCTCCCAGGCAAGGCGGCAGGCGCGGGGGGCGATGTTCATCGACCTGCCCGAGGTCAAGATCCGCGTCGAGGCGGGCAAGGTCTCGATCAAACCCCTGCCCTCCCTGCGCAGCCGCGACCTGGTCACCGAGGCCATGCTGATGGCCGGCCAGGCCGCCGCCCGTTTTGCCCTCGAGGAGGATCTGCCCTTCCCCTTCTCCACCCAGGACCCGCCCGAGGAGCGCGACCCGCCCGCAGTGACCGAGGGTCTGGCCGGCATGTTCGCCCAGCGGCGCACCCTCAAGCGCAGCCAGCTCAAGAGTGTACACAGCCCGCACGCCGGCCTGGGCCTCAAGGCCTACGCCCAGGCCACCAGCCCGCTGCGGCGGTACCTGGATCTGGTGGTGCACCAGCAGCTGCGGGCCCAGGTGCGGGGCGACCGCACCCTGGCCGCCGACCAACTCCTGGCCCGGGTGGGCGCGGCGCAGGCGGTGACCGGCGCGGTGCGCCAGGCCGAACGCCTGAGCAACCGCCACTGGACGCTGGTTTATCTGGGGGAACAACGAGGTTCGCGGTGGGAGGGGATTCTGGTGGACCGGCGCGACCGGCGCAGCATCCTGCTCATCCCCGAACTGGCCCTGGAGCTTTCGGTGCACCTGACCAGGGAGACGGCCTTCAACAGCGCCGTACCCCTGGAGTTGCAGGGGGTGGATCTGCCCCGGCTGGAGGCGCACTTCCAGCCGCTCTGAGGTCTCAGAAGTCGATGCGGTAAAGGGGTTCGAGGCCCTGGGCCACGCGGTCCACGTTCTCGGCCGCCCCCTGCGCCCGCCGCCGGGAAACCTGGCGGGTGACGCCGGCCGTATGCGGCGTGGCGATCACGTTGGGCAACTGGAAGACGGGGGCCTGCGGGTCGATGGGTTCGCGGCCGAACACGTCCAGCCCCGCCCCACCCAGCCGGCCCTCCAGCAGGGCCTGGCAAAGCGCCTCCTCATCCACCAGCGCCCCGCGCGCCACATTGATCAGGCAGGCCCCGGATTTCATCAGCGCCAAGCGGTGGGTGTCGATGAGGTGGCGGGTCTGGGGGTTGACGTGCAGGTGCAGGGAGAGGAAATCGCTCTGGGCCACCACCTGGTCCAGGTCCGCCGGCCCGCCGACAAAATCCGGTTGCAATTCCGCCAGCACCGCCGCCTCGATGGGCCGCACGTCTATACCCATGACCCGCATGCCAAAGGCCCGCCCCCGTCGCGCCAACTCCTGGCCGCTGGCGCCGAACCCGACGATGCCCAGCACCTTGCCGGCCAGCTCCTCCCCCATCGGCTCGTAAAGGCGCCCCTCGGCGAAACCCCCGGCCGCTTCGCGGTAACGCCGGCTGAGCATCAGCATAAACATCATCGCTGTCTCTGCCAGCGCCGCGCTGCTGAAGAAGCCCGGACTGTGGGCCACCGGAATGCGCCGTTCTTTGAGGTAGGCCACATCCACGTGTTCGTAGCCGGTGGTGGTCACCTGCCACAGGCGGGCCTGGCGGGCCGCATCCATCATCGGCCGGGTGCCCACCGCCCCACCGTGGTCGATGACCACCTCGGCGGCGGCCAACTGCGGGGCCATGGGCCGGGCGGGGTCGTAGACCTCGAGGTCGTGCTGCAGCGAAACCAGCTCGACCACGTCTTCGCCCCAGGGGTGGAACTGCCGCATCACCGGCAGGAAAAGCACCTTGAGCCGCTGCATCGTCAACCTCGCAGTTTACCCAGCTGATCGAGCACCAGCCGGCAGCCGCTGCCCAGTATCCACTCGTCGCCCCCGGCCAGGAGCAGGCGGAAACCGCGCTGCACCAGTTCGGCGGCCAGGCCGGCCTCGAAGACCGGGCCGTACACCCCCACCCCGGCGGGTTTGCCGGTCTGCTGCGCCGCCGCCAGCACCGCGTCCAGGGCCTGCTGAAAGGGCCGGCTCTGGTAGTCGAAGGCAGTGCCCAGGGAGATGGACAGGTCCACCGGCCCGACGATACAGCTATCCACCCCTTCGGTGCCCAGAATCGCTTCGATGTTTTGGATGGCCTCGGCGGATTCGATGATGGGCACGAACATCACCTCGCCGTCGCTGGCCGCGGTGTATTCCTGGCTGCGCAGCCCGTACCCGGCTGCCCGGTCCGGCCCCCAGCCGCGGGTGCCGCGGGGCGGGTACCGGCAGGCATCCGCCCCGGACTTTGCCTCTGCCGGGGTATTGACGAAGGGCGCCACAATGCCCGCCGCGCCCATGTCGAGGTAGAGCTTGATCAGGTCCGGGTCGTTCCTGGCCACCCGCACCAGGGCCGTGGCCGGGGTGCAGCCGGCCCCCTGGAGCTGGGCCTGGATGCCGGGCGGGGTTTGGGGGGCGTGCTCGCTGTCGATGACCAGCCAGTCGTACCCGGCCAGGCCGAAGAGCTCGGCGATGGCCGGGGAGCCGAAACGCAGCTGCGCCCCCAGGGCAACCTTGCCCTCCGCGAGCCTGGCTTTGAGCTGGTTGCGCATGTTTACCGCTTGATGCTCTTGTAACGAATGCGGTGGGGCTGGTCCGCGTCGACGCCCAGGCGGCGGTGCCGGTCCTCCTCGTAATCGGAGTAGTTGCCGATGGACCAGTGCACCTGGCTGTCGCTCTCGAAGGCCAGGATATGGGTGGCCACCCGGTCGAGGACCCAGCGGTCGTGGCTGACGATCAGCGCGCAGCCGGCAAAGGATTCGATGGCCTCCTCCACCGCCCGCATGGTATTGACGTCGAGATCGTTGGTGGGCTCGTCGAGCATCAGCACGTTGGCCCCCTCCTTGAGCACCTTGGCCAGCAGCACGCGGTTGCGCTCGCCGCCGGAGAGCACCCCGACCTTTTTCTGCTGGTCCGGGCCGACGAAGTTGAAGCTGCCCACGTAGGCGCGGGAGTTCATCTTGCGCTCGCCCAGGATCAGATTGTCGAGACCGCCGGAGATCTCGTCCCACACGCTCTTCTCCCCGTCGAGGGTCTCGCGCATCTGCTCCACATAGGCCACCTTGACGGTCTGGCCCAGGCGCACCGTGCCGCTGTCGGGTTTCTCGGCCCCGGTGATCATCTTGAGCATGGTGGTCTTGCCGGCCCCGTTGGGCCCGACGATGCCGACGATGCTGCCGGGCGGGATCAGCAGGGTGAGGTCCTCGATCAAGAGGCGGTCCCCGTAGGCCTTGCTCACCTTGTCGAACTCGATGACCACATCGCCCAGGCGCGGCCCGGGCGGGATGTAGATCTCGAGTTCCTCGCGCCGCTTCTCGCTCTCCTGGCTGAGCAGATTCTCGTAGGCGCTGATCCGGGCCTTGCTCTTGGCCTGGCGGGCGCGGGGGGCCATCCGAATCCACTCCAGCTCGCGGGCCAGGGTCTGCTGCCGTGTCTGGTCGGCCTTCTCCTCGCGGGCCCAACGGTCCTGCTTCTGCTCCAACCACGAAGAATAATTCCCCTTCCAGGGGATGCCGTAGCCGCGGTCCAGTTCGAGGATCCAACCGGCCACATTGTCGAGGAAGTAGCGGTCGTGGGTGACGGCGATGACCGTGCCCGGATACTGCTGCAGGTGGTGCTCCAGCCAGGCCACCGACTCGGCGTCGAGGTGGTTGGTGGGCTCGTCCAGGAGCAGGATATCGGGTTCCTGCAGCAGGAGCCGGCAGAGGGCCACCCGCCGCCGCTCACCGCCCGAAAGCACCGAGACCAGCGCGTCGGAGGGCGGGCAGCGCAGCGCGTCCATGGCCACCTCGAGCCGGTTGTCCAGCTCCCAGGCGTGGTGGTGGTCCAACTGCTCCTGCACCCGGGCCTGCTCGGCCAGCAGCTTGTCCATGTCCACGTCCGGGTCGGCGAATTTGTTGTTGATCTCGTCGAACTTGGCCAGCAGATCGACGATGGGCTGCACCGCCTCCTGCACCACCTCGCGCACGGTCTTGTTCGGATCGAGTTCGGGCTCCTGGGCCAGCAGTCCCACGGTGTAGCCAGGCGACCGCACCACCTCGCCCAGGTATTCCTGATCCACCCCGGCCATGATGCGCAGCAGGGTGCTCTTGCCCGAGCCATTGAGGCCCAGCACGCCGATCTTGGCGCCGTAGAAGAAGCCCAGGGAGATGTCGCGCAACACCTGCCGGTTGTTGGGCTGGTGCACCCGGCTGACCTTCACCATCGAAAAAATGACTTGTTCGCTCATATACTCCTTAACTGGATAGGATGGGTATCTGCCAGCAGAAGAATATAAGGGCTGCGCGGCCCTCGGGGGTCAGTCGGCCAGCAGGGGGAACTCAGCAACCCGCAGATTGGTGCACCCGTAGGGGATCAGCACCAGGTCCTCCAGGGGTTCGGTCGAGGCCACCGGACTGAGGGGCAGCGGCCCGGCGGCGTGGCGCTCCAACTGCCACTGCGGCACCCGTCGGCCTCTGGCCCGCAGCCGCACCGGGGCCCCTTCCGGGGAAAAAGGGCACTCGCCCACCTGGCCCCCTTCAACCTGGATGGCCCCCTCCGGCTCCTCGGGGTCCAGCTGCAGACCGTAGTTCCACGGGGTGGTCGGCAGCACCTCCCAGTCGGCGTGCGGCTCCTCGCCTTTGAGCTTGCGCCACTCTTCCCCGACCCGCAGCGCATAGACCAGCGGGCCGCGCGTCACCGCTGCGCTGCGCTGGTACCGCCGGCTCACCTCTATACCCATGGGCAGCTCCAGCCGCACCGGGGTGGGGTCTCTCCAGTCGGCCCGGACCTGGTGGAAGGAGCCGGGCCGGGCCGGCACCCGCTGGCCGGCCACCTCGACGATGGCGCCCGTCGCCCAGGCGGGGATACGCAGGTGCAGGGTAGATAGGTCCTGGCCGCGGACCTCCAACTCCACCACCTCGCCGAAGGGGTACTCGGTCTTGACCCGCACCTGCAGGGCCCCGTGTTGCACCTGGCAGGGAGCGTAGCTGAGGGCCGCCAGGCCGCCGTCGGGGCTGGCCATCCACAGGTGGGCGGCGAACTTGGGCCAGCCCTGGTGCATATTGGCCGTGCAGCAGCCGTAGTGGGGCTCCAGCCCGAAGATGTTGGCGTCGGGCCCGTTGTTGGTCCAGATCGGGTCCGGGCTGACCACACACTGCACCTGGTTGGCCTGCTGGTCGTACTGGTGGGCCCACATATCGGGTTTGCAGGCGGCCGGCAGGGCGTTGAAGGCCAGGCGTTCGAGGCGGTCGGCCAGGCGCGGGTTGCCCGTGAGGCTGAGCAGCACCTCAAGGGAATACATCGCTTCCACCACCGCGCACAGCTCGGTGCCCTGCGAGGGGTTCAGGCCAGCGTAGTGCTCGTCGCCGCTGAAGATGCCCGTGACCTGGCCGTGGTAGGTGTCGAGCATGTGCAGCATGTGCAGCGCGGCCTGGCGATCCCCCTCGTCCCCCGACTGCCGCCACCACAGCGCCGGCTGCTTGAGGGCCATGCCGTTGTTGACCACGTGGGTGGACTGCTGGCAATGCTCCGGGCGCATCTTCTCGCGGAAGCGGAAATCGGCGAAGTGGGCGCGCCAGTCGTACCCCTGGGCCCGGAGTTTCTCGCCGAACCCGAGCAGCCAGGCCTGGCTGGTCCGCTCATAGAGCCAGTGCACGCTGAGCAGGAGGTCGGCCCAGCGCGACTTGCCCCATTCGAAGAGGGGCCGCGCCTCGAGTTTGCCGTCGAGGCAGCGCAGGAAGCGTTCCATGGCCGGGGCGATGCGCGGTTCGCCGGTGGCATCGGCATACTGGCTCATGGCTTTGAGGGCCACAAAGACCGGCCAGGGGTCGTAGGCCTGGTAGCGGTCGGACTGCACCGGGCCCAGCCAGCCGTCGGCCTGCTGGTGGGTCAGGATATAGTCGATCCAGCGGGCCGCCTTGGCCTTGAGCCGGGGGTCGTCGAGCAGGAAGGCCAGTGGAATCATCCCGTCCAGCCAGTACGGTCCCCGCTCCCAACCTTCGGCCTGCCCGCCGATCCAGCCGCTGTCGCGCACATCGGGCCAGAACTCGTCGAGGTGTCCGGTGAGGCCGGCGGCCTGGAGGCGCAACTGGCCCAGGAGCCAGCCTTCCGGCCGCAGCTGGCCCGGGGACAAGGGGGTGAAGGCGCGGGCCTTGAGACTCATACCTCACCCGGCTTCATGGCTTCGCCCCGCAGGAGGAAGGCGCGGATATCGTACCGGCCCGGCCGCTCGATGGGCAGGGCCCCGCTCTCGACCATCAGGTCCAGGGGGCAGGCCCGCGTCTTGAGCGGCAGCGAAACCACCTCGTGCATACGCGCCGACTCGTAGATGGCCATGATGATCTCCACCGCGGCCCGGCCGTTCTCGGCGCGGCCCCGGTGCTCGGTTTTGCCCTCGATCCACTCGATCAACTCGCGGGCCTGGCCCACGCTGGGATTCTCACCCTGGATCGGCCGCTCCTCCCATTTGCCGGTCTTGCTGCTCAACAGGCGCACCTTCTCCTCGTCCAGTTCGAGGGTGCCCTCGCTGCCGTAGAAGATGCCGCCCTGGTAGTTGGGGCCATCCAATTCCTGCAGGAGCAGACCCATGGCGCCGTTGCTGAAATGGATGATGCCGGCGCTGCGGTCCTCGATGCGGATGTCGCGCTCCCAACGGTCGGTCTTGCGCTCGATATTGCCCAGGACCCAGTCGGCCTCCACGTCGCCCTGCACATAGCGCATCATGTCGAGCAGGTGGGAGCAGTCGTTGAGCAGGCCCTGGCCGCCACGGGCCACCACCTGGCGCACCCGGCCGATGGCGCCTTCTTTGATCAGCTTGCGCGCCTCGTTCCAGGCCGGGTTGAAACGGCGCTGGTGGGCGATGGCCAGCTTGACCTCGTTGCGGCGGGCGGCGACGATCATCTCGTCGCAGTCCCCCAGGCTGGTGGACATGGGTTTCTCGCAGAGCACGGCCTTGGGCCGCCGGGCACAGGCGGCGATGGTCATGGGTGCGTGCAGGCGGTGCCAGGTGACGATGCTGACGATGTCGGGGCGTTCCTGATCCAGCATCTGGCGGAAATCCTCGTACTGCTTTTTGATGCCGTAGCGCTCGCCGAAGCTGGCCCGCGCCTCGGCCACCGGATCGGCGATGGCCACCACCTCGACGTTGTCCAGGCTCTGGTACCCGATGACGTGGCCGCTGGCCATGCTGCCGCAGCCGGCGATGACTGCCCGATATTTCGCTGCCATGTTCAGGCCTCCTTTCCGTATTTTTGTTCGCGATAGAAACGGGCAAAGGCCGCGCCTTCGTAGCCGTCCTCGCCCAATTCGTCCAGGGGCACTTCGCGGTCCCCTTCCAGCCAGGAGCGCCGCGCCGCCAGCGCCCACCTCTCGGGCTCCATCAACTCCCGCAGCGGCATGGGCGCCGGTGCCTTGCCCTCGAGGTACGGGAGGATCTTTTCCAACAGCGCCCGGTAGAGCCGGCCGGCGTCCACCTGGAACTGGCTCAGGTCGCGGTCGGTGATCACCGTAGCGTGGAAGGGCAACCAGCGGGTGGTGGCCCCGATCACCAGCAGGCCCGTGCGGCCGTCCGCCCAGCGCACCTGCACCCGGCGCTGCCCGCCCTCCCCCAGGTGCCGCACACCCTGCGCCCCGCCCCCCATCAGCCCGGCCAGCAGCGAGTAGGCGTGGATGCCGTAGTTGAACTCGTCCACCCCGCAGCCGCAGATCACGGTATGCGGTTTGCCCCGTTCGGATTCGGGCCGGGCCAGATAGTCCTGCACCTCGTTGCAGAAACGCAGCGAGGAGCCCCCCGTCAGGCGCACCCCCCGGGCTTCCCATTCGAGCAACTGGCGCAGGTCTCCGGGCCGGCCCGCCACTGGTTTGTCGAGCAGCACCGCCTTGCCCGCCTCCACAAAGGGCCGGGCCCGCTCGATGCGGGTATCCCAGTTGCAGCTGTGCAACACGGCGCAATCCACCTCGGCGGCCATGGCCTCGAGGCTGGGGTAGAGCTTGGGCAACTGGTGCTTCTTCGCAAAGTCCTCGACGTATTCGGGCGGGTGCACCTCGCCCCCGTCCCACACCCCGGCCACATAGTGCCCCAGCTCGCGTTCGATGGGGATCCAGTTCTGGGGATGGGAGGTATCCAGATCCACGATGCCGATTTTCATCGATGCCACTCCTTTCCCGGATTCATCCGGTCTTCAGCCACGCCAGCACCGCTTCCCATTTGAGGCGGCGCCCCGAAACCAGCAACTGCTCCTCCTTGCCGGCGGCGCGGTACGCGGCCCGGGCCCAGTCCTCGGGGAAGCCCTTGCCGGCCTGGTGCACCAGCAGCGCCCCCGGCGCCGCCAGTACCAGGGCGGTGCGCAGATCGCCGACCCGGCGGAGGGCCGGCACAAAAAGCTGCTCGGCCCAGACCTGGTCGTCGCCGGCGGGCAGGTAATTGAAATCAATGGCCGCCCGCCGCACCCCCGATGCCAGGCCGCGCGCCAGTAGGCACCAGGGACCGGCCTCCTCCAGACCCAGCAGATCCACCGCCCCCACCTCTTCGCAGGATTCGAGGTAGGCCAGGGCGGTGAGGATATCCTGTACCCGACAGGCGGTGGTGGTCTGGTTGTAGGTGGTGAAATGAGGGCTGCCCTCGCCGCGGGCCACCCGCCCTTCCCCGGTGAGAAAGGCGTCGATGGCCAGCACCGCGTACCCCTGCGCCAACAGGTCGGCCACCACTGGCCCGGGCTGGCCCCGCCCCGCATCGGCCAGCGCCGCCTTGCCCTGCGGGTGCACCACCAGCAGCGCCGGGGTCCCCTGTTTGAGGGGCCGGGGCAGATAGAAGAGCGCCGGCACCTGGTCTGCTTCGCCGCGACGGCTCAGGAGCAGGCGCTGCACCGCCAGGCCGGGCCGCCGGCTGCGGCCCAGGTTCGCCGCCTCCACCTCTGCGGCGGCAGGTGCGGTGAGGGAAAGGGCGTGGCGCAGGGCTGGAGCCAGCGCCTTCTTGAACTTGTTGAGGCTGGGACCGTCGCTGGGTTTGAGATCGGCCAGCAACTTCTCGCTGCGCTCGATCAGCGACCTCACCAGCCCGGCCTGATCGAGGGCATGGGCCGGCCGCGGCGGGCCGCTGAACACCAGCAGATCCTCGCGTTTCTCCACTACAAAGGGCTTTTCGCGGCAGCGCTGCGGATCATCGATGCCCAGGAACCATTTGGCGAAGAAGGCGTACACCGCCTCGCGGCTGCCCTGGTGGAAATTGTGACCAGCGTCGAACTGCCTTTCGCTCACCCGCTCCTCGGCCCCGTAGAGCTGGTACACGCGGCGGATGGCGGGGTACTCGACATCGGGGGTGTCGCAGGTCCAGTCCCCGGTGGCCGAAACCAGCAACAGCGGGCGGGGCGCCATACAGGCGGCGATCTCGACGTTGTTCAGTTCCAGACGCAGGTGGCCCTGGTTCTCGCAGCCGCAACCGCCCTGCATGTGCGCCGAGACCATGTTGACCGGCGCGGCGGCCTTGACCCGGTCGTCCACCGCCGTCAGCGCAAAGGTCTGGGTGCCGCCCCCCGAGGCCCCGGTGCAGCCGATGCGCTCGGGGTCCACGTCTTCGAGGGAAAGCAGGAAGTCGACGCTGCGCATGCTGTTCCACAACTGCAGCCCCATCAGGCCTATACCCCACAATGCCTCGCGCCGGCCCAGTTCGGGGTGGTGCGAAAGCTGGTCGCTGTCGAGGTACCCGATCATGTCGTAGGCAAAGACCACGTGCCCCTGCCGGGCCAGGTTGATGCAGCGGCCGGGGATGGAGCAGTCGGCCGAGTGTTCGAGGCGGCCGTCCCGCCAATGGCCGTGGGGCGAGAGGATGCCCGGGAAAGGCCCTTTGCCGGCGGGCCGGTAGAGGTTGCCGCAGACCAGGAAACCCGGCAGGCTCTCGAAGCAGACCTTTTCGACGCTGTACCCCTCGCGCTCCAGCCGGCCGAAGATCCGCGCTTTGAGCGGGGTGCGTTCGGGCAGGGGCCACAGCCCCAGGCTCACCAGCAGGCGCTGGCGGATATGGGCCGCTCGCGCCTCCCAGGCCGCCCGGCTGGGGTACTGCCGCAAGGTCCAGGGGGTATCCCCGTCCTTCACGGTCCAGCGGCGGTCCAGGCCGGGGCCGGGCTGCCGGTGGAACACCCTTGTCACCTCGAAACTGCGCCTGGGGTCGAAGCTGTTCTCGGCCGAGAGGGCAAGGCCAAAGCCCCCCGTAGCCCCCAGGGCCTGATGGACCCGCAGCTCGACGCTGAAGGTCTGTCCTTTGTGCAGGGCCACCTGGCCGGCCCGAACCCAGGTGAACCAGGGGGCGGCAACCCCGGTATGGGTCGGCTCGAAAGGCGAGCCATTCACCACCAGCACCGCCTGGCTTCCCGGCGGCGCCCACAGCCAGAAGGTGTAGAGCCCGTCCTTGTCCACCATGCCGCCCTGGCAGAGCAGCGCGGGCAACTGGTGCTGATCGAAGATCTGCGTCATCGGCCGCTCATTTCGCCAAAGGGTATACCGAAACCGCTGTCCGGGGCAGCAATCATTTGGCCGGCCAGGCGAAATCCGCTTTGAACTCCTCCTTGCCCTGGATGCCCAGGCCGCGGATACGGAAGAGCCCGCCGCCGCGGTAGCTGCGGTTGTAGTCGTCCCAGTCGTACCCGGCCGGGTCGAGGGTGGAGCCCGGCTGGCAGACCACCTCCGCCGAGGTGAAATAGAGTTCGTCGAGGTCCTTGCCGCCGAACATCACGCTGGAGGTCTGTTTGGCCAGGGTGAGGATACGCCGTTCCTCCACCCCGTCGGGATCGAGGCGGATGATGCAGCCGCCGAACCAGTTGGCGCTCCAGACGAAACCCTGGGCATCCACAGTCATGCCGTCGGGCACCCCGTCGCGGTCGGAGATCTTCGCGAAGGTGCGGCGATTCGACAACGCCCCCGTCTCCTTCCGGTAGTCATAGGCCCAGATCAGGCGGGCCGCCGCATCGGTGTAGTACATGGTCTTGAGATCGGGCGAAAAACCCATGCCGTTGCTGCAGCCGATGCCCTCGGCGACCACGCTAACCTTGCCGTCGGGGTCGAAGCGGTAGAGCTTGCCGGGTCGGTCCTCGAAGTACGAGCCGGCGAAGATCCGCCCTCCGGGGTCGGCGATCACATCGTTGAAGTGCAGCGGCTCCCCTTCGTGGCTCTCGGGGAAAAGGCGCACCCAGTCCTCGTCCGAACGCCACAGCAGGATGCCATCCCAGATACACAGGGCGTACCCCCCCTGGCGGTTCTGGACAAAGCCGCCCACGTTGGCGCCCTGGTGGATCAGGGTGTTCTGGCCGGTGGCGGGGTCGTAACTGAAGAGGCGGCCCGTGTGGATATCGGACCAGAGCAGGCGCTGCTCTTCGGGGTTCCACAGGGGGCCTTCCCCCACCAGGGCCTGTTCTTCGGCGAGTTTTTCGATCTGCATGGCCATCTCCTTTTTTGGGCGGCGATGGCGGCAAAGATAAAAAAACCCGCCCACCTCACCAAGAGGAGTTGGCAGGAGAAGTGGCAGGCGGCAGGTTCCGGGGCCGAAGATGGGACCGCGGGGTAGCGGGCATGCTGCCAGCAGAGGGCTGCGGGAGGGTCTTGCCTAACAGCGTCCCACCCGCAGCAGGCTCAGGTCCAGCTCCGTTTCGCCGTTGACCAGCTGGGCAACCAGTTTGCCGGTGATCGGCCCCAGGGAGAGACCGATGGTGGCGTGCCCGGCAGCCACGGTGAGATTGCTCAGGCCTGGCGCCCGGCCCAGGAAAGGCAGCCCGTCCGGAGTGCAGGGCCGCAGCCCCCGCCAGATCTCGACCAGTTCCATCCCCGCCGGGTCGAGCTGGGGCAAGTACGCGGGCACTGCCCGGAGGATGGCCTGCACCCGGCGGCGGCTGAGGGAAAGATCGAGGCCGGCCAGTTCGAGGGTGCCGGCGAAGCGCAGCCACTCCCCCATCGGCGTCACCCCCACCTTGGCCTCCCCCAGCAGCAGGGGCACCGCCGGACACGCCTGCGGTTTCTTGAAGGTGATGCTGTACCCCTTGGCCGGCTGAATGGGCAGGGGAAAACCCAGGCCCGCAGCCAGCGGCGGCGACCAGGACCCGGCCGCCAGGACCACCTCGGCCGGAGCGAAATCCCCCCGCGTGGTCCGCACCAGACCGACGCGGCCCCCGCTGCGGCTCAGGTCGAGGACTTCGGTACGGGGCAGCACCACCGCCCCCTGCCCCGCCAGGTGCCGGCTCAACCCGCGCACCAAGGAAGCGGGCTCCACATGGGCGTCCTGCGGATAATAAACCCCGCCCTCCACCCGCACCTCGACCCCCTGCAGTTGCTCGACCTGTGCCCGGTCCAGAACCTGGGGCGGCAGATCGGCCCGGCGCAGGCGTTCGCCCTCGGCGATCCCCCCTGCCAGCCCCTCGCGGGTATTGAAGGCATAGAGCACGCCGCGTTCCTCGTAGGCGCAGTCCATGCCCTCCAGCCGGCTCAACTCGGCAAAGAGCCCCTTGCTGGCCAGGTGCAGGTCGCGCAGCAAGGGCAGGGACCGGCGCACATGGGCCTCGGTGCCCGAGCGCCAGAAGCGCCACAACCAGCGCCACAGCGCCGTGTCCAGACGGGGCTCGATATAGAAGGGGCTCTCGGGACTGAACATCCAGCCCAGGGCCTTGAAGGCCACCCCCGGCGCCGCCAGGGGCACGCTGTGGCTGGGCACCACCAGGCCGGCGTTGCCGTAGGAACTGCCCTCGCAGATCTCTCCCTTCTCCACCAGGGTCACCTGGCGCCCCTGCAGGCCCAGATAGTAGGCGGCACATACCCCCACCACCCCGCCGCCGATCACCAAGACATCCACCTCGCGTTTCACGGCATCTCCCTCAAAAAGGCCAGACCAGGGGCGCCAGCAACACCGTCACCATCCCGGCCAGCAGGTTCAGGGGCAGGCCGATGCGGGTGAAATCGGTGAAACGGTACCCGCCCGGGCCGTAGATCATCAGATTGGTCTGGTAGCCGATGGGGGTGGCAAAGGCCGCCGAGGCCGCCATCATCAGCGCGATGACAAAGGGCATGTAGCTGACGTGTAAACTGGCGGCGGTGGCCATGGCAATGGGAAAGACCAGCACCGCCGCCGCGTTGTTGGTGAGGATCTCGGTGAACACCAGGCCCATGGCATAGACCAGCGCCAGACTCAGCCAGGGGCTGCCCCCGGCCAACTGGGCCAGCAACCCCGCCAGGTACGCCGCCGCCCCGCTCACCTCCAGGGCCTTGCCCAGGCCGAAAGATGCCGCGATCACCACCAGCACCTCCCAATCGATGGCCCGGTACGCCTGCAGGCGGCTGCAGCAGCGGGTGAGGATCATCGCCCCCGCCGCCAGGATGGCGGCGCTGAGCATACTCACCAACTCCAGACTCGCCGCAGCGATCATCGCCACCAGGATGCCCAAGGCGATCCAGGTCCGCTCGTGCCGGGGCGGGCTCGAGTCCTCGAGCCGGCTGACCAAAAAGAAGTCGCGGGAGTTGCGCTGCTGATCGACAAAGGAAGGATGGGCTTCGAGCAGGAGGGTGTCGCCGGTGCGCAGCACGATGTCGCCGATCTTCTGGCGCAACTGCTCGCCATTGCGGGCCACGGCCACCACCGCGGCGTTGTACACGGCGCGGAAGCGGCCCTCGCGTATACTCACCCCCACCAGCGGACAACTGTCGGAGACCACCGCCTCGATCAGGCTGCGGTTGGCGCGGGGCGCGTCGAGTTTGAACACCTGCTCGGTGGCCGGCACCAGGCCGCGGATCTTGTGCAGCTCCACCACCGACTCGACGATGCCCACAAAGACCAGCCGGTCCGCCGCCTTGAGCCGTTCCTGAGAGGAGACCGCCACCAACACCTCGTCGGCCCGGTCGATCTCCATCAGGTACATACCCTGCAGGTGGCGCAGGCCCGCCTCCTCGATGGATCTGCCGATCAGGGGGCTGTCGGCCGCTACCAGCATCTCCACGGTGTACTGGCGCGGGTCCTCGAGCCGTTTGAGCGGGGGCTGCCGTTCAGGCAGCAGCCAGCGGCCCACGGCCAACAGGTAGAGCAACCCGGCCACCGCGGTGGGCACGCCCACCCAGGCCGGGGTGAAGAGGCCCAGCTGCACCCCGGTGGTCTTGGCCAAAAGGCCGCTGACCACCAGGTTGGTGCTGGTTCCCACCAGGGTACACAGGCCGCCCAGCACCGTGGCGTAACTGAGCGGGATCAACAAGCGGGAAACCGAGAGCTGGTGTTTCTTGGCCCACTCCACCACCACCGGCAGCAGCATGGCGACGATGGGGGTGTTGTTGACAAAGGCGCTGAGGGCGGCCACCGGCAGCATCAGCCGGGTCTGGGCCTGCAGGATGGAACGGGGCCGGCCCAGCACCCGCTGGGCCAGGATGGAGATGCCCCCGGTCTCCTTGAGGCCGGCCACCACGACGAAGAGCACGCCGACCGTGACCATGCCCTCGTTGGCCAGCCCGCCCAGCGCCTGCTCTGGGGTGAGCACCCGCGAGACCAGCAAGGACACCAGCGTGCCGACCATCACCAGATCGGCGCTGAGCTGGGTGAAGGCCAGGAGGCCCAGCATCAACCCCACCAGGCCGAGGGTGAACCAGGCCTCCCAACCCATCAGCTAGCGACAACCTCCTTGGCCGCGGCGCGGATCGCCTTGGCCATCTGCCCGATACGGGCGCGTTTGTTGTCCGGGTGCATGCCGACCAGCACCGCGCGGTTGAGGATGTCGAGGGAATCCTGGCACATGTCGAGGGTGTACTCGACCCGGCACTTCTTGTTGGCCTCGATCTTGAAGGGATCGAGGGCCGGGTGGTGCGCCCCCTGGTAGCGCAGGATGGGATCCCAGCGGGTGTACACGTGCCGGCCGGTATCCATGGGCAGGAAGGCGCCCACCTTCTGGCTCTTCAGGCCATCGCAGAAGGCGCGGGCCGCCTTCTCGTTCTTGAAGTAAAAGCCCAGGTGGGTGCCGCATTCGTATTCGAGGCTGTTGTTCTTGATCGAGCGCAGGCCGGCGTCGAGGCCCACCTGCAGCAGTTCCTGCTTGTGGCTGCGCATGCGGTCGAGCATGTCGTCGAGGCGGGTGAGCTGGACGTTGAGCAGGGCCCCGGAAAACTCGGTGGCGCGGAAATTGTGGCCGGCGAATTGGAGATCCGCCCGCTTCTCGTCCGGGTTCCAGTAGTAGGCGCAGCAGTCCACCGCCACCGAGCCGCGCAGATAGGCCTTCTCGTCGTTGGTGACAAAACCGCCGCCCTCGCCGGCGCTGATATTCTTGAAGAAGTTGAAGCTGAACCCGGTGGCGTGCCCGAAACTGCCCAGCTTCTTGCCCTTGTACCCCCCGCCCACCGCCTGGCAGGCGTCCTCGATCACCAGCAGGTTATGTTTGCGGGCAACCCGCATGAGCTTGTCCATGTCGCTGGGCAGGCCCACCATATGCACCGGGATGATGGCCTTGGTGTATTTGGTGATGCGGCGCTCCACATCCTTGGGAGAGAGGGTCAGCGACTCATCCACGTCGGCCACCACCGGGATGGCGCCGGCGGCCAGCACCGCCAGGGCCGTGGCCATATAGGTATAGGAGGGCACGATCACCTGGCAACCCGGACCGATGCCCAGACCCACCAGCGCCGCGTACAGCGCCGTGGTGCCGCTGGTGGTCAGGCGGGCGTGTTTCACGCCCACATGTTTGGCCCAGTCCCGCTCGAAGGTGGCGCACTCCGCCCCCTCGTAATAGCGGAACATCCTGCCGCTCTGGATCACCTTCCTGACGCGCCGGACCTCGGCTTCGCCCATACGGTACATGTGGTCCTCCTTTTAGTGAATGATGCCGGCCAAACGGAAGAAGTTGGCCAGCACCTGCCGGCCATGGGGGTACTCGTCCTGCCATGCCTCGGGATGGAACTGGGTGCCCCACAGGGGCCGTTCGCGGTGTTTGATGGCCTGGATGCGGCAGTTCTCGTTGGTGGCGATCAACTCGAACCCGGCGGGCAACTGCTTGATCTCACAGGTGTGGGACTCGCGCACCATGAAGGGATCGGGCAGGCCGGCGAAGAGCGGATCGGGCTGGAGGGCCGTGATTGGATAGAAACCCTGCTCGACGAAATACCCGGCGCTGTCGGCGCTCACCGCGCCCACCTGCGGCTCGCCGGGCCGCAGCCGGCGCATGGGTTCGTCGATCACCCGTTCCAGGTTGCGAAATCCGTGATTGTACACGAAGCCCAGCAACTGGTGGCTGCCGCAAAAAGCCAGGGTGGGTAGCTGCGGAAAGGCCCGCACCAGGTCCTCGAAGACATAGAACTCGCGCACGTCGAAGTCGCGAAACCAGGTGCCGCAGCCGCTCAAGAGCAGGGCGCGCGGCTTCAACTCCCCCACCAGCGCGGGTGTGGCCTGCGACATATGCAGGACCAGGCAGGGCTCGCCGGAGACCTGCTCGAACTTGCGCTTCAGGTTGAAGTCCCCGTTGCCGGTCTCGTACTTGGCCAGGGTCTCCACCCGCACCCAGATGATCATGCGCCTCTCCTCAGATGCCGGGGATCAGCCAGCACAACACCACGTCGATCAGCGAGATCAGCACCGAGCCGAGCAGGGTGTTGAGCAGCCCGTCGATGCGGAAGCCGTCGATCAGTTTGTCGGTGAGCCACAACAAGACCGCATTGAGCAC
>JADZBP010000012.1 GCA_020852055.1 Candidatus Latescibacterota bacterium
TGCTCGACGGGCAGGAGCAGGAGGCGCTGGTCCGGGGCCGCGAGTTCCTCTGGCGGGTGCGGCACCAGCTGCATTACGAGATGGGCCGGCGCCACGACGTGCTCGAACACGCCATCAAACCCCAGATCGCCCGGCACTTCGGTTACGAGGACCGCGGCAAGGAGCTGGCCGTCGAGCAGTTCATGCACCACTACTACCTGCACGCCCGGGCGGTGTACACCCTGGTGCAGCGGGCCCTCGAACAACTGACCGCCCGCCCGCAGGAGGGCCGCCGGCTGCTGCTCGAAGAGGGGGTGGAGGTGGTGGGCGAGAAGATCGAGTTTGTCGATGGGGAGGCCTATTTCCAGGCTGATCCGCTGCGCCTGTTGCGGATCTTCTCCCTGCTGCAGACCCGCCGGCTGCGCCTCAGCGAGCAGGCCCAGCGCGCCATGCGGGCCTCGCTGCACCTGATCGACGACGAGGTGCGCCGCGCCCCGGCGGCTCGCGACGCCTTCATGGCCATCCTCAAACGGCGCCAGTGCACCTCCCGCACCCTGCGGGCCATGCACCAGATGGGGGTGCTGGGGGCGTACCTGCCCGAGTTCGGGGCCCTCACCTGCCTGGTGCAGTACGATATCTACCATCTGTATACGGTTGACGAGCACGTGCTGGTCGCCGTCGACAATCTCGAATCCCTGGGCCGGGTGGCCGAGCAGCGGCCATTGAACCGGCTCTTCGCCGAGGCTGCCCGCCGCGACCTGCTGTACCTCAGCGTGCTCCTGCACGACATCGGCAAATCCCGCCGCGAGGACCACGTCGTCTGCGGGCTGGAGATGGCCGGCCAGTTGCTGGAGCGCATCAACCTACCCCGCGAGGACCGCCGTTTTGTGCTTTTCCTCGTCGAACACCACCAGGACATGGTGATCATCTCCCAGCGCCGCGACCTGGACGATTACCGCATGATCGCCGAGTTCGCCGGTCTGTTCGCCAACCTCGGCTGGCTGGAGGCGCTGTACCTGGTCTCGTACGCAGACCTCTCGGCGGTGGCCCGCGACGCCTGGACCGACTGGCAGGGGGCGCTGCTCTGGGATCTCTACTATAAAATCCGCCAGCAGATCGAGTCCGGGCTCAACACCATGGAGGAGCAGCACCACGTCCGCCAGTTGCTCGACATGCACCTGCGTTTTATCACCGGCACCTGGCCGGCCCACAAGGTGGCCACCTTCCAGGCCCACGTGCAGCAGTTGCCCTCCCGCTACCTGATGGCGTATAATCGGGACCAAATCGAGGCCCACCTCGGTCTGATCGGGCGCTTGGGGGAGCAGCCGGTGGAGCTGGAGTTCACCGAGCGCCAGGGTTTCACCGAGGTGGCCATCTGCACCCGCGACCAGCGGCAGTTGCTGGCCAAGATCTGCGCGGTGCTGGCGGTCAACGACATCGATATCCTGCGGGCCCAGGTCAACACCCGCGCCGACGCGGTGGTGCTGGACATCTTCCAAGTCACCGACGTGGACGGGGCGGCGGTGCTGCCCGAACGCAAGCAGCAGCGGGTGCGGGAGCAGTTGGCGCAGGTGATCGGCGGAACCCTGGGCGAAGACCAGCTCTTTGGGCAGTACCGGGCCAACTGGAACTGGCGGGCCCGCAAGGAAAGCGACCACGTCCGGCCCCCGGACCTCAAATTCGAGAACCAGGTCTCCGACCGGTACACCGTGGTGGAGGTGGACGCCCAGGACCGGGTGGGGCTGCTGTACAAGATCACCCAGGTCTTCGGCGAGCAGGAACTGGACATCCATACCGCGCTGATCAACACCGTGGCCGACCGGGCCACCGATGCCTTTTACGTGGTCGACGGGCGCGGCCAGAAGATCGTCAACTTCGAGATATTGGAGGGGATACGCCAGCGGCTCGTCGAGCGGCTGGCCTCCTGAGAGCGATGCGTATAACCGAGATCGAGTGCCACCCGGTTTTTATCCCGTACCACGACTTCAACGCCCAATTGCTGGCCCGGTACCACGGCCGGGCCATCCAGGGCCGCACCATCCTGGTGGTGCACACCGACAGCGGCCTCGAAGGCTATGGCGAGTCCTGGGGCAGCCTCGACGCCGGCCCCCTGCGCCAGCGCTACCTGGGCACCGATCCCTTTGACTGGCTCAACGCCGAGGCGGATCTGGCGATGAACATGGCCCTCTATGACCTGATGGGCAAACACCTGGGTCTGCCGGCGTGGAAGCTGATGGGGCGGAAGCTGCGCTCCTGGGTGCCGGTGGCGGCCTGGACCGTGTCCCAGCCCCCCGAGGCGATGGCCGAGGAGGTGCGGCAGGCGGCCCGCCGGGGGTACCACTGGCTCAAGTACCACGTCGACGAGTTGCAGAACACCGTCGATCAGGCCGAGGCCATGCAGGAGGCGGCCCCGCGCGGGTTCAAGGTGCACTTCGATTTCAACGCCAACGCCGACGTGTACACCATCCTGCCGCTGCTCAAGGAGTTGGAGCGCTTGCCGGTGGCCGGCCGTTTCGAGGACCTGGTGCCCATCAGCGACGAGGAGGGGTACCGGCAGTTGCGGGCCAAGTGTACCCTGCCGGTGATTGTGCACCACGGCCCGCCCGAGGTGATGGTCAAGGGGTTGTGCGACGGGTACATGGCCGGCCACGCCCCAGTGGGCCATGCGATGAAGGTGGGGGCCATCGCCGAGGCGGCCAATGTGCCGGTGATGTACCAGCAGTGCGGCGGCACCCTCAACCAGGCCTTCCTGGCCCATGAGGTGGCGGTGTTGCGCAAGGCCACCCTCGACCATGTGAACCTGTGCCACCTCTGGCAGGACGACGTGACCCTGGAGCGCATGGAGGTGGTGGGTGGCTCGGTGGCCGTGCCCGAGGGGCCGGGCCTGGGGGTGAACCTCGACCGGAAGAAGCTGGAGCGGTACCGGGCGGCCTTGCCCATCGATCCGGGCCGTTTTCTGGTGCGCCTGCGCTACGCCGACGGCCTGACGGTGTTGACCCGCCACGATCCCGACCAGCCGGGGCAGGCCGACGCGCTGCGCTTCCAGGGACGGCTGCACGGGTACCGCGCCCCTGGCCACCCGCCGGCCTATGCCAACGCCATCACCACCGATATGCTCGACGAGGCCAACACCCCGGACTTTGCCCAACTCTGGGCCCAGACCGAGGCCGGACCGGTGTGGCACCAGAAAGGATGACCATGGCCCTTACTGCCCAGCAGGAGCACTGGCGCCGCCACTTTGCCGATTTCGGCTTCGTCTGGCTGCCCGGCCTTTTCGCCGCCGAGGCGGACTGGATCTCGCAGGAATTCGAGCGGGTTTTCCAGGAAAAGGGCATCCGGCACGAGGGTACCAAACGCACGGGCTGCGGGTACCTGGTGGAATCGAGCGCCCGGCTCTGCGGCCTGCTGGCGGAACCCCGCCTCGACGCGGTGCTCGAAGCCATCCTCGGGGAGGACTACAACTACATGGGCAGCGCCGGGGAGCTGTACGTGGGCGACGGCATGTGGCACCCCGACGGGGTTTTTCCGGATCTCACCTTCGCCAAACTGGCCATGTACCTCGATCCGCTGACGCCGCAGACCGGGGCCCTGCGGGTGGTGCCCGGTTCCCATCTGCAGGGCTGGCAGGGCAACCTGGACACCCAGGCCCTGTGGGGCCTCGCCCCCGACCAGGTGCCCTGCGCCTCCTTCGACAACCGCCCCGGCGACGTGATCATCTTCAACCTGAATACCCTGCACAACTCCCTCAAGGGCGGGTACCGGCGCCGTATGCTCAACATGGGTTTCAGCGCCCGGGCCCGCACCGCCGAGGAAAAGGAACGCCTGCAACGCCATCTGCCCGAGAAGTTGTACTCGGAGATCCTGCTGGCCGGCGCGCCTCCTTCCCTGATGAAACACCTGCGCCAGCCGCTGGAACTGAAGGGACTGCGCCCATAGGATCGACCGCCACACCGAGGTGCCACCGGGGTTGGGGAGGGGTTCCCATGCCAAGACACAGGAGCTGTGCCTTTGACTGCCGCCTCTCCCCTCGAACAGGCGTTCCGCCGCCTGCGCCGGCTCTACTGGTGGTCCCTGGGCCTGGCCCTTTTCACCCACCTGGTGCTGGTGGGGAGCCTGGCCACGGTCTTCAGCCCGGAGCGATCAGACGTCCCTGAACCGGCCCGCGTCAAGTTCTTCGCCCGCCGCGATCCCACCCTCACCAAACCCCTCGAACTGCGCAAGATCCCCCAACCCCGCCGCCAACTGGTGCGCCGGCAGGCCGAAGCACGCTCGGCACGCCTGGACCAGGTGGCGGCCCTGGCGGCCTTCGATACCCGCGGCCTGGTGGCCGGCCAGGGCAGCGGTGGGGCCCTGATGCTGGCACCGACCTTTGGCGACCGCCCGGCCCTGGCGGCGGGCATGGAGCCGGCATTGCGGGTGCAGGCCCTGAGCGAGTCGCGGGTGGCGGAGGACAAGATCGACCTGGGCCTGGAGATGCTCGACGTCAACAGCATGGACACCGGCCGTTACCAGGCGATGGTGATCCAGGATGCGGCCAACCGGCAGAACCTCAAGGGGTTCGTCAAACTGGCCAATGTGGTCTCCGTACACGTCAAGAACAGCACCGGCGGGTCCATGGACCTGCGGCTCATCGGGGTGCTGCGCGACGTGCTCAGCAGCTTCACCGGGCTGCAGGCCGAGTTCGTCGGCGATCTGACCTACGACGACGAGCGGATTCTGGAGATCCCCATCATCTTCTTCGACGCCCGCATCTACAACCGCACCATGGTCCCCAACGAGGCGGAGATCAAGAACCTGGCCCAGTATCTGCTGCAGGGAGGGTTTATCATCGGCCCGCTGACGGCCGAGATGCAGGAGGGGCTGGAGAAACACGCCGGCCTGGTGCGGGGGCGGGACTTCTGGGAGGCGCGGATCCCGGAGGACCACGCCATCTTCAGTTCCTTCTTCGACATCCACGGCGGGGTGCCGGCCGGGTCCTCCCCCCACACCCAGAACAAATGGGAGACCCACCAGGTCTTGATCGGCTATTACCTCAAGGGCCGCCTGGTGGGCCTCCAGCCCACCCTGGGCTGGGGCTGGGAGAACTTCCACTACCCCGCCGAGAACACCCGCCAGTTGCAGATGGCCGTCAACGTGATCATCTACGCCCTGACCCAGGAGGGCTCGATGACCCAGCGCCTGATGCAGATGGTGAACTGAGCCTAGCCGAACAAGGCCCGGTACTGGCGGTCGAATTCCCCCGAACCGTCGTCGATGCGGCAATCCAGTGAGATGCCCGGCAGGAAACCGGTGAGTTTGCCGGTGAGGAAATCGCCCCGGTAGCGGCCGTCGGGGTAGTGGGTCTGGCGGCCGTCGGGCCAGTGGATGGTGTGCAGTTGGCGCCGGGCGGGTTTCTGGTAGTCGGGGGCCACCCGGTATCGCTCCACCGCGTCCCAATCCAATTCCACCCCCAGGCCGGGGGACTGGGGCACGCGGATATGCCCCCCCTCCACCTTGAAGTCCCGGATCAGCGGGTGTGAATAGATGTTGGTGCAGGGGATGGCCGGCCAGCGGGCCTGGGAGAGCACTGCGCCCAGGTGCACCGCAAAGAGGGTGGTCAATCCGGTGCCCACCATCTGCAGCCAGAAGGGCATCTGCGCCTTCTCGGCCAGGATGCCCTCGTTCATCACCTGGCGGGCCCCGCCGCCGATGACAAAGCCGTCGCAGACCTCCTGGCGCAGGGCGGTCATGATGGGCGGCACCCCGAAATGCATGGAGATGGGGCTGCGGATCTTGCGCCGCAGCAGGGCGTTGCCGGCCACGTCGTCCTGCGGCAGGGGGGACTCGACGATGGCCAGGCGGGGGTAGCGCTCCTCCAGGCGGCAGATCAGGGGTGCGGCCACGTCCACCCCCAGCAACAGCCCGTTGAAGTCGGCGTCGAGTTTGAAATGCGGCGAGGTGGCGGCGCTCACCGCCTCGAGCTGGCGGTCGATATCGTACCAGGGCCGGGCCTTGACCTTCATGGTGGTGTAGCCGTGGGCTTCGGCCTCGCGGGCCTCGGCGGCCCACTCCTCTGGCTTCATGGTCTGCGCCCACCACGACACCGGGCAGGCTTCGCGGAACAGGGGGGCCATCAGCCGATGGCAGGGCACCTCGAGCAGCTTGCCGGCCGCGTCGAAGAGGGCCATCTGCAGGCCGGCCCCCAGGCTGTCGTCCCAGAGGAAGTCGAAGAGATTCTTGCCGAGCACCCGCTGGCACTGGGCCTCGCCCGAGCGGCCCCAGGTATATCCGGTGATCGTCTCGCCGATGCCGCGCACCCCGCCGGCCGTCTCGACCAGGACCAGTTCGGGCAGGGACCAGCCGGAGCCCTGGATCTCCATGGTGCGGGCGCAGCGGGGGTGGAAGGGCACGTCGAGCAGGATGCGTTCGATCTTGGTGACGGTGAAGTTCTTGGCGGTCATCGCTTTCTCCAGTAGGTCGTTACACGGTGGTCGCGGCGTCGGTGCGGGGCCCCTGCGGGTTCACCTGGGGCCGCCTGCCAATTCGAGGGCGTAATGAGTGAGGTGATACCCCATCTCGCCGGTCACGTCGCAGGCGAGCATGGCGGAAGCGCCGGCCACCGGCCACTCCCCCGTCGGGTGCTGCACCGCCAGGATGGCGGCGGCGGCGCGGTGCACGCTGCGGCGATAGCGTTCGTCGCCGGTGATGCGGGCCAGCACCGCGGCGCACCAGCCGGTCTTGCAGCAACCGAACCCCTGGTACATCGCCTCCCCGCAGCGTTCCTGCAGCGCAAAATACCCCTGCGCCCCGGCCAGGAAACGCGCCTCGCCGCTGGCCAGGTACAGGCGGGCGAGGAAGAGGGCGGTCATGCCGGGGTACACGTAGGCCTGGCCGGGCAGGGCGGGCTGCAATAACAGGAGGCGGGGCGGCAGATCGAGGTGGCGGAGCAGGCGGCCCTCGCCGTCTATGTAGAAACAGAAGTCCGGGGCCTGCTGCTGGGACGCCAGCACCCGGAGCAGGCAATCGCCGGCCTGCAGGGCGGGTTCGAGCTCGCCCCAGGCGAGGAAGGCGTTGCCGCAACCGGCGATGGTGACGATGTCCTGGCGCTGCTCGGGGTGGTCGCCGGGCCGGCCGGTGAGGAAGCCGCCGGTGCGGGCCACCTGGCGGCGGCGCAGGCAGTCCAGGGCGAGCCGGCCCACCTCCCCCTGGCCATAGAGCCGGGCGGCGGCGATCAGCCAGGTGTTGGTATAGCTGTCGGCGATGAGGCTGTAGATGGGGTCGGCGCTCTTGGCCTGGCCGCTGCGGAAGTCCCCGTCGGCGGTGAAGAAGTCGGCGAGACAGCGGTCGTACACCGCCCGGGCCAGATCCGCCCGCCCGAGCGCGTGCAGGAAGAGGGGCCACTTGTAGTACGAACCCAGATCGTGCAGGTCCGGCGGCAGCCGCCCGCCCGGGCCGAGCCGGGCGGCAAACCAGTCGGCGGCCCGGGCAGCGGCTTGCAGCCAGGCCAGGGCAGGTGAATCGTAGGGCAGGGCAGCGGTCATCTCGGCGCACCTCCGGAGCCATCCCCGCCACGGGGGGTAGGATCTCCCGTGGTGGGGGGATGGCCTTTAAGGAGGGCCATGCCGGGGGTGCTGTCAAGCTACCGGTACCGCCATCCTCCGTGCAGGCGCACCACCGGCTGCCCGGCGTTGACCCCGATGCGGAAACGGCCGCCCCAGAGCATCAGGACCAGGGTCAGGCGGGTGAGAAAGAACCCCAGGCCCAGGCGGGGGAAGAGGGCGCGCTTTTTCCAGATGCCCACCGCGCAGAGGGTCGCCAGGCCCAGCAGGTCGAAAAACAGGGCCAGGGGCAGGACCAGGACCAGGGGGATGGACAGGCGGCGGCCCTTGACCTGGAGGGTGAACCAGAAGGCGGGTGCCATTTTCAGCTCCTAGGCGTGGCGGTCGCTCACTCGATGCTGATACGCACCCGGTTGGGCCCGTCATTGACCTTGACCAGATCCATGGGCTCCATCTCCTCCAATTCCTTGAAGCCCTCGCCCAGCATCTGCCGCAGGGTTTCCACGTCGATGTCGGCGTGTTTCTGGATCTCACCCTTGACCGCCGGCAGGATACTGAGGGCCAGTTTGGCGAGTCGCAGGGGCACGCAGACCTCCACCTTGGGCTCGTCGCCGCCTTCGTAGACCAGAATCTTGAACATGCGTCCGCTTGCCATAGTCTTATCTCCCTGTTATTGAGGCATTGGTGGACCCGCCAGCGCCGCGCGCACCTGCCTGCTGGCATCCAGCAGGGGCAGGGCGAGGCGTTGGCCCAGTTTGTTCCCTTCGCGGTACAGGTGTGACTGCAGGCCGGCCAAGGCGCCGGCGACCAGACGCCGGAGCGGGGCGCCAGCCCCCCGCAGTTCCAGGTCGAGCTGCAGCAGAGGATCGACCAGGGTGCGGAAGGCCGCGTCGGCGGCAGTGTTGCCCAGGGTGGACCGGATCCACCCCGAGGGCGCCGGCCGGGCGAGCCGTTGCGCCAGCACCGCAGCGGCCAGATCGGCCGGGGCGGCCACCGGGGGCACCGCCCGCAGGCGCCGCTCCAGCGCCAGGGCCTGGCGGCAGGCCGCACAATCCCTCAGGTGCTGGGCAAAGCCCAGGGCCTCGGCCGGGGACAGGCGCCCCAGCAGGTAATCGCCGAACTGGTCCTGGAAGGGGCGGCAGTCGTCGTAGGGCGTCATCGAATCTTCCTCCCGCCGCGGGGGTTCAGTTTGCGCTGGAGCAGGCGCTGGGCCCGGAAGAGCCGCGCCTTGACCGTGCCCTCGGGCACCTCGAGCACCTGCGCCACCTCGGCGCCGGTGAGTTGCTGAAAATAGTGGAGCGCGATCACCACCCGGTACGGCTCGGCCAGCTCGGCCACGGCCTGGTGCAGCTGCTCGTCGCGCTCGCCCTGTTCCACCAGGTCGAGGGAGGAGGGGGCGCTCTCGTCGGCAGGTTCCCGGTCCGCAGCCGGGACCTCCCGCGAGCGGCGCTGCCGGCGCTGCCGGCTGCGGGCGATGCAGGTGTTGGCGGCGCTGCGGTAGAGCCAGGTCGAGAAGGTGCAGTCGCCGCGGAAGCCGGCGAGGGATTCGAGGGCGCGCAGGAAGGTTTCCTGGGCCGCGTCGCGGGCCTCCTCGGCGTCCCCAAGCAGGCGCCGGGCCAGGTTGTAGACCAGGTCCTGGTGGCGCTCGATCAAGGCCCGGGTGGCCTGAGGGTCGCCCTGAAGGTGTTGCTGGATGAGTTGTACGTCGGTGCCCAAGGTCCCCGTTCTCCCGGTTGGTGCTCGCCAGATTAGAGGGATCGGGGTGGCGGAAGGTTGCGCTTTTTTTGGGCGGGATCAGGCGAGGGACTGCACCAGAGTGGCGGTCTGGGCGAGGATCCGGCGCTCCGCGTCCCTGGCAAAGGGCGCGGGGCGGAGGAAGTAGTAGTGGGAGCCATCGACCTCGTACCCGCCCAGGTCGTAGGTGTCCTCGCTGGGCACGTAGCCGACGACCCCGTTGCTGTACCCGGCGACCACGGTGGTGGCCGGCTGCAGCGCGGCCTTGAGGTGCAGGCCGATACCGGAGAGGATCTCGCCGCCCAGGAAGACCAGGCGCAGGCCGGGGTTGAGTTGCAGGACCTGGATCTCCTGGGGACAGGCTGCGGGCAGGGGGCCGGCGGCCAGGTGGGCGAGCATGGTCTGCGCCCACTGCTGGTGCAGCGGGTTGGCCGGGTCCTGGGCCCGCGTTTCGAGCTCCTGGCGGGTGGGCAGGCCGGCATAGGGGAGCAGGTGGTGGGCCCCGGCCAGGCGCAACGAGTCGGCGGCCACGGGGGCGGCCTGGGAGCGGGTCTGCAACACCTCGTCGGCCATGGCCTGGCCGGCCGCTTCGAGCTGGTCGAGTTCGGGGGTGGCGAAACCGCCCTCCGGGCTCTTGAACCAGGGGCGCACGTCGCCGCCGCAGCCGGTGGCGAAGAAGGCCGGCGCGCCGGTGGCCTGTTCCAGGGCGCGGCAGAGGAAGCCGGGGTAATCCCCGCCGATGAAATAGCCGCCCCGGCTGGTGGGGTGGCAGGCGTAGAAACTGAGGCTGGCCAGAGGCCGGCCGCTCAGGTCGGCGCACCACAGGGTGTCCAGGTCCCGGTCGATGGAGCCGTCCGGGTTGGGCGCAAAACGCACCCCGCCCTGGCCGTCGGGCAGGCGGCGGTTGACCCCAAAGGTGGAGCGCCCGCGAGAGAAACGGATTTCGCCGGGCACCGGCTCGGCGCCGGCCCGCACGGCCAGGGCGACCAGCGCCTCCTGGACCTGGGCCGCGTACTCGGGTTCGAGCTGGCCGGGCATGATCCAGGGGGTGAAGAAGGGGGCGCAGTGGGTGTGGGTGGCGGTGAGCACGATCTGGCCCGGATGCAGGCCCGTGGCCAGGGCGATCTCCTGCCTGGCGGCGGCGGCAAAGGCCGAGCTGTACCCGATCAGGTCGGCGGTGAGCACCAGGGCGGCCTGGTGATCGCCGCGCAGGAAGAGGGCGCCGGCCCGCAGGGCCTGGTACACCCCTTCGGAGCGGTGGTCGCGGTTGCCGTACCCGGTGAGCCAGACCGAGCGCTGCGGGGTGATGTCGGATTGGGCGACGCCGATTTCGAGCATGGGGGTCCTCAGGTCAGGGTTTGCCGGTCTGGTCCAGGCCCAGGCCGCGCAGATCGGCGACCCGGTGCTGCTCTTCGGCCTCGTAGAGCCGCCAGATGACCCGCAGGCCCTGCAGGCTGCCGTGGCCGTCGGTCAGCGGGGTGGTGTGGTTCTCGATACAATCGAGGAAATGGGCCATCTCGTTCTCGGTGTGTTTGCCGGATTCGGCCTCCATCAGGATCTCGGTCTTACCCCCGGCGTGGGCGATCAACTTTTTCTCAGAGATCGCCGCCTCCAGCATGCCTTCGGTGCAATGGGCGTGGAAGGAATACCCCAGGCGGGTGCCGCGCGCCCCCCAGGTGCCGAAGTGGTACCCCAGGCGGCCGCCTTCGAACTCGAGGCTGACATTGCTGGTGCCCTCCCGCTCCATCCAGGGGGTGCCGGTGTTGGTGCCCAGATGGGTGCCGCGCAGCGGCCGGCCGAGGTACCAGAGCAGGATATCGATGTAGTGGCAGCCGTGGCTGAAGAACTGCCCGCCGCCCAGGGTGGCGGCGCGGGAGGCCCAGTGGTCGGGCGGGAACTGGGTGTGCTGCTCGGTCCAGATCGAGACCTGGAAACAGTCCCCGTAGGCCCGCTGGTCGAGCAACTCCTTCATGCGCACCACCAGCGGGTGGAAACGCATGCAGTAGGCCACCATCAGGGTGCGGTCGGCTTTTTGGGCTGCGGCGATGAGGTCGAGGCACTGCTGCTCGCTGTTGGCCATGGGTTTTTCGAGCAGCAGGTGTTTGCCGGCCCGCAGGCAATCGAGACCCACCGGGTGATGGAGGTGGTGGGGGAGCACCACCAGGACGGCGTCCACCTGATCGAGGATGCGGCGGTAGTCAGTGGCGGTTACGAGGCCGGGGAAGTGCTGGGCTACGGCCTGGGCTTTCTCCAGGTCGGTATCCACCGCCGCCTTGAGTTCGAGGCGGTCGGCCAACACGTGGAAACGGCGCAGATGGGTCTGGGACATCCCTCCGCAGCCGATCAGGGCCAGACGGATTCGCGACATGGGCAACACCTCCTCACTGGACCCAATCTGCGCCCCCATGCTGGGCATGTCAAGGCGAGGCGGGCCACTTTCGCCCTGTTCCCCCCATTGTATATTCTACCATCCCTTTTCCCGCCATGGAGGTGCCCTATGACGCTCGCCGTCGAGCCAGACCACCCCACCGCTGCGAACCCCGCCCCGGCAAGTCCCGAGGGCCTGGTCTTCCACCGGCTCTGCCTGGCATCGGGGGTGGACGAAGGGGCGAGCCGCGCCTTCACCGTCGAGGGGGCGCACCTGGCGGTGTTCCGCCACCAGGGCGAGTACCACGCGGTGGACAACCGCTGCCCGCACATGGGGTACCCGCTCTCCAAGGGCAGTGTGCGCGACGGGGTGCTCATCTGCCACTGGCACCACTGGGAGTTCGACCTGAAAACCGGCGGTTGTTTCCTGGCCGGGGGCGACGATGTCAAGGCCTTCCCCCTGGAGCTGCGCGCCGACGGGTTTCTCTATGTGGGCCTGGCCCGCGACGAGAAGGAGGCCTCCCGCCGGCGCCTGGTGGACCGCGGCCGGCGGGCCCTGGAGCAGGGGCTCAAGGACCGCAGCACCTTCCTCATCGCCAAGGCGGTCACCGCCCTGCGCGAGGCCGGCGCCACCCCGCAGGAAATCATCCAGCAGGGCCTGTATTATGGGTCGTACAAGGGCAGCGAAGGGTTTTCCTCGGGCCTGGCCATCCTCACCATCGCCGCCAACCTCTGGGAGGAGGTGGCTCTGGCCGACCACAATCTCTTCCTGGTGCACGGCCTGACCCAGATCTCGCGCCGCAGTTCCGGCAGTTCGCGCCGGCGCATCTTCCCCTTTCCCCGAGCCCAGCGCGACCCGGATCTGGAGACCCTCAAGCGCTGGTTCCGCCGCGCCGTGGATCAGCGCGACCACGGCGCCGCCGAACGCATCCTGGTCACGCTGAAGGACCGGGGCCACGCGCCGGCAGTGCTGGCCGACTTCGTCTTCACCGCCGCCACCGACTTCTATTTTACCGGCGACGGGCATGCCCTCGATTTTGCCAACAAACTCTTCGAGGCCCTCGATTACGTGGGCTGGGAGGGGGCGCACGAGATCCTGCGGCCCATCGCCGTGGACCTGATCAACCGCACCCGCCACGAGGAGACCTCGCGCTGGGCCGACAGTGTGCCGGTGCTGGAGGCGGTATTCGGCCGGCTCGACGCCATCTGGGAGGACAACCAGCGGCAACACGCCGACCTCGATATCGCCGCGTACGCGCAGTTCCTGCTCGGGGACGATTTCGCCCCCATCGTCGCCGACCTGGAGGCCAAGCTGCGGGCCGGGGTCGCGCCCACCGATCTGTGCCGGGCCATGACCTATGCCGGAGCCATACGCACCGCCCGTTTCCACCTCAAGAACGAGGGGGACTGGCACGAGGTGGCCAATATCTATTCCTATGCCCACGGCTTGTACCGGGCCTTCGAGCTGGCTCCCAGCAAGGAGTTGCTGCGCGGGATCTTCCACGGGGCGGTGTTCCTGACCTATCTGCGCTGGTTGAACATGCCTGCCGCCCGGTTGCCCCGGCCGGGCCAGCGCCTCGGCGAGCCCTTCGCCACCGACGAAGCCCTGCTCGACCGGTTGCGGGAGTACGCCGATTTCCAGAAGGTTTTCGAGGCCGAGGTGCTGGTGAACCAGTACCTGGAGGAAGGCCGCGACCAGCGCAAGCTGCGGTACACCCTGGCCCACATCACCCTGCGCGAGGACGCTGACTTGCACATGTTTCAGGTACTGGAGGTGGCCTTCCGCCACGCCGACCTGACCACCGACCCGGAGGAGCGGCGGCTGCACCTGCTGGCCGCCACCCGGTACATCACCGCCCAGAAGGTGATGAAGAACATCCTCTGGTCCACCGAAAACGCCGAAAGGCTGCAGCGGGGGGAGTTGCTCAGCGAGCGCGAAGACGAGGATTAAAAAATCCCGGGGCCGGCCCCGGCCGGCCTCCACCCCAAAAACTAGCAGAGGAGGCAAACGTTGTTGGAGAATACCCCTTTACTGATCACCATCCACCTGATCGCCGTGATGTTGTGGATGGTGGGCATGTTGTACCTGCCGCGGATCTTTGTCTACCACACCCAGGTGCAGCCTGGTTCGGAGGCCGACGGCAAATTCAAGGAAATGGAGCAGGGCCTGATGGCGGTGTTGTTGACCCCGGCGATGATCATCGTCTTCATCACCGGGATCTTATTGATCGTGGCCACCGGGGTGATGGGGCCGGGCAATGGCGGCTGGTTCCACACCAAGCTGCTGCTGGTGGTGCTGCTGGGCGGGTTACACGGCATGATGTCGAAATTCCGCAAGGATTTTGCCAAGGGGCAGAACACCAAGAGTGAGGGTTTTTTCAAGACCCTCAACAAGGTCCCCGGGGTGCTGATGGCGTTCATCGTCTGGCTGGTGATCATGCGGCCCTTCTAGGCCGGGTTTGCTGACACGGGTACAAAAAATGGGCGGGGATCTGCGATGGATCCCCGCCCTTGTTGTGCCCGGTGCAGCCTACATCGCCGTGGGCAACTCGACGGCGGTCCAGGCCTCGCCCTGCTTCAATTCCAGTTTGCCGGGGGAGACGAAACCCTCCTTGAGCACCGTGGCGGTGAGGCGCGCCGGCTGGTCGAGGTACTTGGCCAGGCCCGGGGAGGGCAGCAGCACGGTGTAGATCCTGCCGGTCTTCTGCTCCACGAAACCGACGGGCTGGCCCTTCTCGGCGCAATGGATGCCGCATTTGGCGTGTTTGGCCCCGGTCATGTCCATGGCGTAGCAGACCAGGTCGACCAGCTTGCCTTCCATGACCTGAGCGGCGGGCGGGTTGGGCTGGCCGGCCGGGGCGGTCTGCACCCCGAGCAGGGCGGTGAGGGCGAAGGCGGCGAGAATGGTTTTCATGAGAGTGCTCCTTGGGTTAGGTGGTTGAGGTGCTGCGGCGCAGCGAACGGCCTTTCCAGATCTCGTAGATGGCTGGATAGACCAGGAGTTCCATGATGAAGGAGGTGAGGATGCCGCCGATCATCGGGGCGGCGATGCGTTTCATGACGTCGGCGCCGGCCCCGGTGGACCACATGATGGGCAGCAGCCCCATCAGCATCACCGCCACGGTCATCACCTTGGGCCGGACCCGCTTCACCGCGCCGTGTACGATGGCCTCGCGCAGGTCGCCCAGGGTCTGCAACCGGCCCGCGGCCTTCCTTTCCTCGTAGGCCAGATCCAGGTACAGCAACATGAACACGGCGGTTTCGGCGTCCACGCCCATCAGGGCGATGAGGCCCACCCACACCCCGATGCTCATGTTGTAGCCCAACAGGTAGAGCAGCCAGATGGCGCCCACGGCCGAGAAGGGCAGGGCCAGCAGGATGATGGCGGTCTTGGCGGCCGAGTTGGTGTTGAGGTAGATGAGCAGGAAGACCAGGAAGAGGGTGGCCGGCACCACCACCAGCAGTTTGCCTTTCACCCGCTCCATGGATTCGTACTGGCCGCTCCAGGCCAGGACATAGCCGGGCGGCAGGGCCAGCCGCTCGCCCACCAGGCGTTTGGCCTCGGTCACGTAGCTGCCCAGGTCGCGGTCGGCCACGTCCACGAAGACATAGCCGGCCAGCAGGCCGTTTTCGTCGCGGATCATCGCCGGGCCCTCGTGCAGCCCGATGTCGGCCAACTGCGCCATGGGCACCTGGACCCCGCCGGGGGTGGCGACCAGCACGCGGCCCAGCTCGTCGAGGCCGCTGCGGAAGTCGCGCTGGTAACGCACGTTGACCGAATAGCGTTCGCGGCCCTCGATGGTGGTGCTCACCTGCTCGCCGCCCACCGCCGAGAGGATGCTCATCTGCACCTCGTCCACCGAGAGCCCGTACCGGGCCAACTCCTCCCGCTTGAGGTCGAAGTCGAGGAAGTAGCCGCCGGCGGTGCGTTCGGCGAAGACACTGCGGGTGCCCGGCACCTCCCGGAGCAGGGGCTCCAGTTGCTCCCCGAGTCGCTGGATTTCCTTCAGGTCCCCGCCCAGGATCTTGATACCCACCGGGGTGCGCACCCCGGTGGAGAGCATGTCGATGCGGGCCTTGATCGGCATGGTCCAGGCGTTGCTCACCCCGGGGAAGGACATGGCCTGGTCCATCTCGGCGATCAGCGCCTCCGGGCTGAGGTGATCGGGCCAGCCCCGGCGCAGGATGCCCTTGAGCCAATCGGGGGCCCACGAGGTGTACCAGCGGTCCACCGGCCGCCACTGGGACTCGGGTTTGAGCAGCACCGTGGTCTCCATCATCGAGAAGGGGGCCGGATCGGTGGCGGTTTCAGCGCGGCCCGCCTTGCCGAAGACCCGCTCCACCTCGGGGAAACCCTTCAGCACCTGGTCCTGGGCTTTGAGCAGCTGGGTGGCGCCGGTGACCGAGAGCCCCGGCAGGGTGGTGGGCATGTAGAGCAGCGACCCCTCGTACAGGGGCGGCATGAACTCGGAACCCAGGCGGGTGTAGGCCGGGATGGTGGCCAGCACCAGGGCGAAAGCGGCGATCAGGGTGGCCCAGCGGTGGCGCAGGACCAGTTCCACCGCCGGGGTATAAAGGCGGAAGAGCACCCGGCTGATGGGGTGATCCTCCTCGCGGCGGATCTTGCCCACCAGCACCGCGTTGGCCGCCCGGCACAACCAGCGCGGCGAGAAGTTGAACTGCCTGGCGTGGGTGAAGAGCAGGCGCATGGCCGGATCGAGGGTGATGGCCAGCAGGGCGGCGATGATCATCGAGAAGTTCTTGGTGAAGGCCAGGGGTTTGAAGAGGCGCCCTTCCTGGGCTTCGAGGGTGAAGACCGGCATGAAGGCGACGGCGATGACCAAGAGGGCGAAGAAGCTGGGCCCGCCCACCTCCTTGACCGCCGCGATCACCACCTGCTGGTAATCCTCCTTCCGGCCCCCTGCCTCCCAGTGCTCTAGCTTTTTGTGGGTCTGCTCCACCACCACGATGGCCGCGTCCACCATGGCGCCGATGGCGATGGCGATACCGCCCAGGGACATGATGTTGGAACTCAGTCCCAGGGCGTGCATGGGGATGAAGGCGATGATCACGGTGATGGGGATGGTGAGGATGGGGATCAGGGCGCTGGGCACATGCCAGAGGAAAACCAGGATGACCAGGGCGACGATGGCCAACTCCTCGGCGAGGGTGCCTTTGAGGGTGTCGATGGCCCGTTCGATGAGGTCGGAGCGGTCGTAGGTGGTGACCACCTTGACCCCGGGGGGCAGGGAGGGTTGGATCTCGGCGAGTTTTTCCTTGACCCGCTCGATCACCGAAAGGGCGTTTTCGCCGTGGCGCATGATGACGATGCCGCCCACTGTTTCGCCCTGACCGTCCAGTTCGGCCACCCCCCGCCGCAGGTCCGGCCCCAACGCCACCTGTCCCAGATCCCGGACGAGTACGGGCGTGCCGGTCTGGGGGTTCACCCCCACTGAGATTTGTTCCAGGTCGGTGGTGGACTTGGCGTACCCGCGGCCGCGCACCATGTACTCGCGGCCCGAGAGTTCCACCAGCCGCCCTCCGGCGTCGGCGTTGCCGCTGCGCACGGCGGCAACCACCTGCTCGACACCGAGCCCGTAGGACTTGAGGGTCGCCGGGTCGAGGTTGATCTGGTACTGGCGCACAAAACCGCCGATGGGCGCCACCTCGGCCACCCCGGGCACGGACTGCAGGTAGTAGCGCAGGTACCAGTCCTGGAAGGAGCGCAGTTGGGCCAGGTTGTTCTGGCCGGTGGTGTCCACCAGGGCGTACTGGAAGACCCAGCCCACCGCCGTGGCGTCGCGGCCCAACTCCACCTTCACCCCTTCGGGCAGGCTGGGCAGCACGCTGCTGAGGTATTCGAGGATGCGGGAGCGGGCCCAGTAGATGTCGGTGCCCTCCTCGAAGATGACGTACACGTAGGAGTAGCCGAAATCGGAGAACCCGCGCACGGCCTTGACCTTGGGCGCCCCCAGCATCGCCGAGATGATGGGATAGGTCACCTGGTCCTCGATCTGGTCCGGGCTGCGGTCCCAGCGCGAGTACACGATCACCTGGGTGTCGGAAAGGTCGGGGATGGCGTCCAGCGGGGTGTGCTGGATGGCCCAGACCCCCCAGAGGGTCAGGCCGGCCACCAGGGTGAAGACCAGGAAGCGGTGGGTGGCGCAGTAGTCGATGATTTTGTCGATCACGGGGCCGCCTCCTCAGTGCGGGTGGGCGCTCATCGCGCTGAGAGCGGCCTTGAGCTGACTCTCTGAATCGATCAGGAAGTTGGCGCTGGTGATCACCTGCTCGCCTTCGTGTAACCCCGACAGGACCTCGTAGCCTTCACCCGACCGGCCGCCTAACTCCACCTCGCGTGGCTCGAAGCGGCCCTCACCGCGGTCGACGAAGACCAGGCTGCGTTTGCCCGATTCGAGCACCGCGCTGGCCGGCACCACCAGGCCTTCGCGGCCGGCGGTCTCGATCTCCACCTGGGTGAACATGCCCGGCTTGAGTTTCCAGTCGGGGTTCTGGAACTCGATGCGCGCCTTGCCGGTGCGGGTCTGGGTGTCGACGTAGGGGTAGACGAAGACCACCTTGCCGCGAAAGACCTGGCCGGGGTAGTAGCTGAGCTTGACCACGGCCTCCTGGCCCTCGTGGACCAGGGACAGCTCGTGTTCGTAGAGGTCGGCGTGGACCCACACCACCCCCAGGTCGGCGATGGTGTAGAGGTCGGCGCCCGGCTCGGCGCGCATGCCCTCCAGGGCCTGTTTCTCGACCACGAAACCGCCGCTGTGGGTGTAGATGCTGACCTCGGTGAGCGGGCTGCCCGCGGTCTCGAGTTCGGCCAACTGCTGCTCGCCGAACTCCCATTGCAGGAGCCGGCTGCGCGAGGCGGAGAGCAGGGCGGCGGCGCCTTCGGCCACCTCCTCGATGGGGTTGTCGCCCAGGGCCAGCACTGCCCTGAGGGCCAGCAGGTACTCGGCCTGGGCGGCCTCCAGCTCGGGACTGTAGAAGGTGAAGAGGGCCTGGTGCGCCTTGACCATCTGCCCGGTATAGTTGGCGTACACCTTGCGGATCCAGCCCTCGGTGCGGGTGTGTACATGATCCACCCGGCGCTCGTCGTAGTCCACCCGGCCCGGGGCGCGCAGGAGGTGCTCGAGGGGCCGGCGAACCACTGCTTCGCGCTGCACCCCGATCAACTGCTGGCGCTCGGGCGAGATCCGCACCTCGGCCTGGCCGGGCACGGTCAGGGTGATCTCCTCGGCGTGCAGCGGCACCAGGTCCATGCCGCAGATGGGGCATTCGCCGGGTTTGTCGGCCACGTAGTCAGGCTGCATCGGGCACTGGTATCTGGTGGCCTCGGCCACGGCCCCCGCCGCGGGGACCGGCGCTTGGGGTGTGGCTTGGGAGGTATCGGGCACTAGGTCCATACCGCAGATGGGGCATTCGCCGGGGTGGTCGGCGGTCTGGTCCGGGTGCATGGGACAGACGTACCGGGTACTGGTCTGGGGGGCGGCGGATTCGGGCTGGCCGGCCGGCGGTTGGGCCGGGGTGCAGCCCTGCAGCCAGAGCAGCGCGGCGGCCAGGAAAAGCAGCGAGAAGGCGCGTGACATGCGGGTCTCCTTTCAGGGGTCCAGGGAGGCGCCGACCGCCTCCTCTAGCTGGGCCAGGGCCCGGTGGTGGGCGGCCAACTGATCCTGGACCATCAGTTCGTCCTCGAGCAGGGCGCGGGAGTTGTCCAGCAGCATGAGCAGGTCCACCTGGCCTACGCGGTACCCGGCCAGGCCCGCATCGAGGGCGAAACGCGCCTGGGGGATCAGCGCCTGCCGGTAGAGTTCGACCAGGCGGCTGGCTGCATTGGCCTGGCTGGCCAGGTCCCGGATCCGGGCCACCAGCAGTGCTTCGGCGGCCCGCAGTTCGTCCTGGCTGGCTTCCTGTTCGGCGCGGGCGCCCTGTACGCTGGACCGGCGGCGTTCGCGCTGCAGGGGCAGGGGGGCGGCGATCATCACATTGAAGTAATCGTCCAGGCCGCCATCGGTCTTCCAGCCGGCGCTGAGGGTGAGGTCGGGCCGGTATTCCTTGGCCATGAGGGCCACCTGCAACCGGGCGGCCTCCACCTGGCGGCGCTGGGCCTGCAGGCCGGGGTGGTGTTCGCGGGCCCGCTCCACGAGCACCTCGAGCGGAGGCAGGGAACGGGGGGCCGGCAGGGTGTCGGGTTGGCCCGGCATGGCGGCAGCGGGCCGGTTGAGCAGGGCGTCGAGCTGGGCGCCGGCGGCCTCGCCCTGCTGGTGGAGCAGGGCTTCGCGGCCGCGCAGGGCCGACAACTCGACCTGGGCCTTGAGCACCTCCTGCTGGCTGGCCTGGCCCACGCGGTACCGCGCCAGGGCCGTGGCGCTGAAGTCCTCCAGCAGGCGGCGGGTCCGGGCCACCACCGCCAACCCCTGGTCGGCCAGGGCCAGGTCGTAGTAGGCTTCCTTGACCTGGGCGGTCACGGTGTTGCGGGCCGCGTCGCGGCGGGCGGCCTCGGCCTCGGCATTTTTCTCGGCCACCTGGCGGCGCAGGGACCTTTTGCCGGGATAGGGGATCTCCTGGGCCACGGAGATACTGAGCATGTTCATGGCCTCGACGGGTTCCTCCATGCCCAGGTCGGGCAGCAGGTGCAGATGGTCCTCGGTGAGGACGTTGATCTCGCGCACGAAGACCGGGTTGCGCTCCAGGCCCACCTGCAACATCGGGTCGGGCAGCGCCCCTTCCTGCGGGGGCCGGGTCCTGGCCGCTTCCCAGGTCCGGGAGGCGCGGTGGATTTCGGGATTGTGCTGCAGGGCCTCCTCGATCAGGGCCTGCAGGGAGAGCGGTTCCTGGGCCGCTGCCCCTGCCGCCAGCAACACGGCGCACAGCAGGGTACTCCAGATCTGGCGCATGGGCGTTCCTTTGGGTACAGAGTACGGGGAGAACCGGCTATTAGCTAGCGAAACGCGGTTCCGGGCACAACTAGGCTGGGAGGGTGGGGTGGATCAACTTCGATAGGAGCGGTGGAGCAGGTACAGCGCCGGGCGGGAGACGCCCGGTGGGGGGACGGTGTGCAGCAGCGGAGGGTACATGGCCGGGGAGGGCACCGGCAGATCGAGCAGGGCCATTGCCGGGGTGGGGGAGGGCGCCGGCAGACTGGCTTCGCTGGCGGCCGCTGGCGCCGGGGCGGTCTGGGTGGGACAGCAGTACGCGTCGGCCTGGCCAGCCCCGCAGCGTTGACCCTGCACTGCACAACAGGCAGCGGGCGTCACCGCTATCACCTGGCCCGGCACACAGAAAGCCGGCAGGCTGCCGGCACAGGGCAGCGCCAAGAGCAGGGCGGAAAGCAGGGCGGCAACGAGGCGCATGGTGGTTTCCCGATGAGGGTCTATGGCGAAGATACACAACGCCAAACCGAGGGGCAAGGGTGCCGGCTCGCGGTTCAGGTGGTGAAGAGTTCCTTGCGGCCCACCTGGCTGCACAGGGGGCAGCGATGGGGATCGTGGCCGCGAGCCGGGCAGTGCTCGCGGCCGAAATAGATGAACTGCAGGTGCAGGCGGTTCCAGCGGTCCGGTGGGAATAATCTCTTCAGATCCCGCTCGGTCTGGAGCACGTTTTTGCCCGCCGAAAGGCCCCAGCGCCAGGCCAGGCGGTGGATGTGGGTATCGACCGGGAAGGCGGGTTCGCCAAAGGCCTGGGCCACAACTACCTGGGCGGTCTTGTGGCCCACTCCCGGCAGGGCCTCCAACTCGGCCAGGGTGCGCGGCACCTGACCCTGGTGCCGGTCTAGGAGCAGTTGGGAAAGGCCGCGGATGGCCCGCGCCTTCTGCGGCGCCAGGCCGCAGGGGCGGATGAGGGCCTGGATGGTCTCGACCGGCAGGGCGGCCATCTGCGCCGGGGTGCCGGCCCGGGCGAAGAGCGCCGGGGTGACCTGGTTCACCCGCAGGTCGGTGCACTGGGCCGAAAGCACCACCGCCACCAGCAGGGTGTAGGGATCGTCGTGGCGCAGGGGGATCGGCGGCGCCGGGTACAGGGCGTCGAGGGTGGCGAGGATGAGTTCGACCTTGGCGGCCCCGGTCATGCGCGGTGTTTGGCCAGGAACCAGTCGATGAGCCGGCGGGAGATGCTGATGCCGTCGGGCAGGTCCGGCAGTTCGTCGGGGGTGAACCAGGCGGCAGCCTCGATCTCGGCCGGGTCCGGCCTGATCTCCCCGCCCGCGTACTGGGCGGTGAAGCCGACCATCAGGGAATGGGGAAAGGGCCAGGGCTGGCTGGCGAAGTAGCGGATATCGCTGACCTCGATGCTCACCTCCTCGCGCACCTCGCGGGCCACGGCCTCCTCGAGGGTTTCGCCCGGTTCGACAAAGCCGGCGATGATGCTGTAGCGGCCGGCGGGGAAGCGGTGGTTGCGGGCCAGCAGGAATTGGCGGCCCCGTTCGATGAGCACGATGATGGCCGGTGATACCCGCGGGAAGTTGAGCAGGCCGCAGGCGGGGCATTCCTTGGCCCTTTCGGTGGGCCGCGAAACCGTGGCGGTGCCGCACTGGCCGCAAAACTGGTGGGTCCGGTCCCAGTTGACGATCTGCACAGCCCGGCCGGCTACCCAGAAGAGCGGCTCCTCGAGCAGGCCGAAGAGCTGGCGCAGGCCTTTGAGGGCCATACCCTGCGGCGTTTCGGCGTCGGGCGGCAATTCGACGGAATAGCAGTGGATCTGGCCCAGGGTGCCCAGATATTGTTGCCGTATCACCGGCAGTCCCAGTTCGGCGGCTTCGCCCAGTATCGGCACTCGGGCGCTCTGGCCCTCGAGGTGGACCAGCAGACGGTCCTGGGAGAAGGCGAAATAGAGGGAGGGTTCGGCCGGGCCGGTCGGGGGGGCAACCAGCGGGGTGAAGGCAGCGGGATCGGACATGGGGCAAAAAGTTATATTCTAGGGGCCGGCGGTGCAACTTTGCCCGCGTCGGGGTCGTCTTAAGAGCAACCTGTGTCCAAAGGACCTTCATGGCGCCCCTGCTGCTCCTCCTCGCCCTCTGCGGCACCCTGCGGGCCACGACCCTGGTCCGCTACGATCTGGAGGGCCTGACCCGCAACGCCGCCTGTGTGCTGGTGGCCACCTGCCGGGCTTCCTCCGCCCTGCTCGTCGACGGCCAGCCCCATACCCGGTGCACCTTCGAGGTGGCGGAGGTGGTCAAGGGCCAGGCCGGCGCCCGGCTCGAGATCTGCCTGCCCGGCGGCGACTTCCAGGGCATGCGCCTGCATCTGGCGGGTATGCCCGAGTTCACCCCCGGTGAGGAGGTGGTGCTCTTCCTGACGGAGCCGGACGGTCGCGGCAGTCCCTGGCCTGTGGGGTTGGGGCAGGGCAAGTTCCGGGTGGAGCGCAACCCGGCGGCCAAGGCCCGGGTTTTCCAGGATACCGGCGAGGTGCGCCTGTTGGGCGCACCTGGCGAGGCGCTCGACGGCATGGAACTGGAGGAATTGCTGGCACGGGTGCGGCGTATCGCCGGACAGGGAGCCCCTGATGGCCATTAGGGTGCTATTGTTGCTGCTGCTGTGGGCGGCGGCCCCGGCCCGGGCCTTTCTGATCCAGACCTACGACA
>JADZBP010000013.1 GCA_020852055.1 Candidatus Latescibacterota bacterium
GAATGAGACGGGCGCCGGGCCCGAGGTGACCATCGTCCGCGACATCCGCCTGCCGCGGGTGATCCTGGCGGCGCTGGTGGGGGCGATGCTGGCGCTGAGCGGGGCGGTGATGCAGGGGTTTTTCCAGAACCCCATGGCCGACCCCTACATCATCGGGGTGTCCTCGGGGGCGGCGCTGGGGGCCACCACCGCCCTTTCCCTGGCCATCGACTTCTGGGTGTGGGGGATCAGCTCGGTTTCGGTTTTTGCCTTTGCCGGGGCCTTGATGGCAGCGCTACTGGTGGCGGGGATCTCGCTGCGAGGTGGCCGCCTGCCGGTGACGGTGGTGCTCCTGAGCGGGGTGGCGGTGGCCTCGCTGGTTTCGGCGCTAACGCCCTTGCTGATGCTGGCCGCCCACGCCGACCTGCAGCGGATCTTTTTCTGGTTGATGGGCAGCCTTTCGGCCCGGCGCTGGGACCATGTGCGTATGGTCTGGCCCTACGCGCTGGGCGGCGCCATCTTGTTGCAGTTCTACGCCCGCGACCTCAACCTGATTCTGCAGGGGGAGGAGCAGGCCCAGTACCTGGGGGTGGAGGTCGAGCGGGTGAAACGCGTCCTGCTGGTGGTCTCGGCACTGCTGACGGCGGCGGCGGTGGCGGTCAGCGGGGTGATCGGTTTCGTCGGTCTGATCGTGCCCCACGTGATGCGCCTGCTCGTGGGTCCGGACCACCGCCGGCTCTTCCCGGCCTCGCTCCTGGGGGGGGCCATCCTGGTGGTGGGGGCCGACCTGCTGGCCCGCCTGCTCCTGGCGCCAGCCGAACTGCCCATCGGGGTGATCACCTCCCTGTTGGGATGTCCTTTTTTCCTCTACCTTCTGCGCCGCAGCCGTGAAGGCGTGGCGCGCTGACCACCAACGCAGGGAGTTGCCGCATGGCCTCAAACGAGATCGTGGTTGTTTCCGGGTTGCCGCGGTCGGGCACCTCGATGATGATGAAGATGCTGGAGGCCGGCGGGCTCTCGCCGCTGACCGATGGCCAGCGCGAGGCCGACGAGGACAACCTGGGAGGATACTACGAGTTCGAACAGGTGAAGAAGGTGGCGCAGGATGCCAGCTGGCTGGCGCAGGCCCAGGGCCGGGCGGTGAAGGTGATCTCCCGCCTGCTCTACGACCTGCCCGAAGGCCACCGCTACCGCGTGGTGTTCATGCAGCGCCACCTCGACGAGGTGCTGGCCTCCCAGCAGCAGATGCTGGTGCGGCGCGGCCGCGCCGACGGCGGTGCCGCCGATGCCGAACTGAAACGCCTCTTCCAGCGCCACCTCGACGAAGTCGGCAAGTGGCTGGCCGAACGGCCGAACTTCGCGGTGCTCTACCTGAGTTACAATGAGGTGCTCGCCCAGCCGGCCCCCAAAATCGAGGAGTTGGTGCGTTTCCTCGGCGGCGGCCTGGACGCAGCCAAGATGGCGGCGGTGGTGGACCAGCGCCTGTACCGCCAACGCCACTAGGCGCGCCTCTGCATTGACGCCTGTCTGCGGACATGCGTATATTGAGCCATGTCGCTGGTGCGGCCGTCGAGTCAGTGCGCTCGGCGGCGGCTGAAAAGGGAACCCGGTTGGAATCCGGGGCTGCCCCGCAGCGGTAAGCAGGAACGAAAGCCGTCAACAAGCACTGGTCTGGCCACAGACTGGGAAGCGACGGCCGGTAGGAGGCGCCAACCGCGCCGCGCCTGCGAGCCCGAAGACCTGCCGGCGATCCGCGCCGGTCACCTGTTGGTGGCCGGCATCGACCTGGACTTTCGCGGGAGAGCAGGGGTCGAGGGCAGCTGCTGCACCTGCAGCATCGTTGGTATCGCGCTGTCCATCTGCCATTCCTTCCCCCGCTGGTCCACTCGTTGAAGCATTCCGCCTTGGGTAGCGGGCGGCGCTGGCACCTTTCCTGCGCCGCGCGGTGCCGCTGGCGTGCTTCTGCATACCGAGGGGTATGACCAGGGCAGTCATGTTGGCAGCGCTAGTCGCGCTCGGGGGCCTTGCCAGGTCCGCCGACGCGGTGAGCCGGTGTGGCCGCGTCGTGGACGCCGGCACGCGGGAGGGTCTAGGCGGGGCCTGGGTCAAGGCCATGCCGCCGGGCGCCCGGGTGCGTCAGACCTACACCGACAGCAGCGGCTCCTTCTGCCTGGAAGGCCTGCCTGCCGGGGCCTGGCCGGTCGAGGCTTCCCGTCTGGGGTACGAACCCTACCGCGGCCAGTTGCCGGCCACCGGGGCTAGCGCACTGCTCCCGTTGCGCGCTCAGCCCCTGCTGCTGGAAGGCATGACCGTAGCGGCGCGCCGGCAGGAGGAGACCCCCGCTGCCGCTTTTGTCGAAAACATCCCCCTCGATGAACACCGCTCCGAATCGCTGCCCCAGGTGCTGGAACGGGCGGCAGGGGTGCAGGTGCGCCACCAGGGGGGCCTGGGCAGTTTCAGCACGGCTTCCATCCGCGGGTCCACCGCCGAGCAGGTGCTGGTCTTTGTCGACGGGGTGCCGCTCAACCAGGCGCTGGGCGGGGGGGTGGACCTCGGCCGCCTGCTGGTGGGCGGAGTGGATCAGGTCGAGATCTACCGCGGCGCGGTGCCGGCCCGTTTCGGGGGCAACAGCCTGGGCGGGGTGGTGAACCTCCACACCCGCGCCCCCGCGGCGCACCCGCGGCTGGCACTGCAGGCCATGGCCGGGTCCTTCGGCACCTGGCAGACCAGCGCCACCCTGAGCGGTCCCTGGAAAGGCGGCCAGTACCTGGGCCTGATCGAAGGCACCGGCAGCCGCAACAACTTCCCTTTCCACGACGACAACGGCACCCCGTACAACCTCGCCGACGACGAAGAGGCCACCCGGCAGAATAGCGATTTCGCCGCCCTGCGCACCCTGGACAAGGCCGAACGGCCCTGGGGGCTGGCACGTCTGCGGGCCAGCCACACCTTCGATCTGAGGCACCAGGGCATCCCGGGTATCGGCAACTACCAGGCCCGGCAGGTGCGTTTTGATGGCTGGCAGGATCTCAGCCAGGTCGAGCTCGCTGGACCGGCGACAGCCAACAGCACCTACGAATTCTCGCTCTACCATTCCTTCTCGCAGGACACCTACAAAGACCTCGCCGGGGAGGTGGGCACCGGAGTCCAGCACCACCGCAACTCGACCCAGGGGGCCGGGATGCAGGGGGTGGCCAATTTCCTTCTGGGCAGCGGAGCGGTGGCCACCCTGACGAGCCGGGTCCGGGCCGAGCGCTTCGCCCCGCAGGACCTGCTCCGGCCGAATAGTCAGTTGCCGACCAGCCGCCGGTACAGCGCGTTGGTGGGGGGCGAGGGCGAATTGGGTCGGGGCCGGCTCCGCCTGGTGGCCGGAGGACAGGTCGAAGGTCTGCGCGACGAACGGGCCCGCACCGGCGGGCTGGCGCTCCTGGAGGGCCGCGACCGGGACCGGCAGACGGCGCTGGTGGGCGGCAAGGTCGGCGCCGAATGGGCCCTGGGCGAGGCGTGGGCAGTGCAGGCCCATCTGGGGCGGTACCAGCGACCCCCCAGCTTCTACGAACTCTTCGGCGACCGCGGCGCAGTGATCGGCAATACCGATCTGCGGCACGAGCGCGGGGTGCAGATCGATGCCGGCCTGACCTTCGCGCCGGGAGGGAGCGGGCCCCGGCGTCGGCTGGAGGTGGCCGGGTACCGCAAGCAAACCCGGGATCTGATCCGCTTCGTGCAGAATTCGCAGCAGATCTCGCGTCCGTACAATATCGGCCGCGCCGTGGTGGCGGGCTTGGAGATCCGCAGTGAGGCTGGCCTGGGACGGGTGGAGATGACCGGCAACTACACCTACCAGCGGGCCCGCAACCATTCGCCCTTTCCCTTCGAGAAAGGCCGCGACCTGCCCAATGCCCCGCGCCACAGCTTCAACCTGCGCAGCGAGGTGCGGGTTGGCCGCAGTGTGCTCTACCACGAACTCAACGGCGAAGGCCGGCAGTACCTCGACCGGGCCAACCGTCTGGCGGTAGCGGGCCGGCTGCTGCATACCGCCGGGGTGCGGCGGCAAGGTGGCGATGGGTTCGAGGTCACCGGGGAGGTGCGCAATCTGGGCGGCACGCAGGTTGAGGACCTGTGGGGGTATCCCTTACCCGGACGCTCGTTCTTTATCACTTTCGGCAAGAAACTCGGCGATCGTGCGCCAAGTCCACGTACCAACCAACCCAAGGAGTGATCCCATGAAGAAGTATTGCTCGTTCACCGCCCTCCTGGCGCTGCTGGCCATGCCGGCCCTCGCCCAAAACCCCGTGGTGGTGGTGACCTCCGATTTCCAGATCGGCAGTGTGGCCCTGCTCGACCCGGGGGCCAGCGCCGCACGCAAGGACCTGTTGACCATCCACAGCGACGCCGTGGTGCGGTACCACGCGGGCCGGATCTACGTGGTCAACCGGCTCGGGCAGGACAATATCCTGGTGCTCGATCCGGCCAACCCCGGTACCCCGCTGCTGCAATTTTCGGTAGGCAACGGCAGCAACCCTCAGGACATCGAGTTCGCCAGCGAACAGAAGGCCTATGTCTCGCGCAATAACAGCGCCGCGCTGCTGGTGGTCGATCCCCGTACCGGCGAGTTCCTGCGCGAGATCGATCTGAGTGCCTTTGCCGACGCCGATGGGCTGCCGGAACAGGCGGAGATGGCCCTGGTGGGCAACCGTCTGTACCTGGCCTGCCAGCGCCTCGACCGCGATGCTGGCTGGGTGTCCAGCGAAAGTGTGCTGGTGGCGGTGGACGTGACCACCGACCAGGTCGTGGATTGGGACCCGGCGCAGGACGGGGTGCAGGCATTGCGCCTGCAGAGCGTCAACCCCGGCAACCTCATTGCCATCGGCAGCCGGCTCTTCGTGGCGCAGACCGGCCAGTACGGGGTCGCCGACGGCGGGGTGGAGGTGGTCGATCTGGATAAGGGGCTCAGCCTGGGCCTGGTGTTGGGCGAGGCGGCGCTGGAAGGGGATCTGACGGCATTGGCCCTGGTTTCGGCGGTCAAGGGGTACGCGGTGGTTTCCGGTGCCGACTTCAGCAACAGCGTGCGGCCGGTCGACCTGGCCACCGGTCAGGCCGGCGCACCCCTGGCGGGCCATTCTGGCGGCTATACCCCGGATCTGAAGATCGACGGCAACCGCCTGATCGTCGCCGATCGGGGCACCTTCAGCGATCCGAGCCGTGCCGGCTTGTTGATCTACGATGCGGCGACGGGAGCACTGGTGGCCGGCCCCCTCGACGTGGGCCTGCCGCCCGCCGGCATCGCGGTCCTGGGGGACAACCAGACCACCGCGGTCGAGGAGGAATCCGCCATCCGGCCCGCCCTGACCACGCTGGGCGCGGCCTATCCCAACCCCTTCAATGCCAGCACCCTCATCCCCCTGGCCGTGGGTGAGGGCACGGCCCCGATATCCCTGGCGGTGTACGACACCCTGGGGCGGCGGGTGCGCACCCTGGTTTCCGGCGGGGTTTTTGCCGGACCGCAGACCCTTTCCTGGGATGGTCGCGACGACCAGGGACAGGTGGTGGGCAGCGGCGCCTACGTGGTGGAACTGCGGGTGGGCGGCTGGCGCCAGCAGCGCAAACTCCTGTTGCTGAAGTGAGGGGGAGATGGTCAGGCTCTCGCAGATCTACACCCGCACCGGCGACGGCGGGGCCACCCGCCTGGGGGACAACTCGCAGGTGCCCAAAACCGATATCCGGCTGGAAGCCTACGGCACGGTCGACGAACTGAACGCGGTATTGGGCATGGCGCTGGCCGGAGCCAGCCTGGATACCGACCTGGCTGCGGTGCTGCGCGGGGTGCAGAATGAACTCTTCGACCTGGGGGCCGATCTGTGCGCCCCGCTTCCGGACGACGAGGAGCAGCCCCGTCTGCGCCTCGAAGCGGCGCAGGTGCAGGCGCTGGAGCGCCAGATCGACCGCTTGAACGAGGATCTGCCGCCGTTGAAGAGTTTCGTGTTGCCGGGTGGTAGCCAGGGCAATGCCTGGCTCCACCTGGCCCGCACGGTCTGCCGCCGCGCCGAACGCCGGGCCTGGGCCCTGGCCCAGCAGGCGGCCGTCAACCCGCAGGCCCTGGTGTACCTCAACCGGCTTTCGGACCTGCTCTTTGTGATGGCCCGCCGGGCCAGCGGCGGGGCGGAAGTGCTGTGGGTGCCTGGCCAGAGTCGGTCCTGAGCCAATTGATCGATGGCCGGCTGGGGCGTATATTTCGGGGACAACAGGAGGGTTGGTATGTCTAAGATGGTTTGGTTTTGCGGAGCGCTGCTGGTGGTGGGATGCAGCCAGAATGTCAGTGAGAAAAAACCGGAGGAGGTGGCGAGGGAGCAGGGGCTGCAGAGCCAATCCAGCCAGGCGGCGCCTTCGGCGCAGCAGTTGCCGTCAGGGCATCCGCCGGTGGGTCAGCCGGGTGGGGCTGGCGGTGAGGGCGGGATGATGCCGGCCGGCCATCCGCCGGTAGCCGGTGCCGGCGGCAGCGGCGCGGTCACCGATATCAAACCCGGCCAGCGCCAGAGCCTGGGCGGCATGAGTGTGGTGATGCCCGAGGGTTGGAAGTCCATGGTCCCCAGCAGCTCGATGCGCACCGCCGAGTACCTGCTGCCCGGCGAGGGCGGAGCGGATGCCTCACTGGTGGTGTTCTACTTCGGACCTGACCAAGGCGGATCGGTCGAGGCCAATATCGACCGCTGGTACGGCCAGTTCACCCAGCCGGACGGAAAGTCGACCAAAGAGCGGTCACAGCGTTCGGAGAAGACCGTCGGCAACCTGAAGGTGACCCTAGTCGATATCAACGGCACCTATACCGGCGGCGGTATGGGGGGCGGTTCCCCGGCCGCACAAACCGGTTACCGCATGCTGGGCGCCATCGTCGTCGCCCCGCGCGGCCCCTACTTCTTCAAGCTGGTGGGACCAGCCGCCGTGGTCGCCCGTTGGACCTCCAGCTTTGACCAGTACGTCGACAGCGCCCTGCCCGAATAAGGGGATCGCCATGTTTACGCAGCTCGAAGACCAATTCGGCGATGTGATCGCCAAAGCCCGCCGGGGCCAGGAACTGAGTGTGGCTTCGGTGGCAGGCCAGGCTGGTCTGACCCAGGCCGAGTTGGAGGGGCTGGAGGGCGGCGGGGCAGCACCAGACCCCACGGTGGTCCGCCGTCTGGCCCAGGGCCTGGGATTGGATGCCGAGAAGCTAGTGGTCAGTGCCGAAGAGCGGTACTTCCCGCTCTACCCCGCGGGCCGCCCAGCCGAAGGATTGAGCGTCGAGATGCTGGTCCTCGGCAGCGATTTTCTGGTGAATGGCTACCTGGTCGGATGCACTGAGACCAACAAGGGGCTGGTCATCGATCCGGGATTCGACGCCGAAAAGATCCTCCGGGCCATCGAAAACGCTGGTCTGGAGATCGAGCTGGTACTGCTCACCCACGGCCACGGGGACCACGTGGGCGCCCTTTCCGAGATCTGCCAGGCTACCGGGGCGCCGGCCTTCATTGACAAGGATGACCTCCCCTTGCTGGGGGAGTTGCGCACCAAGATCGAGGGCAGCATCGTCGAGGGGGAGGTCTTCAGTGTCGGGCGCCAGAGCTTCCGCGCCTGCAAGACCCCAGGACACACCGCCGGTGGCGTCTGCCTGGTGCATCCGCAGGTGGCCTTTGTGGGTGACGCGATCTTCGCCGGCTCGATGGGCGGCACGCGGCGGCAGAGCGACTATTCGTCGTTACAGGGCGCGCTGCGCGAAAAGGTCCTGGGCCTGGACGAGCGGGTGGTGCTCTATCCCGGGCATGGCCCGGCGACCACTGTTGGAGAGGAACGGGCGCACAACCCGTTTTTCAGTGGCCTGGCGCCTGGTTGAGGGTCCAGTCGTACTCGTCGAAGACGATCTCGATGGCCGGATGCTGGGCTAGTTGGCGGGCCTGGTCGGCTGGCAGGTAGAGCACCAGGTAGTCGACCAGGGTGGGTTGGGCGGGGCGCGGGGCGCGGGCGGGGAACCAGCCGAGAAAATCGTCCTGGTACCACGCTAACAGCTTCGAGAGGTGTAGCTTGCCGGCCGGCAGGTCGAGCCGCACCTGCCTCGGGTCGGCGGCGAAACTTTGGGCCCGGGCCTCGAGCAGTGAGTCGAGTTTTTCACCGGTATAGGCGCGGTTCAACAGCGCCGGGCAACTGGCAGCGGCGCAGTTGAGTGCGAAGTGGATACGCGGGTCGCGGTATTGCGGGCGAATGATCTGACTCTCGAGCTGGTCGAGGGTCAGGTTTTCCCGGCCTAGGGTCCAAGTGCGCTGCCGGAAAAAGGCCTCCAATCCCCCCAACTCATCGACCCGCGACACCGGGTACCCATCGACCACCCCCCTGAGCACCAGTGCGTTGTACGCGTTGATCCAGTAGGCCAGTTCGTGGGCCGGGCGGGCGAAGCGTTCGGGGTGGTTGTGCGGGCTGCAGGCGGCCAGGCTGTCGAGGTACGCGTCGAGGGGGGCGTGGTTTTGCTTGAGACGGCGGTAATCGACCCGTCCCGCGTCGTCGACCACCGCCCGCAGCACCTGGTCGAAAGCATGGTGGGTGAAGGGGGTCGCTCCTGCCGGCAGGGCCGCCAGGAGCAGCGCTGCCAGCAGGCGCCGAGGTATCATTCGGCCAGAGCCTTGAGGCTCTGGGCTCGCAGTGGATGGCGCAGCCGTCCCAGGGCCCGTTCCTTGATCTGGCGGATCCGCTCGCGGGTAACGCCCAGCAGGCCGCCGATCTGATCGAGGGTCAGGGCTTCGTTGCCGTCGAGACCGAAGTAGCGCAGGATCACGTACCGCTCCCGATCGTCGAGGCAGTCGAGCACCTTGTCCACCTGCTCCTTGGCCGAGGTGCGCAGGATACTGCTGTCGGGGGATTCCTGCCGGGTGTCCGCAAGGGTATCGAGCAGGTTGCGCTCGTCGTCATGCTCGAAGGCCTCGTCCAGGGAGCAGACTGAACGGGCGCTCAGCATGGTGTCCACCACCTCTTTGGTCGAGATGTCGAGTTGGGCGGCGATCTCCTCGACATCGGGCTCGCTTTCGCGGCCCTGCCCGAGCTGGCGGGCCGTCTCAGCGATGTCGCGCAGCAGGCTCAGCTTGTTGAGCGGCAGGCGCACGGTCCGGGCGTGTTCGGCGAGGGCCTGGAGAATGGACTGGCGGATCCACCATACCGCATAGGAGATGAACTTGTAGCCCCGGGTGCCGTCGAAGCGTTCGGCCGCGGTCAGCAGGCCCAGATTGCCGGCGCTGATCAGGTCGGAGAGCGAGAGCCCGCGGTTCTGGTAGTGTTTGGCGACATCGACCACGAAGCGCAGGTTGGCCTGTACCAGCTCATCGCGAGCGCCCAGATCCCCTTTCTCGATCTGGGCCGCGAGTTCCACCTCGCGCTCGCGGGAAAGCGGTTTGGAGTCGGTGATATCGTTGAAGTAGAGATTGAGCAGGTCCTCTCGGTCGTGCAGGGACTCGGGCATAATTCACCTGTTGCAAGGGGAGTTGAGGGGACTGGAAAGGGCAAGGGGCCGCGGCCCGAAGGCAACGGCGGTGCGGTGATGGAGGAGAAGGGAGGGTGCGGGCAAGGTCGGCAGCATGGTTAAATTCTCTAATAATACGATGTAAAGAATCCAGAACACTCCGTCAAGTTTTTTTTGTACCGCGGGTCCTCCGGGGGATAAACCCGCCGGGCCCGCCGATCCGGCAAACCTCTGCCCATGGTTTCACGACGCGATCTGCCCCTCCTCGTTATCCTGTTCCTGGCCTTGGCTTTGCGGGTAGGCTATGCCGTGCAGGCCCGCGGCACACCGTTGGTTGAGGTGCTGCTGCTTGACTCGGAGTTCTACGACCGCCAGGCCAGATCGCTCCTGGCGGGTGCGGGATGGACCGAAGGGGTCTTTTTCATGAATCCCTTCTACCCGTACTTCCTGGCTCTGGTGTACTGGATCGGCGGGACATCCTGGGGGCTGGTCGCCGCCGTCCAGATCGGGTTGGGCACGGCTACCTGCTGGTTGACTTACACGCTGGGGGAACAGCTCTGGGGCCGCCGTGTGGGTCTCATCGGGGCGGCGCTGGTTGCGGTACACGGGGTGCTCGTTTTTTACGACAATGCCCTGCTCACCGCCACCCCGATCCTCTTCCTGAACCTGGCGGGCATGAACCTTCTCCAGCGTTGGCGCTGCGCGCCGGCCCCGCTCTGGCTGTGCTTGGCTGGCGTGTGCCTGGGGTTTTCGGCTCTGGCCCGGCCTCTGGTGCTGGTCTGGGTGTTGCTCCTGGGCGGCTGGTTCGCCGCCCGCCGCCAGTGGGTGGCCTGGGGATACCTGGCGCTAGGTTGTGTGCTGGTGCTGGCGCCGGTAATGATCCGCAACTGGGCCGTCGGCGGGGAGTTCGCGCTCACCACCTCGTCGGCGGGCATGAACTTCTATATCGGCAACCACCCGCAGGCCACCGGCATCTATGCAGGGGTCGACTTTGTGCCCAGCGCCGAGCCCGACCAGGAGCGGGAAGGATTCGTGCGCGAGGCCGAACGCCGACTGGGGCGCCCGCTGGGCCCCGGAGCTGCCTCGGCCTTCTGGTTGGGGGAGGGATTCCGCTTCGTCTGGAGCGAGCCCGCCGCCTACGCCTATCTGCTGTGGCGGAAATTCCTGCTGTTCTGGAACGAGGTTGAGTCCCAGAACAACCTGAGCTTCTATTTCGCCCGGGAATGGGTTCCCCTCCTCTACCTGCTGCCTGGGTGGGGGGTGTTGGCGCCCTTGGGCCTGGCTGGGTGGGCCATCTGGGCGCGCCGCCGCCGCGAGGTGCTGCTGGAGCTCTATGTACTGGCATACCTGGTCGGCTGTCTGGTCTTTTTTGTCTCTTCCGAGTACCGCCTGCCCGTGGTGCCGGTACTCGCCCTCTGGGCCGGTCTGGGCTTCGCCGAGGCCCAGGCAGCCTGGCGGGCGGGCCGTTTCCGAACCCTCGGCGCTGCCGCGGGGGCCTTGCTGGCCTTGGGCGCCGTTGTCCACTACACCGATCCGCTGGTGGCGCGCCTGCATTCGATGCGCATCGACTTCCACAACTTCGCGGTGCTCTATGAACGGCAGGGGAACCTCGAACGGGCCCGCGAAATGGCCCGGCGCTGCCTGGCCATCGACCCCGGTTTCGGGCCGGCCCAGCAGACTCTTGCCCGCCTCGAAGCCCGCCAGGTTCATCCAGAGACCGCCGAGCCCGACACCGCCGCAGCGCGGGGCCTGCGCCTGTTTGGCGCCGGTGATTTCGCCCGGGCGGCGACGGTATTCGCCGAGTTGGCCGTCCGTTCACCCGAGCAGGGACGTTACCACAACAGCCTGGGCCTCTGTTACTACAAGATGGGGGAAATGGCCAGGGCAGAAGCCGCGTACCTCCGGGCCATCGAGCTGAACCCAGCCCATGCCGCAGCCCACTACAATCTCGGCCTGCTGCGGCTGGCGCAGGGGGCGCCCGACCTGGCAATTCAGTCCCTGCGCCGGGCGCTGAACCTCGACCCCCAGTATCGCGCTGCCCGCTTTAGGTTGGGTGAGGTGTTAGCCCGTCAGGGGGATCGGGTCGGTGGGTTGGCGGCGTGGGACAGCCTGTTGGCGCAGGTGCCTGGCGACCGGATACTGGCGGCCAAATTGGACTCCCTCCGGGAGGCCATTGCGGGAGGTGGACGATGAACAGGTCCTACATTCAGGTCCGCGGCGCCAGTGACCCCCCCCTGCAGGCCCTTGATCTCGACCTGCCCTTGGGGGAAATCATCTGCCTGCTGGGACCCGATGGGGGCGGGGCCAGGGAACTGGCGCTCGGGGTGTTGTACCGCGAGAGCCGCCGGCGGTACGCCCAGGTGCTCTCGGCCTTTGAGCGCGAGACCCTGGGAGGTGGCCCCGCAGCCGCGGTCGGCCAGATCAGCGGCCTGCCGCCCGCCCTCTTCCTCGACGGGGCGCAGCGGCACGGGCAGCACCTGGGGGCCGTACTGCAGGTGGAGGGCCTGCTGGCCCGGCTCTGGCAGGACCAGGGTGAGGGGCGGTGCCCGGGCTGCGGTGGGATCTGCAGGGCTACCACACCCGAGGCGGCGGCCGACGCGGCCATCGCCCATTTTGGCGGCGAGTCCTGCCTGGTGTTGGCCCCGATCGAGATCGGTCCCGGAATGGTCGAGGAGTTGCGCCGCGCCGGGTTTCTCCGCCTCCGGATCGCCGGGCAGGTGACCCGGCTCGACGGGGAAGAGGTGGCGCCAGGGGAGGCGGGGGAGGTGGTCCTGGACCGCCTGGCCGCCGACCAGGACCATCGCGGGCGGCTGGTGGAGGCCTGCCGGCAGGCCCGGACCCTCTCGCGGGGATTGACCCTGGTGGCCGGCACGGTGGGTCAGCGGCAGATCTGGCTCAACCAGGAGCGCAGTTGCCTGGCATGCGGCCGCCTGTATCCAGGTGCTGCGGCGCCGGACCTGGTGGGTGGGGCTGGTCCGGGCTTGAACCTGGTCTACAGGGGCTGGGATTGGCGCGAACTGGCAACCAAAAATCTCGACCAGGTCCTTGGTTTTCTGGATGGATTGGAGCACTGTGAAGGGCTCCGCCGCCCCTTGGCTGCTGCCACCGCCCTGGGGCTGGGCTCGTTGGAGTTGGGCCGGTCCCCGGACCACCTTTCCACCGGTGAACGACACCTGCTGCAGTTGGCTTGGTGTCTGGGGTTGGGATTGACGGGCATCCTCTTTGTGCTCGAGAATCCGGGGCGCGGCCTCGACCCGCGCGGTCAGGAGGCGCTGGCGGCGGGACTGCTGCGCCTGGTGGCTCTGGGCAACACCGCGCTGGTCCTGGGGCAGAACCCGGCGCTGCTAGCGGTGGCAGGTGTCTCCTTGCTTTGCGAGGGGGGCCAGGTGTCCCTGGGTGGGCCACCGGCAGCACCCCCGCCAGCGCGTCGGGGGCGGCGCTCGCTCAACCGCTGGCTGCGGGTGCGGCATGGCGCAGGGGAATGGCGCCTGCCCTTGGGCGCACTGGTTTGCCTCACCGGACCCACCGGCGGCGGCAAATCGACCCTCTGGCGGCAGGTGCTCCTGCCGGGCCTTCAGGCACGCCGCGGTGGGCCGGTGGCCGTAGAGGGGCGGCCCGGCATCCAACGGGCTAGTGTGCTGGGTACCTTGCCGGGGCCGCCCGACCGTATCCTGCTCGACCACCTCGGGGCATTCCCCGGGGTGGCCGCCCAGTACGCCGAAAGCAGCGCCGTGCGGGACCAGGGGTATCCCAAGGAGTGGTTTATGCTGGACCGGCCCGGGGGGCGCTGCCCTGCCTGCGAGGGCAAAGGGGCGCTGTTCTGCGAGCTGGAGTTCTGCGACGATGTGACGTTGGTCTGCCCTGCCTGCGAGGGGAACCGGTACCGGCCTGAGGCCCTGCTAGCCACCTGGCGCGGCCTCAATCTCGCCCAGGTCCTCGCCCTGACGATCGGCGCCGCCGCCCATCATTTCCGCGGCGTGCCCCAGGTTGGCGAGGTGCTGCAGGCGGCCCAGGGATGTGGCCTGGGGCACCGCCGCTTGGGTGAACCCGCCCGGCGCCTGGGGCCGGCCGAAGGGTTGCGCCTGCAACTGGCGGCCGAGCTGCGGCGGGCGGGCGGGCGGGAGTTGGTGGTTCTCGAACACCCCGAGGCAGGCGGCGACCCGGGGGACCTGCGCCTCCTGGTCCAGATCCTCGACGAAATGGCCCAGCACGGTACCTCCCTTTTGATCGAGACCCACCACCCCTACCTGATCGGGGCGGCGGACTGGCTGATCGAGGTGAAGGCCGGGCAGCCACCCCGATCAGTTGCGAACACCCTTGCTTGACGGGAAGGCCGATCCCTGTATATTCTTCAGGAAACACGGTTTGAGAATGGGCTCAGAATCCAGACCGCTGGGGCATGCAAAACTGGCTGCTCTCCCCGCTCTCTGGCAGCAACCCCTCGAGCAGTACATGACCCCGCACTCCCCAAAAATCAGCTCCCGAACCATCACCCAGCACGACCCGACCTCTCCCGTCCGTCCGAGAACGAGTCCCGGCCTCGCCGAAATGGCCCGGCGCTTTGTGGCTCCGCCCCTCGGGGCAAGGGGATCTGCGTCCAACAGGAGGAAAGTCTTCGATGGCTGAAACAGCCGAAGAACGCGCCAAAACACTCGATGAACGCGAGTCCGTCGTTATCCGGTTTTCCGGGGACTCGGGCGACGGGATGCAGCTCACCGGAGACCAGTTCACCAACGCGGCGGCGATTCTGGGGAACGATGTCAGCACCTTTCCGGATTTCCCCGCTGAGATTCGCGCCCCGGTGGGCACCGTCGCCGGCCTGAGCGGGTTCCAGGTCAATTTCGGCGCCAGCGAACTCTACACCGCCGGCGACGCCCCCCAAGTCCTGGTGGCGATGAATCCGGCCGCGCTCCGGGCCAATCTCAATGACCTGGAGCCGGGCGGGGTGATCATCGTCAACGTCGATACCTTTACCCGCAACAACCTGCGCAAGGCTGGGTACGAGGACAATCCCCTCGAGGATGACACCCTGCAGGGGTACGAGATCCAGCAGGTGCCCCTCACCACCCTCACCCGCAAAGCCCTCGAGGACCTCGACGAACTGAGCACCCAGCAGAAAGATCTCTGCAAAAATGCCTTTGCGCTGGGACTCGCTTTCTGGATGTTCGATCGCCCCCTCGATCACACCCTGCGCTTCTACGAGAAGAAATTCGCCAAGCGCCCCCAGGTCGTCGAGGCCAACACCCGGGTGCTCAAGGCGGGATACCACTATGGCGAGACCGCCGAGACCTTCCAGCGGCAGATGAAGGTGCCCCGGAGGGAAATGGTCGAGCCGGGCGAATACCGCCGCATCACCGGCAACGAGGCGGTGGTGCTGGGCATGGTCACCGCCTCGACCAAAGCCCACAAGGCCCTCTTCTACGGCAGTTATCCCATCACCCCGGCCACCCCGATTCTCGAAGGCCTGGCGGCGCTGAAGAACTTCAACGTGCACACCTTCCAGGCCGAGGACGAGATCGCCGCCATGGGTTCGGTGATCGGCGCCGCTTTTGGCGGGGTGCTGGCCGCCACCGCCACCAGCGGTCCGGGCATCGCCCTCAAGAGCGAGGCCATGAACCTGGCGGTGGTGCTGGAACTGCCCATGGTCATCGTCAACGTGCAGCGCGGCGGCCCCAGCACCGGTTTGCCCACCAAGACCGAACAGGCGGATCTGTTGCAGGTGATGTACGGGCGCAACGGCGAGAGCCCGATCCCGGTCCTGGCAGCGGCTACGGCCGGCGACTGTTTCGACATGACGGTGCAGGCCTTTCGTATCGCCGTGCGCTACATGACCCCGGTGATCCTGCTGACCGATGGCTATATCGCCAACAGCTCCGAGCCCTGGAAGATCCCCGATCCGGATTCGATCCCGCCTCTGGTGGTGGAGCACCGCACTGATCCAGAGGGGTATCTGCCCTATATGCGCGATCCCGAAACCCTGGCCCGGCCCTGGGCCATTCCCGGTACCCCCGGGCTGGAACACCGCATCGGTGGCCTGAGTAAGAAGGATGGCACCGGCAACGTTTCCTACATGCCCCAGGACCATGAGTACATCGTCAAAACCCGGGCGATGAAGGTGGAGCGCATCGCCGAGTATATCCCGCTACAGGAAGTGTCTGGTCCGGAGCAGGCCGATCTGCTGGTGGTGGGCTGGGGGGGGACCTACGGGGCCATCCGTGCGGCGGTGGAACTGGCCCAGCGCCAGGGTATATCCGTCGCCAGTACCCATATCCGGTACCTCAATCCCTTCCCGCGCAACCTGGGTGAGGTGCTGGGCCGTTACAAGAATATCCTGGTGCCGGAGTTGAACCTGGGCCAGCTGGCCCTTTTGCTGCAGGCGCATTTCCCGGTCCGGGTCCAGCAGCTCAACAAGGTGCAGGGCCAGCCCTTCCAGATCCGCGAGGTCTACAACCAGATCAAGGAGATCGCGGGTTGAGCGACCCGAATGTCCAGGTGACGACAGAGGAGAAAAACCGATGACAGAAGCTGTGGCAGCGCCCAAACTGACCCGCAAGGATTTCGTTTCGGACCAGGAGGTGCGCTGGTGCCCCGGGTGCGGCGATTATTCGATTCTCGCCCAGATGCAGAAGATCCTACCTGAGATCGGCGTGGCCCGCGAGGATATCGTCTTCATCTCGGGGATTGGTTGTTCGAGCCGCTTCCCGTAGTACATGAACACCTACGGCATCCATTCGATCCACGGCCGGGCGCCAACCTTGGCCACGGGTCTGAAGCTGGCCAATCCCAAGCTGAGTGTCTGGGTGATCACCGGCGACGGCGACGGCCTCTCCATCGGCGGCAACCACCTGCTGCACTGCCTGCGCCGCAACGTCGATATCAAGATTATCCTCTTCAATAACCGCATCTACGGCCTCACCAAGGGGCAGTACTCGCCCACCTCGCTGCCGGGCCACAAGACCAAGACCACCCCGATGGGTTCCATCGACTACGCCTTCAACCCGCTTTCCGTGGCCTTGGGGGCCGAAGCTACCTTCGTGGCCCGCACCCAGGATACCAACACCAAACACCTCGGCGAGGTGCTCGGCCGGGCGGCCCGCCACAAGGGGTCGGCCTTTGTCGAGATCGACCAGACCTGCGTCGTCTACAACGAACACGCCTGGGAACACACCACCGATCCGGAGGTGCGCGACGACAACGTGCTTTTCCTCGAGGACGGCAAACCGCTGGTCTTCGGCAAGAACCGCGACAAGGGCCTGCGCATGAACAACTTCGAGGCGCAGGTGGTGGGGTTGGGCAACGGGGTTGGCGAAAGCGACCTGCTGGTCCATCAGCCGGGCCTGCAGAACACCAGCTACGCCTACATGCTCAGCCGGATGGAGAACCCCGACTTCCCCCTGACCTTCGGCGTGCTTCGGGACGTGACCCGCCCCACTTACGACGGCATGTTGGACATCCAGGTAGCCCAGGCCACGGAAAGACTCGGCGCCGGCCAGTTGGGCAAGCTCTACCGCAGCAGCGACCTCTGGGAGGTGAAGTGATCCCGACGCCCCCTGCGTCCTGACCGGCCCCGCCGCCGGTTGTATTGCGGAGTTGAAACCAACCAACGAGGAGCAGGCCCTGAGGCCGGCCTCGTTTTTTTTTGAGGGAGGAAATGATGCCCCGCCATTTTCCGCGTCCCCACACCTGGCTGCTGGTGGCCGCCGCGCTGGCGGTTGCCCTTCCCGCCGCCGCGACCATCGAGACCGCCGACCTCAAGGTGAGCCGCAGCGTCAGCGAGGGCGACTGGTTGCGCCTGCGCTTGGAGGTCCTGGGCCTGAACCTGAGTTACCCGGCTTATCGCATCCACCTCGAACTGAAACCGGAGGGGGTGGTGTTCGCCTTCAGCGCCAGCAGTGGCATGGCCGAACACCTCGAGGAGGCCGGCCGCGGCGAGACCGAAAGGGTGCTGGCCTACCATGCCCGCGGCATCCGCGAGCAGGTGAACCAACTGATCCAGCAGGAGTTTCCGGAGTTGTGGCCGCGCTTCAGCGCCGAGGAGGATTTCCGCGGCAGTTTCCTGGCGCCTGGAGAGGAATGGGAGGACCCGCCCAAGGCCTTGGCCGAGTGGCGGCTGGACCGCCTGACGCTGAGCCGGTGAAGGGGCGGTGCGCGCCCTCCTATTCGGGGTCGTGCATCACCACATCCCCCCGCAATGACTCGTCGAGGGGAATCACCTTGGAGATCACCGACTCCTCGGTGGTGACCAGCCAGCCGTCGATGGTGCGGCCGAAAACGACGATCTGGTAGGGTTCCATCTTGACCACCTTGCCGGGGTTGTGGATGTGGCGCTCGGTGGAGGTGCAGAAGAAGGTGTGCCGCCGGGTGACGCCTTTCTCGATGGCATCCATGGCCTGGCCTAGGCGGGGAATCCGTGCACGGTATCGATCAGGAGCTTCACCTGGTCGCACGGGGTGTCGGGGTGGACGCCGTGCCCCAGGTTGAAGATGTGGGGCAGGCCGCTGGTCTGGCGCAGGATGCGCTCGGCCTCGGCCACCACCGCCGGGGCGTCGGCGAAGAGCGCACAGGGGTCCATGTTCCCCTGCAGGGGCAGTCGGCCGCAGCGATTGAAGGCCTGGTCCAGATCACAGCGCCAGTCTAGGCCGAGCACGTCGGCGCCCGTACGGGGAAGCAGGTCGAGGAAGTGGGCCGCGCCGTTGGCGTAGTAGATACGTGGCACCCCCAGACCCTCGAGGGCCGCAAAGATCCGTTGCAGGTGGGGGAGGGCCAGTTGCTCGAAGGTGCGCGGCGACAGGGCCCCGATCCAGGTGTCGAAGAGCTGCACCGCCTGGGCGCCCGCCTCGATCTGGGCCCGCAGATAGGTGATGGTGACCTCGGTGAGTTTTTCCAGCAGGGCCTGGGCTGCCCCGGGATCTGCGTGGAGCATCCGCCGGAAGCGGGTGAACTCCTTGGCGCCGCCACCCTCGGCCATGTACGTAGCCAGGGTGAAGGGGGCGCCGGCAAAACCGATCAGCGGGATACCCGGCGGCAACGCGCGCCGGACCAGGCGGATGGTCTCCAGCACAAAGGGAAGCTGGGTTGGTGGGTCGATGGTCTGCAACTCCTCGATATCGGCGCGACTGCGGACCGGCTTGGCAAAAACCGGTCCGGGCACGAAATCGATCTGGCAGCCCATCGGTTCCACCGGGGTGAGGATATCGGCGAAGAGAATGGCGGCATCCACCCCCAGCATCGAAACCGGCATCAGCGTCACCTCGGTGGCCAGCTCCGGAGTCTTGAAAAGTTTGAGGATGGAGCCGGTTTTCTCGCGCAGCTGGCGGTAGGGCTGCAGGATGCGGCCGGCTTGGCGCATCAGCCAGATCGGGCGGTGGGCAGGACTTTGGCCCTTGCAGGCCTGCAGGAAGGTGCTCGGAACTGTTGTCATAGGCTGGGACTAACCCCCAAGGCTGGATGGCTGGCAGTGCGGGGCAGATCCGCAACGCGGATGCCCTCGGGTGCAAAATAGATTGCGACAAAGTTGTTGCCGGTGGGCTCCGACGCGGTGGCGTCCTGGGTCTGCTCGTTGAGCCGCAACCCGAGCACAAGGTGGACGGCGATCAGGTCGTAGAGCGCCTCCACCAGGGTGCGGCGGCGCACCATCCGGGGCGCCACCCCCAACTCCTCGGCCCGTTCGCGCAGCAGGCGGTGCTGGTCGGCATAACTGCGGCCCACGGTGTTGGCCTGGGCCTCCGGCGTGATCAGGGCCCAGCCCGCCTCGGGCGTTTCGTCCATAAAGGGGTTACCGCGGTATCTGGACCACTCCTCAAGGTTGCCGATGAGGGGCCTGAACAGCGTAGTGAGTACCGTCGCGGTACACGCATACACCGTGCCCTCGTAGAGGAACTGGGTCACCCGCGGCACCAGGATCAGGCTTTCCTCGGCGGCGTGTTCGCGCAGGGTGTTCACCAGGCGGCTGGCCATCTTCTTCTGCAGCTTGAAATCGAGCTGGACCTGCTCATGGGAAGGCAGGCTCAGCCGCATCTTCGCCTTCAGGTCGGCGGGCCGGATCTTGTGGGCCAGAAAGAGGTCCTGCCGGGGCGTGGCGCTGATCGTGTCGCCCCCTTTCCGCCCTTTCCGCTCGCCCAGGGGGAAGAGATTCAGCGTCGAGGGGGAGGGGGACCGGTCGGGTGGCGATCCGGGAGTCGGGGCGGGAGCGCTGGCTTTGCCCCGGGCCGTAAATACGTCGATGGACATGCCCGATAGATCCTCGGAGGTCTCGGGCTCAGGAGCGTCCCACTGCGGCTTGACCGGCGGCGGCGCAGCCTCCGCCCTGCGGGGGCGGGCGGTGCGCTCGGGCCGCTCCTCGTCCTCGGCCAGGGTCCGGTCCGGGGCGGGATCCTGCGCGGGTTCCTCGACGGCAGTCGGGGGAGAGGGGATCGGGGTGTTGAGGTATTGCGGGTACCGGGCCAGAATGCGGTTGATCTGCGGCGCCAGGGAGCCGTTGAGCGAAAACTGGTCGCGGACCCGCTGCAGCAACACGACGATGGACTCCAGGTCATCGGGGGCCAAGCGATTTTCGAGGCGCTCGAGCGGGTTGAGCAACTCCGTCGTCCAGGTGGTGACCAGATAACGGTCCTCCATCCGGCCGATATACTCCTGAAGGGCGTCGATCTCCGCCCGCAATTGTCTCGAGAGTTCTTCCACGCCCAGATTCGCCGACCTAGAGGATTGAGAGAGCGGCAACTTCCTGCAAAACAAGAACAAAAGTACTGTGTTCAGGCCCGGCCATCAAGGCCGGTCGCTGGAGCGATCAGGGTCAGGCTACCGGAAAGACGAGGGCCGGCAGGACCCCGGGCCAACGGGGGCGGTTCGGGCGCCAGTGGGGCAGACCGCGCCGGCCCGAGATGCAGATGGTGGTGCCTTTGTAGAAGACGTAGACCTGTTTGGCATTGCCCTCGCCGGCCAACTGGTACATGGTGCGGGTGATGCTGTTGCAGTTGGCGAAGAAGGGCTCCCCCTGGGCTAGGTTGAGCACCACCCGGTCGTAGGTGTCCTCGAGGGCATTTTTCTGCCTTACCAGCCGCAGGGGCAGTTCGTTGGCCCTGGCGTAGATCAGGAGTCGCAGCCCCGGCTTCTTGAAGGTGCAGTTCAGGTACTGGCGGTCCAGAAGAGCCCAGTGTGGTTTGGCCAGGGGTTGACGAAAGAAATCCAGCTTCGAGTACCAGAGGGAACGGATCGGCACTTTGAGGAAATACTGGCGGAAACGCTCGCGCAGCAGTTCGATGGTGCAGGTTTGGGCGCCCGGCAATACCGGGACTCGACAGATCAGGGCGTAGTCGCGGAACAGGCGCTGCAGGGCGCGAAGGTGGTTGGCCGCCAGATGGCCCGCCACCGTTGGTCCCGAAAACAACGCCGCCCAGACCTCCTCCAGGCCTGCGTTGAGCTGCTCGCTGAGGCTGGAGTCGGTTGGGGCACCCATGAGTTGACCCAGCCGCTGCGGCGAGACGAAACGTTTGCCAAAGATGCGTTCGAGGCGTTCAGCGATGGACCAGCGCTCCAACTTGGCCGGGTCACCGGCTGGGGGATCCTCGGCCTCCGGCGGCAGCGCAGCGGTGAGTTTGCGGTCTTTTTTGAGCTGATCCAGCTCGGCCTGGACCTCTTTGAGCAGGGCGGGATCGACCACCGCGCCCAGGCTGCCCCGCAACTCTTCGAGCTGGGAGACATCGGCGGCGATGTC
>JADZBP010000014.1 GCA_020852055.1 Candidatus Latescibacterota bacterium
CAGGCGCGGTTCCAGCAATACGTAGGCGCTGCCCAGGTGATCGACCTGGCCGCTGTCTACCACTGCCACCTTGGCTAAGGTGTTCAGGTGCGTCGGCGACACCTGGGGGTACTGGTCGCCATCCGGGTACCGCGAGGGGAGACGATAGCGGCTGCCGGTGAAGTAGTTCCACACCGCAAACTCGCCCATGACCCCACCCAGCCCACCGGGAGCCTCCTGGCGGATGGCCCGGTCGAAGTGCTCCAGACTGGCGCTGGCGCGGTAGCCCAGTTCCTCCCAGATAGCGCGGATCAGACCGCGTCCGAAACGCTGGTCGAGGAAATGGGCGAAGAGCGCGGCCCCGTAGATATGGTAATCGGCGGAAAAACCACTGCCGCTGTCCAGGGACTTCTCGGGCTGGCGCAAAAAGCCGGACAGGTATTGGAGGTAGTCATTCACCTCGGGGTAGGCCACCTCCTCCATCCAGGTGCTGCTGGCCTCCTGCCACCACACCCCGTCGCTGCCCTGGTAATAGCCGAACTGGAGGGCGTGGAAAAACTCGTGGGCCACCGTGGCGTGTAAGGCGTCCAGTTCGCGGGTCTGGACGTAGATGGCGTCGGTGTAGTCGTTGTCCAGTTCGAGGTAACTGGAAGAGCGGGTGCCGCCCTGTTCCGGGTAGGTATAACCGTACGCCCCCCCCGAACCCAGTTGGACGATGTACACGTCGTATTCGTCCCCGCCCCCGGCCCCGCCGTCGGTGGGCGGCGCCTGGTACCCCAGTTCCTCCACCTCCAGGACCCAGGCCCGGTCGAGGGCCGCCGCCACGGTGTCGATGTAGTCGGGCACCCGGTTGCCGTCGGTGTCGGCGGGATTCACCCCGCCGCGGCCGCTCAGATCGAAGTGGATGCGAAAGTGGCCCGAGGGGCTTAGGCTCTGCCGGGCCAGGGCGGGCCGCTGCAGGGCCTTGGCCAGGACCTGCCGGCCGGCCGGACTCAGGGCGGCGCGGGCCTCGATCAGCAGGGGCGTGCCACAGAAGGGACGGTCCGGCAGCGGCGCCTCTTCCTGGCCCAACACCGCGTGTACCTGGGAGAGCAGCGCCTGCTCCGCTTCGAGCGTAAGGGCGCCGACCGGCAGGGCCCAGCAGAGGACCACCAATAACAGCGATCTAATTGTTATGCTCCTTTTTCAGCAAATGCCAGCCCTTCCACCCCAGGCCCAGAGCGACCAACACCGCGCCAAAGGTGCAGACCACGGTGGCGCCGGTGGGCAGGTCGGCGGCGTAGGAGAGGCTACAACCCAGGGCGCTGGCGGCAAAACCCACCCCCCAGCCAACCGCCAGGCGGCGGCTGAGGCGCTGGGCCAGCAGGGTGCCACAGACGGCCGGCACGATCAGGAAGGAGAACACCAGCAGCACCCCGGCCACCTGCACCGAACTGGTGATCACCATCCCGAAGGACGCGTAGAAGATAAAGTCCCAGAAGCGCACGGACCACCCCCGGCGCACCGCCTCGTCCTCATCGAGAGAGATCAGCAGGAAGCGCTCGCGGAAGAACCAGTGGACCCCTCCGATCAGCGCGTAGAGGGCGGTGATCTTCAGCACCTCGGGCCAGGTGACCCATAAAATGGAGCCCACCAGCAGATCCTTGAGGTGCTCGGCCCCGTGGGGCGCCCGGTCGATGGCCAGCACCCCGGCAGCGGCGGCCACCGCGTAGGCGATGCCGATCACCGCCTCCTGCGGCACCCGCCGGTCGTGCAGGCGGGTCAGCGAAAACACCGCCGCTCCGATGAAAGCGGCGGCCAGCGAGATCAGGTACGCCTCCGGGCTGTCCAGTTCGTACCCGGCCAGGAAAGCCAGGGTCCGGCCCAAGGCGGCGATCTGGGCCAGGGCCAGATCGACGAAGATCACCCCCCGCGCCAGCACGTGGATGCCCAAGTACGCGTGGATACCCACCAGCACCAGGCAGGCGGCAAAGGGCGCGGCCATGAAGAAGAGGAAGTCGTGCATGGCTCAATGCCCTCCGAAACCGGTTTCCAGACGGCCCAGGATGGTCTCGAAGAGATCGGCGTAGGTGGCGATGCCCGCTTCCCCGCCCACCGAGATCGGCAGGGCGATGGCCCGGGCATTGGCCTGGGCCGCCACCCGCCCCGGCGCGGCGGCATCCTGGAAGTTGGCGTACAGGATCACCGGCATGCCCTCGCGTTTCATGTGCTCCACCAGCTCGGCGAGATGGCGCGGACTGGGCGGCACTCCGGGTTTGTCCTCGATATAGTCGGCGACCTCCAGACCCAGCCAGTGGGCCAGGTATTCCAGGTTCTGGTGATAGGCAACCACCCGGCGACCGCGCAGGTCCCCGGCGCGCCCCTCCCAGCCGGCGATACGCTGCTGCAACTCCTGCTCGAACCGTTTCAGGTTGCCCGAGTAGCTCTGCGCCCCGGCCGGATCGAGGACCTGGAGCCGGGCGGCGATGGCCGCAGCGACGAGCAGCCCGTTGCGCGGATCGAGGGTGTAGTGCGGGTTGCCCAGCGGGTGTATATCCCCCTGCGAGCGATCCACCTCCCCGGTGGGAATCTCCAGGGCAGAGATGCCGGCCGAGGCGTCGAGGTTCCCCGGCTTGCCGGGCAACACCGCCGGGTTGCGGCCGCCCTGCACCAGCAGCGGCAGCCAGCCGATCTCCAACTCCAGGCCGTTGTAGATCAACAAATCCGCCTTGTTGACCAGGCTCATGTAGCTGGGTTTGGCCTCCAGGTAGTGCGGGTCCTGGTCCCCTCTGGCGATGGCCTTCACCTCCACCCGCTCGCCCCCCACCTCCCGGGCGATGGCCGCCAGGTCGGGGGTGGTGCTCACGATCTGCAGGGCAGCGCCGGCCCTGCCGGCAAACGCGACCAACCCGAATAGCATACCTGCCAGTGATAGAAATCTCATTGTGTGCTCCTCGTCTAATAGCGGTGGGCCGGGTGGGAACCGATGGTGAAGTTGAACTGCAGGAGGACCTGGTTTTCGGCATCCTCCTGCCCGTCCAGGCGATTGTACTGCAGGCGCAGGGCAGAGAACTCGCTGGGCACAAAGGCCAGCAGGCCGCTGACGCGATGTTCCTTGGCCGCGCCCGCCAGGTGCGGCATCCCGAAGAGGTCGTAGCGGGCCTGGGCCCACCAGCGCCGGGCGAACTGATACTGCACCAGGGAATAGAAGCCGCCCTGCTGCTCGGTCCCTTCGGGGGCCTCGCGCCGGGCGCGCAGGTACTCGGATTGCCAGACCAGGGCGCGCGGCCGGCCGCCGCCGGCACGCCACTTGCAGGTGAGGTCGGCCCCGGCCAGGGTGCTGGTCCGGCGATCCTGGTTGGTCCCCCCCGCCCACGAGCCGCCCAACTCCAGGGTGGCCGTCTGCCCCAGGTCCCAGAAATTCTTCAGGTGGCCCGCATAGAGCAGATCGCGGCCGCGCGGGCTGGCAAAGAGTTCGTGGTCGCCGTTGAACACCTGACCACTCAACTCGGCGTACCAGGGCGCCGGCAGCAGGGCGCTGAGCCCGATCCCGGTTTCGTTCAGCCCCTCCTCACCCAGCAGGTGGTCCAGGACCAGGGGCGCATCGATGAAAGGAAAGGCGTGGGTATGCAGCGGATTGTGGCGGCCCAGCTCGGCGTAGAACTTGCCGGCTTTGAGCGCCAGGCCGTAGGGCAAAGCCTGGGTGGTGACGAAGCCCTCCTCCACCTCGATGCCCTCCCCTCCGGGCAGGGCCAGGATCAGGTCGGCCTTGAGGTAGGAGTCCACGAAAGAGGAGAGCTGTACCTCCATCTCCTGGAAGTGTAGTCCGGTGAGTGGTTCGGCGGGGTCCTTTTCGGCGGAGGTATATCCTCCCAGGAACAGGCCGTTGGCGCTGATGGCGGGATTGAAGGCCCGCGACAGGCCGGTGGCGGTGGTCTGGCTCTGCCCACCCTGGGCAAAGGCCGCGTCCACCAGCAGCAGGGGCAAAACCATAGCCGCAGCAAGGCGCATGAGGGCGCGCATGGAGTCCTCCTGTACAGGGGTCTTGGCTAGCCGGAATTCCCGCCAGGCGCACAGCTAGCGCCCGGCAGAGCCGGCGGTCGGCAAACAGAGGGCGGAGAACTCAGCGGCGGGGTGGAGCGCGGGCGGAACAGGGGACTGCGGCCAGGGAGGCGCAGCCAGCGGTGAAGATCCAGGAGAGGCGCTGCAGGGAGACGCTGACCAGCAGCACCAGGGCGGCGGTGATCCAACCCTTGAAGTGGAACCAGGCGCACACCGCACACGACGCAGGTTCGTGGCTGTGGTCGGCCCAGATCAGATGGCAGGAAACCCCCAGCAGGGCGCCGGCCACCAGGGCGACCAGCAGCACCAGCAACAGGGAGCGTTGGCGGGAACGCGTCATCATGAGCCGAAATATACCCAGGGGCCGGGGAAAGTCAATCTAACGGGGCACCAACTCGATCTCGAAGAGTTTGGGCCACCATTTGCCGGTGACGAAGAGCCTTTTGCCCACCGCATCATAGGCGATGCCGTTGAGCACGTCCACCTGCCGCACCCGGTCGGCGGCGGAAAGCAGGTCGCGCAGATCGACCCAGCCCAGCACCTGGCCGGTCTTGGGTGCGATGCGCACCATGCGGTCGGTCTGCCAGATATTGGCGTAGACCTCGCCCTCCACGTACTCCAGTTCGTTGAGCCGGGTTATCGGCCCCCGCTCGTCGCGCACCTCGACGTTGCCGATCGCCGTGAGTTTGCCCGGGTCCAGGAAGTAGAGCACCGAGGTGCCGTCGCTCATGATCAGGCGCTTGCCGTCGTGGGTGAGGCCCCACCCTTCAGTCGGATAGCTGAACTGCTGCTGCAGATCGAACCTCTCCCGCCCGTACACAAAACCCGCGTGTGAACGCCAGGTGAGCTGGAAGATCCGCTGCCCCAGCACCGCGATACCCTCGCCGAAATACTGGGCCGGCAGATCCTGCTGCTGCAGCACCTCGCCGGTTTCGAGGTCCACCTTCCGCAGGCTGGAATGCCCTTCCAGCCCGGTGCCTTCGTACAGGACCCCGTCCAGATAGACCAACCCCTGGGTAAAAGCCTCGGGATCGTGCGGGTAGACGTTGATCACCCGGTAGGTGTAGGTAGGGGTCGGGTGGGCCGCTGTCGAGGGGTTGGTGGCCGCCGGGGCCTCGGACCGCGACTCGGAGGAACCACAGGCCACCAGGGCCAGAATGAGCAGGAGGGAGCGATAGATTTTCATTCCCCCAAATCTACACGCACCCCGCCCCTGCGTCCACCTGTTCGCCGTCGATGGCTGGCCGCCAGGTGGTTGCGAATATTAGACCGGTAGAGCAACGCCCCTCACGCTGCTCGGAGGTTTTCTCTATGCCGCGAACCTTGCTGTTAATCGCCATTATCCTCCTCACCATCCATCCAGCCCACGCCCATGAAACCCTGAGCGGCAACGTGCTCGACGCCTAGAGCGGCCTGGCCCTGGTCGGGGCGTACGTGGAGATCGAAGAGACCCATAAGGGCGCCACCACCGGCGAGGAGGGTCTTTTCCAACTCGACCTGCCGCCACCGGGCAACTACACCCTGTCCATCAGCTTCGTCGGGTACCACTCCCAGCGCCTCCCCATCGAGGTACAGGCCGGCGAGCCGACCCCGGTGCTGGTCCAGCTCGAGCCCGAGCCCATCCAGTTGCAGAGCATCCTGGTGCAGGCCGACCCCGCGGCCATCTCGGCCGCTTCCTCGCGCACCCTGCGCGCCTTCGATCTGCGCACCCGGCCCCGCGCCTCCTCCCGCGACCTCCTGCAAGTGGTCCCCGGCCTCTTCACCGCCCAGCACAGCGGCGGCAAGGCCCAGCAGCTCTTCCTGCGCGGCTTCGATGGCGGCTTCGGCACCGATGTGGCGGTAGCCGTCGACGGCATGCCCATCAACCTGGTCTCCCACGGCCACGGACAGGGATATGCCGACCTCAACTTCCTCATCCCCGAAACCGTGGAGCGCCTCGAGGTCTTCAAGGGGCCCTATTCCGCCCAGTACGGCAACCTGGCCAACGCCGGCCAACTCATCCTCACCACCCACGACCGCCTCGACCAGAACACCCTGCGCATCGAGCGGGGCCGTTTCAACACCGCGCGCTACACCGCCCTGTACCAGGTCTCGCCCGACAGCGCCCAGAACAGCGCCTATTTTGCCGGCGACTACCAGTTGACCGACGGCCCCTTCGACCAGCCCGAAGACCTCCAGCGGCTCTCGCTCTACGCCAAGGTCTACCACCGGCTGCCCGGCGAGGCCGAACTGCGCGCCGCCCTCAGCGGTTTTTCCTCCTCCTGGGACGCCTCCAGCCAGTTGCCCTCGCGGGCCGTGGAGAGCGGTCGGATTTCGCGCTGGGGCACCATCAACCCCGCCGAGGGCGGCCACACCGCCCGGCACAATCTGATGCTCAGCTACACCCGGAAGGGCCACAGTGGCGCCGAGGGTTTTGCCGCCCACGCGTACCTGTGCGACTACAATCTCAAGCTCTACTCCGACTACTCCTTCTTCCTCCAAGATCCCATCTTCGGCGACATGGTCGAGCAGAGCGACGACCGCTACCTCGCCGGCCTGCAGGCCCAGTACCATCTGGCCCACCGCCTCGGCCCCCTGCTGGCCCGCTGGCAGGGCGGCGGCGGTTTCCGCGCCGACAACGTGGCCCTGGAACTGTGGCAGGTGGTGCAGCGGCGGCGCTACTGGCCCCTGCTCGACGCCCGCGTCCAGGAGCACAACTCCTTCCTCTGGGGCCAGGAAGAGCTGGCCTGGGGGCCGCAGTGGCGGCTGATCCTGGGACTGCGCGCCGACTACTTCACCTTTGAGGTGGAGGACCGGCTCGAAATGGCGCAGCCCAGCGTACTGCCCCTCTCCGAGTGGCTGCGCCTCTTTCAGCAGCGCGACAACACCCCCCGGCCCAAGGCCCTGCACGTGCCCCTGGTGCAACCCCATGCCTCGGGTGTTGCCCAGGCGGCCATCCTCAGCCCCAAGGCCAACCTGATCTACGCCGCCGGACCGGGTCTCGATCTCTTTGCCAACTTCGGCACCGGCTTCCACTCCAACGACGCGCGCAGCGCCGTCATCGGCCGGTTCGTGCGCGAGCAATCCGCCTTCATGGCCCTGCGGGGGGGCACCCCCAGCCAGATCGACGCGGTGCTCGACACCCTCAACTTCGACCCCGCACTGCGCCGGACCCGCATCCTGCCGCGCACCGCAGGCGCCGAGCTGGGCTTCCGCGCCCGCCTGCAGGGCAGCCGGGCCGGCTCATTCAGCCTGGGTCCCTCGCTGGGTCACTACGGCAGCGACGTGCGTTTCCACGCCCCGGCCCTGCGCCTAGCCGAGCGTTTCACCCTGGGCGGGGCGCTGTGGTGGATGGATGTGCAGGACGAGATCCTCTATGATCCCCAGCTAGGCACGGCCGAGCCGCGGGGCCGCACCCGGCGTTGGGGCGTGGACCTGGAGACCCGCTCCCAGGTGGGGCCCTGGCTGTGGGCCGATGTGGACCTCAACTGGGCCCACGGCCGCCTGCGCGGGGCCCCGGCCGGGGCCGACCGCATTCCCCTGGCCCCCCGATTCACTTCAGCCGGCGGCCTGACCCTGCGGCCCAGTCAGCGTTTCGAGGCCGGGCTGCGCTACCGCCACCTGTCCGACCGGCCCGCCACCGCCGACGGCCGTCTGCAGGCCGAGGGCTACACCCTCTTCGATCTGAGCGCCTCCTGCCACCTGGGGCCCTTCCTGCTCGAACTGGCCGCCGAGAACCTGCTCAACACCGAATGGCGCGAGGCCCAGTTCGCCGGCGACTCCCTGCTGCCCGGCGAGGGCGGGCAGGCCCAGCACGGGCCCCCGCCGGCCACCGACATCAACTTTGTGCCCGGGGCGCCCTTCAACCTGCGGCTGGGGGTGAGTTTCTTCTATTGAGCCAGGCGGCGGGAAAAAGCTATCTTGGGGGCCAACACCCAACAGGAGATGAGTGCATGAAACTCAGCGGCAAGGTGGCCCTGGTCACCGGCGGGGCCCGCGGTCTGGGGCGGGCCTACGTGTTGCGCCTGGCCGGGCTGGGCGCCGACGTGGTGGTCAACGACATCGACCTGAACGCGGCGCAGGAATTCGGGGAGGAGTTGGGGGCACCCACGGTGATAGCCGAGGTGGAGGCCCTGGGCCGTCGCAGCCTGGGGGTCGTGGCCGACGTGACCGATCAGCAGGCCGTGGACCGCATGGTCGAGCAGACCCTGGATACCTTCGGGCGGCTCGATATCCTGGTGACCAACGCGGGCGGCAACCTGCGCTCCCACGAGGAACAGGCCGCCAGCCTGGCCTCCGAGAGCCACTACCGCTACATCATGGATATCAACCTGACCGGCACCCTGCTCTGCTGCCAGGCCGCCAGCCGGCCGATGAAGGCGCAGCGCTCGGGCAAGATCGTCAACGTCGCCTCGCAGGCCGGCATGTGGAGCGGTCGCGACGGCGGCGGCATGCCCTACAAGGTGGCCAAGGCCGGCATCATCCAGTACACTCGGGTGCTGGCCGCCGAACTGGGCCCCAGCAACATCCAGGTCAACTGCATCGCCCCCGGCCTCATCCTCTCCTCGCGGGCCATTGCCCAAGGCCGCAACGATCCCGAGACCCGCACCCGCCTGGAAGCCCAGATCCCCCTGCGCCGGCTGGGCACGCCCGAGGACTGCGCCCGGGTGGTGGAGTTCTTGGTCACCGAGCTGTCCGACTACGTGACCGGGCAGTGTATCCCGGTCTGCGGCGGCTTCGTGGCCTTCTGAGTCAGGCGGGCCGCACCGGCCCCCACGCCTCCACCCTCTCCTTGATCCGCGCCAGCCGGGCCAGGCTGGCGGCGGGTGGCACGTTGTCGGAGACGCCCAGGATCAACCGCTCCCCGGTGCCCAGTTCGCCAAAGACCTGG
>JADZBP010000015.1 GCA_020852055.1 Candidatus Latescibacterota bacterium
CGTCCACTACGGAGGCAGCCGGGCGCGGGGTCCCTTTGTGGCGGTCAACTGCGCCGCCATCCCGCGGGAGCTGGCCGAGTCGAGCTTCTTCGGTCATGTGCGAGGGGCCTTCACCGGGGCGCACGAGGCGCACCGGGGCTATTTCGCTCAGGCCCACGGGGGCACCCTTTTCCTTGACGAGATCGGCGATCTGCCGCCGGAGCTGCAGGCCAAGCTCTTGCGCACCCTGGAGACGGGGACCGTGACCCCGCTGGGAGGCAGCCAGGAGCGGGCGGTGGACGTGCGGATCCTGGCGGCGACCAACCAGGAGTTGACCAGCCTGATCTCGCAGGACCGTTTCCGGGAGGATCTCTACTTCCGGCTGGCGGGTTTCACGGTGGCGGTGCCGCCGCTGCGGAGCCGGCGGGAGGACATCCCGTTGCTGGTGGACCATTTCCTGCGGCGCTACGCGGCGGAGATGGGGCGGGAGCCGGCTGGCCTGAGCCGAGAGGCGTTGGCCATGCTGGAGGGTCACGAGTTTCCTGGCAACGTGCGGGAGTTGAAGAACCTGGTGGAGTATGCGTTGATCCGCAGCCGGGGCGCCCTGATCCGGCCCGAGCACCTGCGTTTCGTCGAGTTCCGCCCTGGAGCCGAATCAGCCCAGGCCTCGGCTCCGCTTCCAGGTCCAGCCGCTGGCCGTCCGGCCCATGAGGAGGAGCGAATCCTGGCCTATGTGCGGGACCATGGCAGTATCGGCAACAGCGAATGCCGCGACCTGCTCGGCATCAGCCTGGAACAAGCCAGGTACCTGCTGCGGAAGCTCAGCGCCCAAGGTGCAGTAGAGCTGGAAGGAGAGCGCCGCTGGCGGCGGTACCGCCTGCCTTCAGGATAGTGCTATCGGGATTCTATTGGGATTCCATTGGGACTGTATTGGGATTCTATTGGGATTTTCCCTCGTTCAAGACCCACAGTAGGACCGCGCTGGTCTCCTCGCCAGCGGCTGCGTTTTTTCTTTTCCCCCCGCCACAGCCTGTTGGTCCGAGCTGTTTTCTTCGCTTAGCTCCTTGATTCACAAGCATTAATCCCCCCAAACCCAGACACGGTGCCGCGCGTTTCAGCCCTCAAAGGCCGGCTGGCCAAGGCTGGGGGGCTGGCTGTGGGCACGGGCCTTGCAATAGTCCGACCCGAGATGAAAACGCCTGCTCTCCATATCTATCTGGTCGAAACCGCGATTGCACTGGAACGCTTGCAGCAGAACCTGGCAGCGCACAACGCGCAGGTGGGGGACCAGTCCTTGCGGGTGCAGGTGGGCCTGGCCCACTTCGACCCGGAGCGGCCCTGCTCTTTCGAGGAGTTGGTGGCCCGGGCCGACACGGCGATGATGGACAGGAGATTCAGCCGGGGTTGAACTGTCCAGGAATATATAAGGCATGTTGCTGGGGAAATAAAAGGATCAAAAGGCCATTCATGTGGAGGTTTTTCGCGATGGCAGCGATCAGGAAAGTTGGGTTCGTCCTCGTGTTGCTGGCGATGTGGCCGGCGCTGGCGCTGGGACTGCCCGCAGTGCCCGGCTATGTGGTGTCCACCTTCGCCTCGGGTATTACGGGAGCCCGGGGCGTATCGACAGATGCCGCCGGCAATGTCTATACGATGGGGAGGGATGACGGCAGGGTGATCAGAATAAGCCCAACCGGCTCCCCGACCCTGGTGGCGGATTTGCAGGATATTTCTGCCGGGTACGTAGGCCCCTACTACGACCCTGTCTCTGGGCACCTGTTCGTCTGCCTGTATACGGGGAACCAGGTGCTCGAGATCACCGGTGGCATCGCCTCTGCCGCCGGTTCCGTGGCTTCTCCCACTGGCGTGACCTCGGATGCCAATGGGGACCTCTATGTCTCCTCTGGGGCCGGGTATGTCTACCGGATTCCCCGCGGCGGCAGCCCCGCGCTCTATGCGAGCGGCTTTAGCAACCCCGACGGGCTGGTCTTCGGCCCGGGAGGGAATCTGTACGTAGGAAACCGGGCGACCAACGCGCTGCTGCGCGTGCCTGCCGGAGGCGGATCGCCGGTGGTGGTTGCCACCGGCCTGGGATTGCCGCTGGGGGTCACCATCGATGCCCACGGCGATCTCTACGTCGCCGACTACAACTCCGGGAGCATCTGGAAGGTGAGTGCATCCGGCGCCAAGACCAACATCGGCACGGGATTTTCCCAGCCGGACGGTCTGGCCTTTGATCTCAGCGGCAACCTCTATGTCGCCGAATTCGGGGCGAACCGGGTTTCCAAGGTCGCGGCCTTGTCTCCTCCGCCTAACCAGCCGCCGGTGGCCAACAGCGACGCGGCGACCACCAACGAGGACACCCCCATCGACATCGCGGTGCTGGGCAACGATTCGGACCCCGACGGGGATGCGTTGAGCCTGACGGCGGTGACTCAGGGGGCGAAAGGGACGGTGGTCATCCTTGCCAACCAGACGGTGCGTTACACCCCCAATGCCAACTTGAATGGCCCGGACAGTTTCACCTATACGATCAGTGATGGCAAAGGTGGCACTGCCACGGCCAGAGTGGACGTGACCATCACCGCGGTAAATGATCCTCCGGCGGCCAAGGACGACACGGTTTGGGTCCCCGCGGACAAGAAGCTTCTCATCAACCTGACAAACGACTCGCTTGCCTTCGACAGCTTCGCCCATGAGATGGGGGCGATCTTCAACCCGATGGCCAACGACAGCGACGTAGATGGCGACTCCCTGTGGGTGACTGCTATTTGGGCTAATGATCCCCGCCCCGGCGAAATGTACAAGGGCAGATGGTCGCTCTTTGGGTCAGCAGGCGGAGGTTTCGAGATCTTTTACACCATCTCCGACGGCCATGGTGGGGCGGCGAACGCAATAATCTCCGCGCGGACTCTGTCTCCCCCCCCCAACCAGCCGCCAGTGGCCAGCGACGACGCGGTGACCACCAACGAAGGCACCCCCATCGACATCGCGGTGCTGGCCAACGATTCGGATCCGGAAGGGGACTCCCTATACGTGGTGGGGGCGAGTGGCGCATCGCGAGGGACAACGATCCCTACTACCAACCAGACGGTGATCTACACCCCGTATTCCACCAACTTCTATGGTTCGGACAGCTTCACCTATTTGGTCCGCGATAGCACAGGCGCCATCGCCAGGGCCAGAGTGGATGTGACCATCCTCCCGGTGAATGACCCGCCGGTGGCCAACAACGACGCGGCAATAGTCGCCCGGGGCCAGTCGGTGACCATCGAGGTGAAGGCCAACGACAGCGACGTGGACGGCGATGCCCTGGTGGTGAGTTCGGTGTCGACGCCGGCAAAGGGCACGGCGGCGATCGCCGACGGCAAGGTGGTATACACCAGCACCTTGGCACCATTGGCGGCAAACACCAACCCCGCTCTCGAGACAGACTCCTTCACCTACACCCTCAGCGATGGTCAGGGTGGGTCGGCGACGGCCACGGTAGGCCTGACGATCTGTAACCCACCTGCCATCCTTTCCGTTCCCACCAGTCCCCTGGCTGTCAAGCAAGGGATGGGCATAAGACTTACCGCCAAGGCGACTGACCCCACCACCGGGCAACCTGTGAATGCGTTTCCTGTTCTAGCAAACGCTCCCAGGGGCGCAGGTGGGGGGATCAATGTATTTGAGTGGACGCCGGCTTTCGACCAGGCAGGGACCTATACGGTCTACTTCCAGGCCCAAATACCTTTCACCACCCCCGTCGCCAAGAGCGTAGCCATTTCCGTGATCTCGAACCGGTACCCCGATCTGGTCGTCGGGGGAAGTAGAGATAGGACCATGGTGCCGACCTATGCCAATCAGGAACAGAGCTTCTATGTCTCTCCCGATGGTCCAAAGCCAGTCTTCCCCCCCTATCCGCCCATCCGTATCCAGCCAGTATACAAGGACGGGGAGCTGGTAGCAGCCACCTACACGTTTAGCGTACCGACGTTCGTCGGCATGGTCCCCTCCTTCACGGGACCAGCAGCAGGCGTGGAGATCCGGCGTAAATATCCTCGGCTTTCCTCGCCAGCCTTCCAGACCTTCAGCGGCTCCAATGGCTTTCAGCACGCGCAGACGCTGCCCGCCGCGTTTGGCGCTTTCCTCCAGGGCGAGGGGAACACTCGTCCGGCGATCGGCAACCTGGATGGTGTGGGACTCAGCGAGTTCGTGGTCGGCGGCGGCTGCGGCAGCGCCGGCCAACTGGCGGTTTACTCGCCAACCGGTGGCTGGACCAAGACCGCGCAGGTAAATTGGCCGGCCTACAACGCATATAACGGGGAGACCCGGCCAGCGGTGGGCGACCTGAATGGGGACGGCAGGGCCGAGATCGTCGTGGGCCTGGGAAGGGGGGGCTGGGGTGCCCTCCCGGTTTTTGGGTGGGAGGGGACTGAGCTGAAAGAAAAAGGAGCCCTCCGGGTCCCGCAGTGGGATTCGCAGTCGGATTACAACAGGTTGAACGGCGAGACCCGGCCGGCGGTGGGCGACCTAGACGGAGACGGCAAGGCCGAGGTCGTCGTGGGCCTGCGAGAGGGCGGCGGTGGCAGGGTGGGGGTTTTCGGCAGCTCGCCCCAGGGTTACGTCTTCAAGGGCTGGCTGACAGTGCGTGTGGGTAACACCATCTTCACGGGCGAGACCCGGCCGGCAGTGGGGGATCTGGATGGGGATGGCAAGGCCGAGATCGCCGTCGCCCACCCCGCCGGCCCCGGGGCGTCATCCCCGGGCATCGCCATCTTCTCCTCCGAAGGAGTGCAGGTGGCGTATATGGTTTTGGACCACGCGTGCTGGCCCGCCATCGGTGACGTCCTGACCCCGGACGGCAAGGGAGAGATCGTCTTGGGCGCCGAGGGACCAAAAAACCTCTACACCTTCAGTGTGACAAGAAACGGGACCACGTGGAATATCGCCTACGCCCAGGTCAGGATCGAAACCGGCAAGAACAACCCGATCCCTGCCTTCGGAACAATCGCGGGGGTACCCAGATGAGGAATCCGCACATGGCTGCCGAAGAGCGAAGGGCAGATTCTCCCAGGCAATCCGACACCAAGCACCCAGCGCACGGAGATGGCGGTATGAGAAGATCGATCTGTATCGTGACCATTATTACCCTGGGATTATGCGCCCCACGGTTCTTGGCGGCGCAGACCGAACTGCCATCAGGTGCCCCAAGCATTGTGCTGCCGGAGACTGACTTCGGGTCGCCACCGGACACCCCCCCTGACGCGACCCCCTATGCCAGCGACGAATTGCCTACCCCTGATGGCACAGGTTTCGGACTACCGCCGGAGGGCGAAGTCAGTGACTTCCCCATTTTCGAGTTGCCCAGTGATGCCTTCCTTCCCGAAGCCGAGGCCCTTGCTCCGGTGGTGGTGGTGGTGGAAGCCCCGGAGCCTCCGGCGGTGCCCGAAGATGATCCCAATGCCTTGACCGCCCCACCAGGGGAAGAGATCGTGTTCCCGCCCGAATCCGCGCTGTACGAGCCCCCGCCGCCGGGTTCCGCAGAGGTGTACCCGCCTTTCCCTGAGACCCTGCCCTCGCCCGCTGCGCCGCCCGAGCTGGGCCAGCCCCCGGTGCTGGACCCGATCGAGTCCCAGAGCGTCGAAGAAGGGCAGACCCTGTCCTTCCCGGTGAAAGCCCACGATCCCGATGCGGGGCAGGCGGTCGCGATATA
>JADZBP010000016.1 GCA_020852055.1 Candidatus Latescibacterota bacterium
CCCACCCCTGGATGGCCGGGTACGTGGTGGTCACCCCTCATCCCTACTTCGCCGTCACCGCCGCCGACGGCAGCTTCGAGATCAAGGACGTGCCCGCCGGCAAATACGTCGTCGAGGTCTGGCACGAGTACCTGGGCACCAAGACCCAGGAAGTCACGGTCGGCGACACCCCGGCCAGCGCCAACTTCACCCTGTCCAAGTGAACCTCCATCCAGGTCCATCCCCCCGTCCGCGCGGCATCAACCGCGCGCCGAGCGAGGAGCAAGCGAGATGATAAAACCAAGACTGAGACTGGGAGCCGCCGCGGTCATCTGGATGGCAACGGTGGCGGTGGCCCAGGCCGGCCAGCCCCTGCCGGCCACTCCCCAGTTGATCGAAAAGGGCAAGCAGGTCTTTCAGTTGCAATGTGCCCCCTGTCACGGCGCCGCCGGGCAGGGGGACGGGCCGGCGGCCTATCTGCTCTACCCCAAACCGCGCAACTTCGTCAAGGCCCAGTACCGTCTGGTCTCCACCTGGGAACAGGTGCCCACCGACGAGGATCTCTTTGGCGTGATCTCGCGGGGTATGCCCGGCTCGGCCATGCCCTCGTGGCCCGGCCTTTCCGAGGAGGTGCGCTGGGGTCTGGTGCACTATATCAAAACCCTGGCCGACCACCCCCTCGAGTACGGCGCCCCCACACCGCCCCCCGCCGACGGGGGCCCGGGCACCGGCGTGATCGAGGTGCCCCCCGAACCGCCCTATGACGAGGCCGCCCAGCAGCACGCCGCCGAGCTTTTCACCCAGGGCTGCGCCGGCTGCCACGGCGCCACCGGCAAGGGCGACGGCCAGACCAAACAGATCGACAGCGACGGCTTTCCCACCAAGCCGCGCGACCTGTCGCGGGGCATCTACAAGGGCAACCCCTCGCCGCAGGATGTGTACCGCCGCATCGTCGCCGGCCTGCCCGGCACCCCGATGCCGATGAGCGACTGGGCCCCCGGTGCCGACGCCTGGGCCCTGACGCATTACGTGCTGGCCATGTCCAGCCCGCGGCAGCGGCAGCGCAACGAGATGCTCAAGTTCGGCATCGAAGCCGCGCGGGTGAAGGCGCTGCCCAGCCATCCCGACGATGGCGAATGGCGGCTCGCCAATCCCGTCAACCTGCATCTGATGCCCCTGTGGTGGCGCGACGACCGCACCGAGGAGGTCACGGTGCGGGCCCTGCACGACGGCAAGGAATTGGCCGTGCTGCTGGAGTGGCACGACGAGACCTACGACCACACCGCCATCCGCACCCAGGACTTCCGCGACGCGGCGGCGGTGCAGTTCGCCCTCACCCCGGAGCCGCCCTTCTTCGGCATGGGCAGCCTGGGGCAGTTGGTCAACATCTGGATGTGGAAATCCGAGCGCCAGGCCGACCAGGTCGCCTTCCAGGACCTGGAGACCGTGTATCCCAACATCGGCATCGACTCCTATCCCAACCTGCTCAAGTCGCCGCTCGAACAGCCCATGCGCCATGCCCTCACCCTGGAGTCGGACCCCACCTTCGTCACCGGCTGGGGCGCCGGCAACATCGTCTCCGACCCGACGCGCAAGAACGCCGCTGAAGACCTGCAGGCCCAGGGCCAGGGCACCCTCAAGGCCCACCCGCGCTTCGACCAGGAGGTGGTGGCCGAAGGGGTGTACCAGAGCAACAGCTATCACGTGGTCTTCCGCCGCACCTTCAAGCCCAAGGGCAAGGAGGGGGTGGTGCTCAAGCCGGGCGGCATGGTGCCGGTGGGTTTTGCGCTGTGGAACGGCAGTCAGGGCGATCGGAACGGCAAGAAATCGGTGACCATCTGGCAGGAATTAAAACTGGCTCCCTAAACAAGGACAACAGGCGCCATGGCAAAAGACGAAAACTCGAGACAGGACATTCCCCGGCGCGCCTTTCTGCGCTGGATGGGCGTGGGGGTGGGCGGAGCGGCGCTGGTGCCCTCCTTCCGCCTGCTGGCCGCCGTGCCCGGCGAGAACCCGCTGGCCGGCACCGTGAACCGCGACTGGGAGCAGATCTACCGCGACCAGTTCCGCTACGACGGCAAATTCGACTGGGTCTGCTCGCCCAACGACACCCACGCCTGCCGGGTGCGCGCCTACGTGCGCAACGGCGTGGTCGTGCGCCTGGGGTCCACCTACGACTACCAGGACTACGCCGACCTCTACGGCAACAAGGCCACCGTCAACTGGAATCCCCGGCAGTGCGCCAAAGGCTACACCTTCCACCGGGTGCTCTACGGCCCGTACCGGCTGCGCCATCCCATCGTGCGCAAAGGCTGGAAGGCCTGGGCCGACGACGGCTTTCCCTTCCTCACCCCTGAACTGCGCAGCAAGTATCTCTTCGACCGGCGCGGCGAGGACGAGTTCGTGCAGATCTCCTGGGACGACGTCTTCCACGATATCGCCAGCGGCCTGAAGGCCATCGCCACCAACGACAGCGGCGAGGTGGGCCAGCAGCGTCTGCTTTCGCAGGGCTACCAGCCCGAGATGGTCAAGGCGACCCAGGGCGCCGGCACGCGCACCATCAAGATGCGCGGCGGCATGGGCCTTTTGGGGGTGATGGGCAAGTACGGCATGTACCGCCTCAACAACTCCCTGGCCCTGCTGGATGTACACGTGCGCGGCGTGGAGCACGACAAGGCCATGGCCGGGCGCAACTGGTCCAACTACACCTGGCACGGCGACCAGGCCCCGGGACAGCCCTGGGTGCACGGCCTGCAGGCGGCCGACTGCGACTTCAACGACCTGCGCTTCTCCAAGCTCATCATCATGGACGGCAAGAATCTGGTCGAGAACAAGATGACCGATTCCCACTGGTTCATCGAGTGTATGGAGCGGGGCGCCAAGATCGTGGTCATCGCCCCCGAGTACGGCCCACCCTCCACCAAGGCCGACTACTGGATCCCCATCCGCCCGGCCACCGACGCGGCCCTGTGGCTGGGGGTCGCCAGGCTGATGATGGACAAGGGCTGGTACGATGAAACCTTCATCAAACAATTCACCGACTTCCCGCTGCTGGTGCGCAAGGACAACCTCAAGCGGCTGCACGCCCACGAGATCTTCCCCAACTACCAGCCCGGTCTCAAACCCGAGGGCGCCTCCTTCAAGGAGCAGGGCCTCAAACAGGAGCAATACCAGAAGCTAGGCGACTTCGTCGTCTGGGACGAGGCGCAGAACGCCCCCCGCGCCCTCACCCGCGACGAGGTGGGCACCCACCTGGACGAGGCCGGCATCAAACCGGCCCTGGACGGAGAGTTCAAGGTGAAGCTGGTGGACGGCACCGAGGTCGAGGTCGCCACCCTGTGGTCCCTCTACAAGCTGCACCTGCGGGACTACGACCTGGACACCGTGGTCGATATCACCTCGGCGCCCAAGGATCTCATCGAGCAGCTGGCCGAGGACCTCTACACCATGAAGCCGGCGGCCATCCACCAGGGCGAGGGCATCAACCACTGGTTCCACGCCACGGAGATGAACCGCGCCGCGTACCTGCCCATCATGTTCACCGGCAATCTCGGCAAACCGGGCGCCGGCCTGTACACCTGGGCGGGCAACTACAAGGCCGCCCTCTTCCAGGGTTCGCCCTGGACCGGCCCCGGCTTCAAAGGCTGGGTGGCCGAGGATCCCTTCGAGCCGAACCTGGACCCCAAGGCCGACGGCAAGGCGGTCAAGGCCCACGCCTACACCAAGGACGAGGAGACGGCCTACTGGAACCACGGGGACAAGGCCCTGATCGTGGAGACGCCCAAATTCGGGCGCAAGAACTTCACCGGGCAGACCCACATGCCCACCCCCTCCAAGGCCATCCTCTTCACCAACGTCAACCTGATCAACAACGCCAAACACGTGTACGAGATGATCAAGAACACCAATCCCCTGGTGGAGATGATCCTTTCGATAGACGTGCAGATGACCGCCTCCATCGAATACTCCGACATCGCCCTGCCGGCCAACTCGTGGCTGGAGTTCGAGGGCCTGGAGGTCACCGCCTCCTGTTCCAATCCTTTCTTACAAATCTGGAAGGGCGGCATCCCGCCGGTCTTCGACAGCAAGGACGATCTCACCATCCTGGCCAATATCGCCAAGGCCCTGGGTGAGGTCACCGGCGACAGCCGTTTCCACGACTACTTCAAGTTCGAACACGAGGGCAATCGCAACATCTACATCCAGCGCCTGCTGGATACCAGCACCACCACCGCCGGCTACAACCTGGACGATATCATGGCCGGCAAACACGGCCCCTCCGGCGGCTGCCTGATGAATTTCCGCACCTATCCGCGCATCGCCTTCTGGGAGCAGATCCACGACCAGGTGCCCTTCTTCACCGACACCGGCCGCCTGCACGCCTATGCCGACGTGCCCGAGGCCATCGAATACGGCGAGAACTTCATCGTCCACCGCGAAGGCCCCGAAGCCACCCCGTACCTGCCCAACGTCATCGTCAGCACCAACCCCTATATCCGCCCCGAGGATTATGGGCTATCGCACGATGTCGAGCACTGGGACGAGCGCACCATCCTCAACGTGAAGATGGGCTGGGGCGAGGTGAAGAAAACCGAGAATTTCCTCTGGAAGAAGGGCTTCCAGTTCTTCTGCCTCACCCCCAAGACCCGGCACCGGGTGCACAGCGGCTGGTCCAATGTCGACTGGCACATGGTCTTCGATTCCAACTTCGGCGATCCCTACCGCCTGGACAAACGCGCGCCGTGTGTGGGCGAGCACCAGGTGCACCTCAATCCCCAGGCGGCCCGCGACCTGGGCATCGCCGATGGCGACTACGTATACGTGGACGCCAACCCGGCGGACCGGCCCTACGTGGGGGCCAACCCGGACGACTTCTTCTACCGGGTCTCGCGCTGTATGCTGCGGGTGAAGTACAACCACGCCTACCCGTACAACATCATCATGATGAAACACGGGCCCTTCATCGCCACCGAGAAGAGTGTGCGGGCCCACGAGACCCGGCCCGACGGCCGGGCGCTGTCCGAGAACACCGGGTACCAGTCCAACCTGCGCTACGGCTCGCAGCAGTCGCTGACGCGCAACTGGCACATGCCCATGCACCAGACCGACACCCTCTTCCACAAGTCCAAGGCCGCCGTGGGCTTCCTCTTTGGCGGCGAGGCCGACAACCACGGCATCAACACCGTGCCCAAGGAGGCCCTGGTGCGGGTGACCAAGGCCGAGGACGGCGGCATGGGCGGGGTGGGCATCTGGGCGGTGGCCACCACCGGTTTCACCCCGGACAACGAGAGTGAGTTCATGAAGCGTTACCTGGCCGGCGAGCTGGTCAGCGTGCAGAAAGGCTGATTATGCCCCTCCATGAACCCGATGCCACCGACCCCATGATGTTCGTCGGGGTGACCCTGCCCGGCGATCTGGAATCGACCCGCGAGATGGCCTACGTCTTTGCCGAGGAGTTCGCCCGCCTGGGCCACCCGGCCGTGCAGATCCTCGACCTCTTCCGCAAACCCTTCTACCAGGGGGCGCACCAGGCGCTGCTGGCCCTGGGGGAGGAGGAGGTCACCCGGATCGTCGGCGAATGCGCCGACCTCTGGGGACGCTTCGTGTGGGTGGACGAGGACCAGGACGTGGACAGTGAAGAGGAACAGGATATGCGCGAGATGGAGTTGCTCGAAATCGAGATGCCCCAACCGGCACAGCAAGGAGGTGAATGATGCCACAGGTATACAACTGGCACTTGGGCCGCCAGATGAGTTATCCCTACGAGGCGGCGTACCCTGAGCGGCAGTTCGCCTTTGTCTTCAACATCAACCGCTGCATCGCCTGCCAGACCTGCACCATGGCCTGCAAGTCGACCTGGACCTTCAACAAGGGCCAGGAGCATATGTGGTGGGCCAACGTGGAGACCAAACCGTACGGCGGGTACCCCCACCACTGGGACATGAAGACCCTGCAGTTGCTGGAGGAGTCCAATCCAGGCGGCCAGGTGTGGCAGGGCGGGGCCGGCGACGACCCGCAGAAGCCGTACGGGGAGTTCGCCGGCAAGACGGTCTTCGAGGGCCGCGAGACCTCGCTCAAACCCGACAGCTCGCGGGTCCTGGGTTACCTGCCCACCGATGAGGAATGGAATTCGCCCAACCTCTACGAGGACAACCCGGTCGGCAAACGCGGGCAGCGCGACGACTACAAGATGGACGGCGGCGAGCGCCTGCCGGTGCACAATAGCTGGTTCTTCTACCTGGCCCGCATCTGCAACCACTGCTCGTACCCGGCCTGCCTGGCCGCCTGTCCGCGCCAGGCCATCTACAAGCGCCCCGAAGACGGCATCGTGCTGGTAGACCAGGCCGAGTGCCGCGGCTACCGCAAATGCGTCGAGGCCTGCCCGTACAAAAAGGTCATGTATCGCGGCAACACGCGGATCTCCGAGAAGTGTATCGGCTGCTACCCGCGCGTCGAGGGATCGGACCCCGAGAGCGAGGGCGAGCCGATGGAGACCCGCTGTATGGCCGCCTGTATCGGCCAGATCCGTATGCAGGGTCTGGTGAAGATGGAAAAGGACGGGGCCTGGGCCGAGGATCGCCAGCACCCGCTCTACTATATGATCAAGGTGGCCAAGGTGGCCCTGCCCCTGTACCCGCAGTTCGGCACCGAGCCCAACGGCTTCTACATCCCGCCCCGCTGGGTGCCCAAGCAGCACCTCTACCAGATGTTCGGCCCGGGAGTGGACCACGCCATCGAGCGCTACACCCATCCCGACCGCGAACTGCTGGCCGTGCTGCAGCTCTTCCGCCGCTCCAACCGCATCATCTTCCGCTACGAGATCGAGGAAGGCCCCAAGATCTACGAGGGGGAGCTGCGCGGCAAACCGGTGACCATCTACAACGACACCATCATCGCCTTCGGCAAGCGGGGGCAGGAACTGTTCCGGACCCAGATCGACGAGCCGGTGCACGTGCGGCCGGCGGATCGCCTGAACTCCATCTGAGGAGGAACCGATGAGTCTGGTCGAAGTGCCTGCCCTGGAGCTGGCCCTCTGCCGCAGCATGCTCTATGAAGCCCTGGCCCTGGGGCTGTGCGCCCCGGGCCCGGAAGTGAGCCAACGTCTGGCCTCGGCCCAGGGCAGTTCCGCCCTGGCCGCCGCGGCCTACCTGATCGGTCCGGAGCTGGCCGAACAGGTTCGGCAGTTGGCCGCCGAGGCGCAGGCGGTGCAGGCCCTGCCCCTGCGTTTCCGCCTGCTCTTCGGGCACACCTCCCGCGGGCCGGTGCCCCCGTACGAAACCGAGTACGGCACCGACGCCCTCTTCCTCCAGCCCCAGGAGATGGCCGATATCTCCGGCTTCTTCCGCGCCTTTGGTCTGGAGCTGGACCAGCGGCAGCACCAGCGGGTGGACCACATCGCCTGTGAATGCGAGTTCCTCGCCTTCCTCTGCCGCAAGGAGGCCTACGCCCTCGAGGCGGAGGACGAGGATATGCTGGAGCAGACCACCCAGGCCCAGCGCCTCTTCCTCCGGGATCACCTGGGGCGCTTCGGGTCGGCCTTTGGCCACCGCCTGGCCCGCGAGGACGACGGTTTCTACGGCATCCTGGGCCGGATCTGCGCCGCGTTCCTGGAGGCGGAGTGCCGGCTGCTGGACCTGCCCCTCGGGCCCTCGCACCTCGAACTGCGGCCCGCCGAGCCGGACAACGTGCCCATGGCCTGCGGCAACGAGTCGGAGTTGCTGGAGATCGAAGACCCGGAGGAGGACGCGTGAGGCAACTGCGCGTCGATTACGAGACCCGCCTGGTCGAGGAGGTGGTGTTGCGGGCCGTGGCCGGCCACCCGGACGAAGGTGAATTCCGCCGGGTCAGGGACCAGCTCTACGAACTGGGCGAGGCCGACGAGAGGGATCGGGCCTTTTGCACCTTTCACGGCCAGTGGTTCGAGCGCCTCGGGATGTGCCAGCCCGTGGAGGAAGCGCTGGCAGAACGCCCGCTCGTGTTGGCCCAGGTCCGCCGCTGCGCCGTGGTCCGGGCCCGCAACAAGAAGGAGGAAGGGGCCGAGCTTTTCGTCAGCCCCGATCCGGCCACCGGGCGCGCCATCGGCCTGCAGCTGCGGCCCGAATCCCTGCTGGTCCCCGACCAGTTGCTGGGCTTTCTGCGCCACGAAGTCCTGCACCTGGCCGACATGCTCGACCCGGCCTTTGGCTACGAGCCGGCGCTGAAGATCCCCGAGGAGGGCATGGCCCACCGGATGGTGCAGGACCGCTACCGCGTGCTCTGGGATACCACCATCGACGGCCGCCTGACCCGCGAGGGACGGGCCCCCGACCGGGTGCGCCAGCGCCGCTTGCTGGACTTCGCCCGCGCCTTCCCGATGCTGGGCGCCGGTGCCGAAGAACACTTCGCCCGCTTCTTCGACGGGACGGATCTCACCCACGCCCAGCTGGTGGCCTGCGCCCGCGACCCGGTGCAGGCCCTCGGCCTGCCGCAGCTGGTGGACCGGCGCTGTCCGCTGTGCACCTTCCCCTCGTACAGCTTCGAACCCGATCCCGAAAGCCTGTCACCGGTCCTGGTGCGGCGGATTCAGGAGCACTTCCCCGCCTGGCGGCCGGCCCAGGGCATCTGCCGGCAATGCGCCGACCTCTACCGCGGCCGCCAGACCGCCGCGGTCCCGGCCACCGCCTGAACCTGCCGGCCTGATCGGGCCGCGGCCAGCCCGATCAGGCCGGCAACAGTTCGGCCAGGTGGCGGATGGTCCGGTCCGGCCGGGTGTTGCTGCCGGGCGGCAGACCCTTGCCGGCATAATCCACCCAGATCCCCCCCATGCCCAGGCGCTGGGGGGCCGCCACGTCCCATTCGAGATTGTCGCCCACCATCCACGCCGCCCCGGCCTCCACCCCGAAATACGCCAACACGTGGCGGTAGACCTGTTCGTCGGGTTTACCCGCCCCGAACTCCCCCTCGACCAGGATGTAATCGAAGAAAGGCGCCAGGGCCAGCCGGTCGATCTTGTGACGCTGGGCCCGCGGGTGACCATTGGTGATCAGGGCCAGGTGCCGGCTCTGTCGCCGCAGCCGCGCCAGGGCCTCGAGGGCTCCGGGAAAAGGCTGGACCCCTTGCTCGCGGCTGGTGGTGTACTCGGCGGCCATCTCCTCGGCCCAATCGGGCAGGGGCCGCTGCAGCCGGGCAAAGGTCAACGCAAGGATCTGCCGGCGCGCCGCCAAAAGGTCGAGCCGGCCCTGGCGGTGGCGCTCCGGATCGCTCCAGTACCAGGCGCGCACCTCGTCGGTGGCGCGGCCAAAGGTTTCGGCTCCCAGCCCCGGCGTCCTGGCCGCGTATTTTTCGCACAGGAACCGCCAGCTCGCCTCGGCCCCCTCGGTATAGGCGATGATGGTATCGTCCAGGTCGAGACAGAGCAGTTGCGGCCAGGTATCCAGCGCCATTGCCCCGCCCTCTCAGGCCGCCTGTTCGCGCATCATCGCCTCGAGCACCACCTTGGGGCAGACGGCCCCGTGGATATAGTCGAGCAGGTTGCGGGCCACGCCGCGGATGCGCTTCTCGGATTGCGGCTCCAGGCACTTGCCGGATTCGTCGAACACCTCCTGCACCCGGGCCACCGATACCAGCGCCGGCAGCACCAGGGCCCCCACATGGGAGCAGACGCTGCGCAGGTGCTCCAGGGACTTGATCGCCCCGATCTGCCCGGCGGCCACCCCCAGCAGGGCCACGGGTTTGCCGGCCAGCACACTGGGGAAACCCAGGTTCTCGATGGCCAGCTTGGTCAGGCTGCTGAAGCTGCCGTGGTACTCGGGGGTGGCGAAGACCACCCCGGTGGCGGCGTCCACGGCGGCGCGGAAGGCCTCGACCGATTGATCCTTGGGTTCTCTGCCGGGGAAGGCCAGGTCCACGGTGTTCAGGTCCACCGTGTGCAACCCGACCTCGCTGGCGCGGCGGAACTCGTCGTTGACCAGTTCCAGGGCCATCGAGGTGTAGTTGCCGGGGCGGATGCTGCCGCAGATGGTGACAATCTTGATGGCCATTGGTGTTTGCTCCTTGGAAGGGGTGGAGGTTGGCTGGTTGGGGCCGCCAGCCGCAGGGGCACTTTACTACATGACTATTTAACCCCCGAGAGGACGGTGGCGGGGCGCCCAACCGACGAGGAGAGCACGATGGAATGGCAGCTTCCCGAACACGAGCGCAGCTACCTGCGCGAACTGGCCCGCCGGCAGGCCGAGATCGCGGCCCTGCCGCTGACGGCCGCGCGCAAGCAGATGTGGTACGACCTCAATGACAACCGGCCCAACACCCGCCCGCCCATCATCGTGGAGACCGGCACCTTCGACCGCGACTTCTTCCCCGAATCGGTGTTCCGCTGCACCACGCCCACGGGCCGGTCCATCGAGGGACAATTGCTGCGCAATCTGCGCAACCACGACCTGATCGGCGACGACAAGGTGATGCCCGACACCTTCGACATCGGCTGGAAGGTGGAGATCGACGAACTCGGCGTGCACATCCCCATCCGCCGGGTGCAGGACGCCCAGGGCGTGCCCACCGGGTACGAGTTCAGCCATCCCATCAAGGATCTCAAGCGCGATTTCGAGCTGCTCAAGCCGGCCCGGTGCAGCGTGGACCGCGAGGGCACCCTGGCCTGGAAGGCCTTCCTCGACAACCTGCTCGGCGACCTGCTGCCGGTGACCATCCGCACCGGGGTCTACGGCTGCGCCATGCTCACCCACCGGGTGGTGGAGTTGATGGGCATGGAGGCCTTCTTCGTGGCCATGTACGACCAACCCGACGAGGTGCACCGGCTGATGGCCTACCTGCGCGACAACGCCCTGCGTATGATGCGCTGGGCCGAATCCGAGGGCCTGCTGCGGGCCAACACCGGCAACCAGGTCAGCTTCGGCTCCAGCTTCAACTTCACCAACCAGATGCCCCAGCCCGAGGACCGGCCGGCGCAGTTGTCGGAGATGTGGGGCTGCTCCAACAGCCAGGAGAGCATCGGCATCTCCCCGGAGATGTACCACGAATTCTGCTTCCCCTACTACCGCGACGCCTGCGCCCCCATGGGCCGGCTCTACTACGGCTGCTGCGAGCCCATCCATCCCTTCTGGGAGGACGTGCGCCGGCTGCCCAATCTCAAAAAGGTCTCGGTGCCCCGCTGGTGCGACCAGGCCTTTGTGGCCGAGGCGCTGCAGGGCAGCGAGATCGTCTTCTCGCGCAAGCCGGACCCCAATTTCCTGAGTGTGGACCAGACCCTCGACGAACCAGCCTGGGCCGCCCACATCCGCGAAACCGTGGAACTCACGCGCGGGGTGCGGACCGAATTCATCGTGCGCGACGTGTACACCGTCCACGGCGATGTGGGCAATGCCCGCCGGGCCGTGGAGATCGCCCGCCGGGAGATCGACCGCTGCTACCAGCCCTGAGCGGGTCTCACTCCTCGCCCTCGTAATAGTCGAGGCCCTCGGAGCGGATCAGGCGGGCCTCGGGGGAACGCACCATCCACTTGTTGCTGTCGGGGTAGTGGCACGACTCGCCGAGCGGGTTGTCGGCGATCACGTAGAAGACCAGATCCTCGGCCCCGTCGTTGATGAACTGGTGCGGCACCCCCGGCTCGAAGAGGAAGGCGTCGCCGACCTCGATGGGGGTGAGCCCCTGCGGATCGCGCACCTGGCCGGCGCCAGCGACCACGTGGTAGAACTCCCACTGGGCGCTGTGCGAGTGGTACGGAAAGGCGATCTTGCCGGGCGGGATGCGGCAGAGCTCGACATCGAAGGGATGTCGCTGTATCAGATCTGTGGATCGCGGTTTGCGCCCCAGGGCCACCGAGAGTTCCCGGCTGGCGCCGCCGAATTTGCCTTTGGGTGAGTTCCACGCCTCTTCGGCGATGTCGCGGGTATTGACCTTGCGCATCTGAGTTTCGCCTTTCTCTGCCAGGTTTGTTGTCCCTCAATGCCACCCCGGAGGTAGCCCATGGACGCCTTGGTCGCCATCCACACCCGCCGCAGTGTGCGCGAATACCAGAACAAATCCGTGCCCGAGGAGCTTGTCAAGGAGTTGCTCGCCGCCGCCATGCAGGCCCCTTCGGCCGGCAACGGACGCCCCTGGCAGTTCATCGTGCTCACCGACCGCGAACTGCTGGCCCGCCTCCCCAGCCTGCACCCCAACGCCGCCATGGCGGCCCACGCGGCCCTGGCGGTGCTGATCTGCGGCGACCTGAAACTCGAGCCCTATCCGGGCAACTGGACCTCGGACTGCGCCGCCGCCACGCAGAATCTGCTGCTGGCCGCCCACGCCAAAGGTCTGGGAGCCGTGTGGACGGGCGTGCACCCCAACCAGGCGCGCATCGCCGCCTTCCAGCAGTTCCTGGGGCTGCCCGAACACGTGGTGCCCCTGGCCCTGATCCCCGTCGGTTACCCGCTGGCCCCGCCGCCCCAGGAGGAGCGCTTCGAGGCGGCCAAGGTCCATTACAACCACTGGTAGACGGCGCTCTTCAGCAAAATCGCCTGAGCCCCTCGATACCGGCCCGCGCGTTCTCCAGGCCCGTGCCGGCCCGCGACTCGCTTTCCACCACCAGCCATGGCTGGCGCGGGCGGCAGGCCACCAGGATCGCCGCCCAATCGTTCAGGTCTCCGGGCGCGCCGAGGGCCACGTCGAAACCCGCCGACGCCGAGTAGGGCTTGCAGTGTATCGCCAGCGGGCGGTGCGGGTACCGCTCTAACCAGGCCACCGGATCAGCGCCGCCCTCGAGGGCATTGCCGGTGTCCAGTTCCATCAGGATCCGGGGCGCCAGGTGGTCGAAGAGCAGCGCAAAAACCGGCTCGCCCTCGTAGCAGAGGCGGAACTCGTGGTCGGGGGTGTGGTACCCCAGCCGCAGCCCCGCACCGGCCAGCCGGTCGCTGAGCTGGTTGAGCCGGGCCACATAAGCCTCCCAGCGGGCCCGGCTCTCCTCGGCCAGGGTGTGGCCCACCTGCCAGCGGCCCCCCAGACAGGGCACGATCACCTCGCGGTTGCCCACCGCCTCCAGATAACGCATGGTCTGCTCCAACCGCTCCGGCTGCAGGTGGCGCCACTCGATATGCCAGCCGCACAGTTCCAGGCCCGCCCCTTCGAGGGCGGCGCGCACCTGTCGCACTTCGTACTCCGGCTCGCCGTAGAACTCCACCCCTTCGTATCCCATACCCGCCACCTGCCGGAGGGTACCCGCCAGGTCGGCCTTCATCTCCTCGCATACCGTGTACAGGCCCAGGGCCACCCGCAGCCTGTCCATATCAGGCCTGCCCCGCACACCAGGCGGCGGCATTGGCGATCAGGCCGGCCATCTGCTCCAGCATCGCCGCGGTATGGCCGGGGGTCAGGCAGGCGACGCGGCCGGCTCCGCGCTGGTGCGCCCAACCGCCGATCTCGGTGCCATGGATAGAGGTGGTGTAGAGGAAGGGCTGCGACCCTTCGAGGGCAGTCTGGCAGAAGTAGTGTTCGTCCACCGCGCTGAAGGGCGCGATGCCCTTGAGGATGGCATGAGAGACCCCCGGCAGGGCGGCGCAGGAGACGGGCGACTGCTCGGGCGGATGGCTGGCGAAGCGGCCCCGCGCCAGCTCGTACAGCGGGGTATCCACCTCGATGAGGGTCAGGCCGGCGTGGACATAGAGCATGCCCATGCCCGACACCACCGCCGCCGCCAGTTGTCGCTGCTCGTCCGGGCTCAGGGCGGGCTGGCCCTCGGGGCGGCCGGCGCAGAAATTGACCACCAGCGCCGGCGGCGTTGCAACTGCCAGCAACTCGCGTATATCCTCGCTGGCATGTACATCCCACCCCGCCCCGCCGAAGAGCCGGGCAGCGAGGGGCTGATAGGTTTCGCGGGCATGGTAGCGGTCGTTCCAGATCACCCAGACCCTTTTTGACATGGCCGGCTCCTTTGGCTATCGTGAACGGCGCTTGCCGCCGCTCCGGTACAATACCACGCGCCCCACCGCCCGACAACCCGGCCAGGACTGCCACCCATGTACATCCCCAACGTCTTTCAGCTCACCGATCCCGCCGCTCTGGCCGCCTTCATCCAGGCCCACAGCTTTGCCACCCTGGTCAGCGCCGTGGACGGGACGCCCTTCGCCACCCATCTGCCCCTGTTGCTCGACCAGCGCACCGGAACACCGGGCGTGCTGCTGGGCCACGTGGCCCGCGCCAATCCCCACTGGCGGGCCTTCGACGGCCAACACCAGACCCTGGCCATCTTCCACGGCCCGCACGCCTACGTCTCGCCCACCTGGTACGCCACCACCCCGGCGGTGCCCACCTGGAACTACGCGGTCGTACACGTGTACGGCACCCCGCGCCTGATCGAGGACCAGGAGAAACTCGCCGGCCTGGTGGGCCGGCTGGCGGCCACCTACGAGGCCGGGCAGGCCCAACCCTGGTCGGGGGAATTGCCCTCCGATTACCAGGAAAAACTGCTGGCGGCCATTGTGGGGTTCGAGCTGGAGATCGCGCGTATCGAGGGGAAGTTCAAGCTGGGGCAGAACCGCTCCCGCGAGGATCAACTCGGGGTGATCGGCAGGCTGGCGTCGAGCGCCGATCCGGCGGCGCAGGCCCTGGGGGCGCTCGCCAGGGCACAACTAGCACCCGGCTGAAACGCCTCCTGTGCCATAAAAGCGGGATTACCTGCTACAAAACGATCTGGCGCGCCTCCATGTAGAAACGCTTCTCGTGCGCCTCGCCCAGCGAAAAGGTCTTGCGCGGCATGGCCCCGTCCTGCAACACGGTCCGGAAGAGGTCGGCCTTGTCCAGGTGGGGCAGGCAGAGGCCCAGGTTGCCCGGCTGACTGCCCAGGCGCACGGTCACCTCCTCCCCGTGTACGTAGTCGATCTTCTCCGCCCCGCCCTCGGCCAGGAAGGCGTCGAGCAGGTCCTGGATGGTGCCGGCAGGCAGGCTGGCGCTGGGGTCGGCGATCTGCGCGACACAGTACCTGCTTTCGCTGCCCCCGCCGACCAGGCCGATGGTGTGGCCCGCCTGGTCGCGGGCCGCCGCCACTGCCTCGATCAGGGCCGCCGCACTGGCGACCCCGGTGCAGCGCAGGCGCGCCCCGCAGGCCTGCCGCAGAAAAGCGAAGAAATCCCGCCGCAGCCCGAAGAGCACCCGGTGGATGGGCTCGAAGCTCAGCCCTTCGTCGTGGACGTTGATCACCTCGACCAGCGCGTACCGCGCCGGGTGGTCCGGGCCCACCGCTGGTTTCAGCTCCTCCCACAGCACCTTGGCCGCAGCCAGGGAGTGGTTGCCATCCCCCGCCGCAAAGAGCATCGGCTCCGGGCCAGCGGCGCGGGCCAGGCCGCGCAACCCCGCCACCACCCCGGCCTCCAGTCCCGCTTCGGGTACGGCGTACCCGGCCAGACGCCCGCTGCCGAACATCAGCTCGAAGTCGTAGAGTTTTTTCAATTGGTCGCGGGCCGCCGCCACCGGCTCGATCACCGTGCGCCCCGGATCGTCGATGAGCACCAGGATATGGGGCAGTTCGAGGGCGGCGCCGGCGCGGATCTTGCGGCGGGGCGGCAGCCTTTCGACGATGGTGCCCTCGGTGGCGCGGATGAGGCTGGCCGCCCCCGAGGTGTACTCGTACCGCTCCAGGTCCAGGGCCAGCATCAGGCCTTTGCGGGTGCGGCCCTCCAGGTGGCGCTCCACGTAGATCAGCCCCTCGCGGGGCCGCAGGATGCCCGCTTCGAGGTACCGCCGGGTGGTGGCCTGGATCTGCCCGATGCGGGCGGCTTCTCCCGGCTGGTCGAGATGGATTTCGGGCAGGGTCAGGTGCAGGGTGGAGGGGGCGTCGCCCACCAGGCGCTCCACCTCGGCCCAGTACTCGGGCTGCGAGGTGAACTGGTCGACGGCGATGACCGCCCAGCGCTGCAGGTCGATGTCCGGCCCGGGCAGGTACACCCGGGGGATGAGTATACCGAGGTCTGGATGGGTTCTCATGGGTCTCTGGGTTGGGGGAACGATGCCGAGGAGCCGCGCCTCACTGCGACCGGCCCGCCTGGCGGGCGGCGATGGTGGCGCGGACCTCCTGGTCCTTGGGGAACTCGTGGCGGTAGTGCGGCGCCGAGATCACCGCCCGCTGGGCCTCGCTCAACTCGGCGCTGAAAGGCGGCAGGGTGTAGGTGCCCATCAGCCCCTCCGACACCACCCCGGAGTTGTAGCGCACGATCACCGAGCGCCGCTGGTGGCTGCCGGTCCAGGGCAGGGCCCCGTGGGTGAGGCACTCGACAAAGAGGATGGCGTCGCCGGCTTTGGCGGGAATCTGGACAAAACGCTCCTGATGCGCCTCGTAGAGCCGGATCTCCCCCGGACAGGGATAGTTGGCCTTGTGGCTGCCGGGCAGGCAGGCAAAGCCCCCCTCCCCCGGATTCACGTCGGTCAACTGCACGGCCAGGTTGGTCATGCCGGTGTACATGCGGCCATTGTGGTAATGGTAGAAGCGCGAGCGGTCGTAGGGGGTGCCGCCTTCGTGGAACCAGAATCCCTCGGCGCCCTTCTCCATGGTGATGATACCCAACCCCTCTAGGCGGAAGCCCGGCCCTAGCAGCTCGCCCAGGTACGGGGTGAGGCGCGGGTGGGCGATCATCTCCCGGAAGACCTCGCAGTGGGGCCGTTCCCAGGTGAGCATGCCGCCCAGATCCCCCCGGCCGGTGGCGCCCTGCAGGGTGGCGGAGCCGTGGGCCAGGTCGTTGGGGCGGATCTGGATCTGGCCGGCGTGATGGTCGATGGCCGCATTGGCCGCTGCCACCTCGGCGGGCGAGAGCGCCCCTCTGATCACCAGGTAGCCGTGCAGGTCGAAGAGGTACTTCTCGGTCTCGGTCATCATTTTCCTTTCAGGGGTCGGCATCGACTCAAGCATTTTAGGCACGGTGGTCGGCAAAGGCAAGTTCAACCGGGGAAGAGTTCGCGGATGGCCCGGGCGGTGGCCTCCTTGTCGCCGCTGATGGTGATGTAGAGTTCCTGGATGCCTTTGGATGTTTGTAAGATACCTTTGTAACCGCCCTGCACCTCCCCCTGCAGCTTGAAGGCCCCTACCCCCCGGTCGCGGCCGTTGGATTGGCCGCCGTAGGAGCGGCCGATGACCACGGTTCGGACCCCGGGGATCTGGCGCAGGCGGGCAATGGTGCGCCTGCCGGTTTTGTCCGTCGATTGATGCCTGCCCCGTTTTTTTTCGGCCATCACCCAAGGATTCTGCTACCGGGGAACCGCGGCCACCACCTGCCGCAGCCGCGCCGACCTCCCCTCAATTTATTGTAAATTATCCAATTAACCATATGGCAACCCCGCTCTCTTGACAATGGGGGCGGCATTTGTTTTTTTAATGACAATTTCCAACTATTCAACCTACTCCAACACAACTTTCCCGATTGGGGTACGCCATGAGAGACCAGACGCTGTTGACCACCGGGGAGATCGCCGCCCACTGCCGGGTATCCTACGAAGCGGTCAGCAAATGGATCAAGAGTGGCAAACTCAAGGCCTTCACCACCCCGGGCCGGCACCATCGGGTCCGGCGCATCGACTTTGAGGCCTTCCTCGCCGAGTACAACCTGCCGCCCCTCGCCGGGTCCGCCTCCCAGCGCAAGGTGCTGATCGTCGACGACGACCCGGCCATCCTCAGGCTGCTCAGCAGCTTCTTCGCCAAGGAAAACCGGTACGAGATCGCCACCGCCACCGATGGCTTCGAGGCGGGCATCCAGATCGCCGGCAACTGCCCCGACCTGGTCATCCTCGACCTGATGATGCCCAATATCGACGGTTTCAAGGTGTGCCAGGGGATCAAGGAAAACCCCCTGACCCGCCACGTCCTCGTCGTGGTGTTGACCGGCTATGCCACCCCGGAAAACGTCCGCCGGGCCCTCGAATGCGGCGCCAACTGCTGCCTCGAAAAACCCGTGTCCCTCGCAGACCTGGGAGCACAGCTCGCTGAGTTGTGGGCCGGCGCCGCTGGCCGCCGCAGCGCCCACGCCTGATCACCAGCAGTGGACGGGCCGAAACCGGGCCGCCCTTGCCTCAAGCCGACCGCGAAGGAGGTCGTCGATGGACGAGAAGAGTAAGTTTGGCTGGCGCCTGCGCCAGGCCCGCGAAGAGCAGGGCAAGACCCTCGAACAGGTCCACCGCCACACGGGCCTGAGCCTCTTTATCCTGCAGAACCTCGAGGCCGGCGCCTTTGCGGTAGTGGAACCGGTATATATCCGCCTGGCTCTGCGTTCCTATGCCGAGCACCTGGGCCTCAATCCGGCCGCGCTCGTGCAGCAACTCGATGCGCTGTGGGCTCCCCCTCCACCTCCCGTCCAGGCCAGACCGGCTCCCCGGCCGCACTCCTGGATGCGGCGCCTGGCGCTGGGGCTCTCCCGCTGACCCCCCCTCCCTCTCCCCGGAGGTCTGCCCATGGAGTTCCCCTCCACCGCTGAAGCAATTTACCTCACCGCGCTGGTCGTGGCCCTGGTGATTGTCGAGAAGGTGATCACCCAGCGCCTGCTCAACCAGCAACGGCAGGAACTCAAGGGGCTGGTGCAGGAATGGCAGGGATTGATGGCCCTGCTCAAGGCGCTGCGCCAGCAACGCGAGGTCTCCGAACGCGAGAAGGCCGAATTGCAGCTCAGAAAACGCAAGCTCCAACTGCAACTCAACCAGTACCAGGCCCAAATCCAGGCCCAGGCGGAAAAAGAGGTCCGCCAGGCCGAGACCGCTGCGGCGTTGGACAACCTGGTGAATCAACCTTAGATTAGGCGCAGTTATTTCGGCTTTTTACCCCTTCTCGGTCAGCCCCGATGCCCAGCGAAGGCTCCACCCCCGCCACCACCCGCACCTACAAGGACGGTGAACTCATCGTCGAGCAGGGTTCGGTCTGCGAGTTCATGTACATCGTGCGCCGCGGGCAGGTCGAGATCCTGCACAACGACCAGGGCGCCCTGATCCAGAAGGCCGTGCTGGGCAAGGGCAGCTTCTTCGGCGAGGTGCCTTTCCTCGAGCGCATCATCTCTCCCAGCATCGCCCGCACCACCGCCCGCGCCCTGGGCGAAGTGCAGGTCATCTCCGTCTCCCAGGACACCATCCTCCACCGGATCCACGACAACCCCGAGCTGGGCTACCGCCTGCTCCAGACCCTGTCGCGGCGCATCCGTGAGTTGGAGGAAGAAATGATCCGCTACATCGTCAGCGGCTGAGTTGTTTGGCACCGCTCGGTCCTCGTCCCGACTGGCTGCTCGATCCCACCCCCTATAAAGCCGGCCTCCACCAGGGCGGCCAGCCGCACGAACTCGTGCTCGGCAACGGCCTGCTCAGCCGCACCTTCCGCCTCCATCCCAACGCCGCCACCGTCGCCTTCGACAACCTGATGACCGGGGCCTCGCTCTTGCGCGGGGTCAAACCCGAGGCCCGCGTCGAACTCGACGGGGTGGCCTTCGCTATCGGCGGCCTGCTGGGGCAGGAGGAATACGCGTACCTGCGCCGCGAGTGGCTCGACCAGCTCACCGCCGATCCCGCTGCCTTCCAGTACATCCGCTTCGAGATCGGGCCCACCCGGCCGCCTTTTGCCTGGCGGCGCCGGCGTTCCTGCGCGCCCGCCGCCTGGCCGCCCCCGGGCATAGCCCTCGACCTGCACTTTGCCGCCCCGCCCGCATGCGCCGGGGTGGAAGCGGTGCTGCACTACGAGCTGTACGACGGCCTGCCGCTCCTGGGCAAATGGCTGAGCCTGCGCAACGGCAGCGGCCGCTGCCTGCGTCTGGACACCTTTGTCAGCGAGTTGCTGGCCGTGGTCGAGGGCGAGGTCTCGGTGGACGGGGTGGAGCGCTGGGAAACCCCGGATATACACGTCGAGAGCGACTACGCCTTCCACGACATGACCCCCAAGGGATCGCGGCGCACCGTGTACTGGGTGCCCGACCCCCAGTACACCACCCAGGTCAACTACGAGCGCCAGACCCCCTGCCTGCTCGAATGCCGCCCGCCCCTGGGGCCGGGCTTGCGCCTGGAGCCGGGCCAGACCTTCACCAGCTTCCGCACCTTCGAGCTGGTGCACGACTCCACCGAGCGCGAGCGCCGGGGCCTGGCCCAGCGGCGCCTGTACCGCACCCTCGCCCCCTGGACCCAGGAGAACCCCATCCTCATGCACGTGCGCCAGGCCGACCCCGAGTCGGTGCAGCGCGCCGTGGACCAGTGCGCCGAGGTGGGTTTCGAGATGGTGATCATGACCTTCGGCAGCGGCTTTGACGCCGAGAGCGAGGACCCCGCGTACCTGGCCCAGCTGCGCCAACTGGCCGAGTACGCCCACCAGCGGGGCGTGGAACTGGGCGGGTACTCGCTGCTGGCCAGCCGCCGCATCGGGGAGGATCAGGACGTGATCAACCCCGAAACCGGCGCCACCGGCGGGGCCATCTTCGGGCACTCACCCTGCCTGGGCAGCGCGTGGGGCCGGGAGTACTTCCGCAAACTCGAACACCTCTACGCCGTCACCGGCCTGGACGTGCTCGAACACGACGGCTCCTATCCGGGCGACCCGTGTGCCTCGCAGGCCCATCCCGGCCACGAAGGGCTGGCGGATTCGCAGTGGCGGCAGTGGGAGCGCATCCGCGATTTCTACCACCACTGCCGCGCCCAGGGCATCTACCTCAACGTGCCGGACTGGTACTTCCTCAGCGGCGCCAACAAAACCGGCATGGGCTACCGCGAGACCAACTGGTCGCTGCCGCGCGACCGGCAGCTGCTGCTGGCCCGCCAGAATCTCTACGACGGCACCTGGCAGAAGACCCCGAGTATGGGCTGGATGTTCGTGCCGCTGGTCGAGTACCACGGCGGGGGCGAGGCCGCCACCCTCGAACCCCTGGGGGAGCACCTCGACGCGTACGAGGCCCACCTGGCCCAGAACCTGGGCTGGGGGGTGCAGGCCTGTTACCGCGGGCCGCGCCTGTACGACAGCGAGCAGACCCGCGCCGTGGTGGCCAGATGGGTGGCCTTCTACAAAGAGCACCGCGCCATCCTCGAATCGGATATCATCCACCTGCGCCGCGCCGACGGCCACGACCTCGACGGCATCCTGCACGTCAATCCGGCCCTGCCCACCCGCGGGCTGGCGATGATCTTCAACCCCCTCGATCACGAGTTGGAGCGCACCTGGAAGCTGCCCCTCTACTACACCGGCCTCACCACCGAGGTCCTGGTGCGCGAAGAGGGCGGCCCGGCCCAGACCTACCCGCTCGACCGCGAGTGCCAGCTTGAGCTCACCCTGAAGGTGCCGGCCCGCGGGCGCCGCTGGTACACCCTCGAGGCCGGCGCGTGAGGCCGCTCGTATTCCTGTTACTCTGTCTGGTTGGGCTGACCGGCAGAACAGAGGCCCAGCCAGCGCCCGCTTCCCTGAACCCCGCCGAACTGCAGGAACTGACCGCCCTGTACCAACAATTACACGCCGCCCCCGAACTCTCGGGCCAGGAGGTACAAACTGCGGCCCTGCTGGCCGGCCAGTTGCGCGCCCTGGGCTATGAGGTCAGCGAAGGGGTGGGCCGGTACGAGCGCCCCGGCTGGGCCAGCCACGGGGTGGTGGCGGTGCTGCGCCATGGATCGGGCCCCACGGTGATGGTGCGGGCCGACATGGACGGCCTGCCGGTCGAGGAAAAGACCGGCCTGCCCTACGCCAGCCAGGTGCGCACCAAGGCCGAGAGCGGCCAGGAAACCGGGGTGATGCACGCCTGCGGCCACGACGTGCACGTGGCCTGCCTGATCGGCCTCGCCCGGGTGCTGGCCCGCAGCCGCGACCAGTGGCAGGGCACCCTGGTGCTGGTGGGCCAGCCCGCCGAGGAGGTGGTGGCCGGGGCCAAGGGATTACTCGCCGACGGCCTGTACACCCGCTTCCCGCGCCCCGATTTTGTGCTGGCCCTGCACGACCATGCCGAGCTGGCCGCCGGCCGCGTGGCCCTCTGCCCTGGGTACGCCCTGGCCAGTTCCACCTCGGTGGACCTGCTCATCCGCGGCATCGGCGGGCACGGCTCCAAACCCGAAACCGCCAGAGACCCGGTGGTGGTGGCCGCCCAGGTGGTGCTGGCCCTGCAGACCATCGTCAGCCGCGAGGTGCCGCCCCTCGAAGCGGCGGTGGTCACCGTGGGCTCCATCCACGGGGGCACCAAACACAACATCATCCCCGCCGAGGTGAAGCTGCAACTGACCGTGCGGACCTATAAGGAGGAGATACGCCGGCAGATCCTCGCCTCCATCGAACGCATCGCCCGCGGCACCGCCCAGGCCGCCGGTATCCCCGACAGCCTGGCGCCCGTCGTCAAGGAGGTGCAGTACGTGCCGGCCACCTACAACGATCCGGCCCTCACCCAGCGGCTGAGTGACGCCCTGGCCATCACCCTGGGCCCCGGCCAGGTGGGCCCCTGGCCCCCGGTGATGGCCGGCGAGGACTTTGCCTATTACCGCCTCGACGGCCAGATCCCCACCTGTCTCTTCTGGCTGGGCGCCGTGGACCCGGCACTGGTCGCCGGTGGTGGCCCCCTGCCCTCGCTGCACTCGGCTTTTTTTGCGCCCGTACCCGAACCCATCCTCAACACCGGCGTGTCGGCCATGGCCGCCGCCGTGCTGGAATTGCTGGGCAAACCCTGAACCAACCCAACCCGGAGAAGAGCCCTATGGAACGCGTGAAGCTGGCACTCATCGGCTGCGGTGGTATCGCCGGCGCCCATGTGCGAGCCCTCGAAGACCTGTGGAACCGCGGCGTGCGCGATCTCGAAGTGGTGGCCACCTGCGACGTGGTCCTCGAACGGGCCAAGGACCGCGCCCGCGAGGTGAAGAAATTCCAGAAGAAGCAACCCCGCGCCTTTGCCAGCCTCGAAGACCTGCTGGGCAGCGGCCTCGAACTCGACGCCGCCGACATCTGCTCCCTGCACTCGGAACACCACACCCTGGCGGTGCCCTGCCTGCAGGCGGGCCTGCACGTACATCTGGAGAAGCCGCTGGCGATTACCCTGCGCGCCGGCCAGCGCATCATGGGTGCCGCCGTGGCCGCGCAGCGGGTGCTGGCCGTGGGGGAGAACTACCGGCGCTCGCCCTACGAGCGGGCGGTGCACTGGGCCATCCGCCAGGGACGTATCGGCCGGCCGCGCCTCTTCTTCTGGCAGGACGCGGGTGAGGCCCTGGGCAAATGGGGCTGGCGCAACTTCAAACATGCCGCCGGCGGCGGCTGGATCCTGGACGGAGGGGTGCACTTCACCGACCTCTTCCGCTACCATCTGAACGGCGAGGCCCGCGAGGTCTACGCCCTGACGCGGCAATTCGAGCCCTACCGCTACGACGAACCCAAGCTGCGCCAGGGCGCCTATCGGGTGGACGTGGAGGACGCGGCCTCGGCACTGATCCAGTTCGACGACGAGGTGGTGGTGCAGTGGACCTGGGCCAGTTCCGCGCCAGGCAAGGCCTTCAACAAGCGGGTGCTCTACGGCAGCGAGGGTTGCCTCGACTGGGAAAGCGGCTGGACCGGGCGCGACGGCAGCCACCTGGGCCGCGACGAGCTGGTGGCCGCCTTCATGGAGAGCCTGGGCAAGGACGAGCAGGACCGGCTTTTCCCCGGCGGCAGCCACGATGCCATCGCCGTCGAGTTGAAGGATTTCGCCGACGCGGTGCGCCTGGGCCGCGTGCCCGAGGTGGACGGCGAGGGCGGCTTCAAAGCCCAGGCCATCTGTATGGCAATCTTCGAGTCGGGCTGGTGCGGCCGCCCCTTGTCCCTGCGCGAGGTGGAGCGCGGCGAGGCCAGTGGCTACCAGGACCCCATCGATCGGGCCTTGGGGTTGATCTGAGGACGGGTCCGGGAACAACCCTGGAGTCGCCCTGTCCCGAATGTGGAGGATACACTGAAAAAAGGGGCCTGCCTCTGGACGAGACAGGCCCCATCTTCCCTCTGCAGATCTTCCGCTACCGCAGCAACAACATCCTCCCCACCGCACACTGCACACCAGCCTCCAGGCGATATAGGTAGACCCCCCCGGCCACCAACTGCCCCGACTGGTCCCGCGTATCCCACTCCACCTGATATCCCCCTGCCTCCTGTACCTGATCGACCAGTTCCCTTACCCGTTGCCCGGCCACATTGTATACCGTCAGCCGAACCGGGCCGGCCTCCACCAGGTTATAGCGCAGGGTAGTAGCGGGATTGAAGGGGTTGGGGTAGTTGGGTTCGAGACCGAAAGTAGTCGGCACCCTGCCGTCACTGACCACCTTGGCCGAACCGGACTTGCTGGGTATTGCCTTGGCCGGTGGTGACTGGTTTCCGGTAAGGTCCCGAGCCCACACCACTAGACTCAGACCCGGGCCGTTGGCCGAGGTCAGCTTCAGGGTTTTGTCGAATCGATACTGCGCCTCGTACTGGTCCTTATCCTTCCTCAGCACCAGCTGCACCTGCTGGCCGTTACTGACACTGAAACCACCAGACGACAGCACCTGGCCCCACAGGACGCGCAGGCTCTGCTCGCTGGGACCCGATAGGGTCACCTTCAGCTGCCTCTTCTCCACCTGGATCTTGATGCGGTTCTTGTCCTCCCGCTTGTAGACCACCGTCATGCTGGTGCTGGCGGCCAGGGGCTGGCTGATCTGCGCCGAGACCACCGGGCGGGGATCGACCAGATCCGCCGCCGTGGCGGTGATCCGGTAGAAGTTGCCGTCCTCATCCTCGTCCTCGTCCTCGTCCCGGTTACGGCTGATTGCGGTGAGGGCAGCCGTCACCGCCGGGGCCGTGTGGTCAGCGATCGCCACCAACTGGGTCGCCGTGCTGCTGTTGCCAGCCACGTCTGTGGCTGTCCACGTCACCGTGGTGGTGCCCAATGGGAAGCCCGCCGGCGCGTTGTTGGTGATGCCCTTCACCCCTACCGCGTCGGTGGCGGTCGCCGTGCCCAGCACCACGGTCGTCAGTGGCCCGGTGGCTTCCAGGGTGATCGCCTGGGGCGCGGTGACCACCGGCGCGGTGCGGTCCACCACCGTCACCAACTGGGCGGCGCTGCCCACGTTGCCGGCCGCGTCCTTGGCCGTCCAAGTCACCGTGGTGGTACCCAGGGGGAAGGTGTCCGGCGCGTTGCTGATAAAGTTTACCACTCCGACGTTGTCGGTGGCGTTGGGAGGGGGCAGCGTCACTGCTGCACCCGCAGCACCCGTCGCCTCCGCCGTCACCATGGCCGGGGCCGTCACCACTGGGGCCGAATGGTCGGTGATCGTGACCGTCTGCAGCGCGGTGCCGGTATTGCCAGCCGCGTCGGTGGCGGTCCAGGTCACGGTGGTGGTACCCACCGGGAAGGTGACCGGCGCGGCGCTGACCAGGCTCACCACGCCCGCTGCATCGGTAGCTGTGGCGGTGCCGACAGGGATCGGTGTCAGCAGGCCGGTCGCCTCCGCCGTCACATTGACCGGGGCGGTGACCGCCGGGGCGGTATGGTCGGCGATGGTAACTGTTTGCTGAGCCGTGCTACTGTTGCCCGCCGCATCCTTCGCTGTCCAAGTCACCATGGTCGCCCCCAGCAGGAAAAGGGCCGGCGCATCGCTGGTCACGGATGGCGACACGTCACAGGCATCGCTGACCACGGGCGTCTCCAGGACCACTACCTGACCCGAAGGTCCGCTGCACTCCACCACTAGGTCTGTCGGCGCCGCAATGGTCGGCGGGGTGGTGTCCACCACCTGCACTGTCCGAGTTGCGGTGGCACTGTTGCCGTTGGCGTCTGTCGCGGTGTAAGTCAATGTATAGCTGCCTGGTGTTCGGGAGTCCACCATCCCGGCAACTTGAAGCGTCGGATGCAGATCACTCAGGTCGCTGACCGTCGCTTTCTCGACAAACTCGACCGGACACTCCAGCACCGTCGGATTGGTGCCCCCCAACACGATAGCCGGCGGGGTAGTGTCCACCACATCGATCACGACCTGGTGCGCCGCGGATTCCTCAACCCCGTCATTAACCACCAGCGATAGAGTATGGCTGCCCTTGCTCAGGCTGATGGTCGGCCTCACACCCGTGGCGATATGATTCCCCCCCTCAGACCAGCTATAGTTCAGAGGATCGCCATCTGGATCACTCGAACCTGAACCATCAAGCACCACGGATGCCCCCCCAGAGCTTGTGCCTTCTACTGTCTGGTTCGGGCCGGCGTTGGCCGTCGGTGGATGTTGCGCCATGGACAGGAGCAAAGTGTAAGTCTGCCCAGCGACAGTGAGGGATACGCTGGAGGGGGATACCGAATTTGCTTGAGGAGTGAAGGTCCCCATCTGTCCATTTACCACAGTAGCCGTGAGCAGATTCGGCACCAATACCACATTGACCGGACCCGAAACAGCCGGAAAGTTCAGCACAGTATAAGGTCCCGTATATGTGGTTGGGTCCACGTGAATCCGCGTATTCCCAAAGACGAGGGTCGGGCCACTTCCCTGCGCTGCGCCGGGATTCTGGCTGATCACGTTCCCGGAGGCATCCACATCAAAAACAAAGGCCGACCCTCCCGCCAGGGTGCCGTTGTCGATCCCATAGCGCAGACCCGGAATCACCACATACGACTGCAAACCGGTGACCAATACCCTCTGGCCATACGATATAAAGGTATACTTTCCGGTATAACTCCCTGGATCAACGGTGATGGTGGTATTGTTGAAGTACAGGGTACTGCCGCTGCTGTGCGCTGCGCCAGGATTCTGGCTGGTCACGTTCCCGGAGGCATCCACATCAAAAACAAAGGCCGATCCTCCCACCAGGGTGCCGTCGTCGATCCCATAACGCAAACCTGGAATCACCACATAGGACTGCAAGCCAGCCACCAGTACCCTCTGGCCATACGATATAAAGGTGTAATTTCCGGTATAGCTCCCTGGATCAACGGTGATGGTGGAATTGTTGAAATACAGGGTACTGCCGCTGCCGTGCGCTGCGCCAGGGTTCCGACTGGTCACGTTCCCGGAGGCATCCACGTCAATGGCAAAAATGGAGGCTCCCACCAGGGTGCCGTTGTCAATCCCATAACGCAAACCTGGAATCACCACATAGGACTGCAAGCCGGTGACCAGTACCCTCTGACCATACGACATAAAGGTGAAATTTCCGCTATAACTCCCTGGATCAACGGTGATGGTGGTGGTGTTGAAGCGCAGGGTACTGCCTATCCCCTGCGCTGCAGCGGGGTTGAGACTGGTCACGTTTCCGGACCCATCCACCGAAATGACAAAGGTGCTTTCAGAGCCATTGTTCACCACATGTTCCCCCGCCACCAGATACACCGCACTCGCTCCGGAGACCAGGGGTCTATCATCTACCTTGTAAAACCCGGCATAGGCACCAGGGTCTACCTGAATCGGGAAGGCATACGAAGTGGAGACGAAGTTGGCGACGATGGTGTGGTCTGCGGTGACATTTGAAAAGGTGTAACTGCTCACCAGACCCACCGGATTGCCATCCACCACCACACTGGTAGTCTGGTAACCTGGATCGGGGGTGATGGTGAAGGTCTGGTTGGTTCCCTCGGCTGTAGACACCGGGCCGGAAGGCGAGATTGATCCATTGGCACCCACCGTTGCCGTCAGCGTATAGGTATTGAGGGCAAAGTTGGCGGAGATGGCGTGGTTCGCCGTGACGTTGCTGAAGTAGTAACTGCCCGCCACTCCCACCGAAACCCCGTCCACCACCACATCGGCGATGTGGTAACCAGTGGCCGGGGTGATGGCAAAGGTCTGGCTGGCCCCCTGATTCACAGATATCGCCCCGGAAGGCGAGATCAAACCGTTCGCCCCTGCCGAGGCGGTGATCGTGTACGCGGCCGGCTCGGTGACGGTGAGGATCTGGTTGGTCGAGACATTGTTCAGGGTCTGGACGATCCCCGATGGCCAACGTACGGTGAGTTGATCGACAGTGGTCGTACTTCCCAAGCCGAACTCCACCGGCAGAGAAGACTGGCCAAAGAGCCCGGAGCCCCCCTCCACATCCTGGCGGCGCTGTACCGTCCCGACAATGGCAGTCACCTGAGCCCCGATTGCCGCCTTATTGCTGACCGTACCCACCAGCTTCACCTGCAACCAGCGGTTGGGGGTGCCGTTGTTGCGGAAGAATTTGTTGGTGCCGCCGTGGACCACATCGTACAGATCCAGGTCCCCGTCGTTGTCGATATCCGCCCAGGCAGCGCCACCCCGGTCGTTGTCGAGCCCCCCAGAGACCCCGATGTTGACAGCTGTCAGCGTTCCACCCTGGTTGCGGAACAGCCGTGCGGTGGAGTAGAGGTCGAGGTACCCATCGTTGTCGTAGTCCCCCCATCCACCACTCCAACTGACACCCGCGTTGAACACAATCTGGGTGAATCCGGCAACACCGTCGTTGCGCAGTAGGACGGTCGAGGTGGTCTCTCGTCCCAGGAAGAGATCGAGGTCGCCGTCGTTGTCGTAATCACCCCAGGATCCCCCGAGCACCGCGCCCGTGACCCTGGCATGTGTCGCGGCGGTGACATCGGTGAAGATACCTCCGTCGTTCCGGAAAAGCCCATTCAGGTCGTTGCCAAAGCTGCCGATGTGCACATCCTGATCCCCGTCATTGTCGTAGTCACCCCAGGTGCAGTCGTAGGTGTAGGGTACGACGTTGGCCAACCCGGCACTGGACGCCACATCGGTGAAGGTGCCGTTGCCGTTGTTCCGGTACAACCTTTCGGTGATGTCGTAGTTGACCACGAACAGATCCAGGGAGCCGTCGTTGTTGTAGTCCACCCAGGTCGCCATATTCGCATTGCCGTTGTTGGTCACGCCGGCAGTAGAAGTTACATCGGTAAACACCCCGCTTCCGTTGTTCCGGTACAGAGCGCTGTTGCCCGGGCCGTTCGCCACGTATAGATCCAGATTCCCGTCATTGTCGTAGTCCCCCCATACCCCGGCACTAGCTGCGGTATTGGCTACCAGCCCGGCCGCCGTGTGGGCCTCGGTGAAGGTGCCGTTGCCGTTGTTCCGGTAGAGCGAGTTAGCCCCATTGGGCCTGGCTATGAAGATGTCCTGATCCCCATCGCCGTCGTAATCCCCCCAGGCCATACCGTACCCGGTGCCCCCCTCGTTGAGCCCGGTACTCGCCCCGGCTTCGGTGAACTGGGTGGTGAAACTCGCCGCGATAGTGTGGTTGGCCGTGATATTGCCAAAGGTATAACTGCTCACCGCTCCCACCGAACTGCCATCCACGACCACATCCTGGATCAAGTACCCGGCACTGGGGGTGATGGTGAAGGTCTGGCTGGCGTTCTTGTTCACCGGCACCGCGCCCGAGGGAGAGATCGAACCATTGGCTCCCGCCGAAGCCGTGATAGTGTAAGTGACCGCCTTGCCACCAGGGGCAGCGGCAATAGCCTGGATCTCGGCGGCACTCAAGGCGCGGTTGTAGACACTCACTTCGTCGATGCTGCCGTAGAAGCTCTGGGCATTGCCGCTCGACCCGACACCGATGGCGGCCTGGGTGTTAAAGACGAAGGGCGTATTGTAGGTGGTGATCGTCGTTGGACCATTCCCGTCCACAAAAAACGACACCATGAATCCCGACTTGGTCAGAGCCACGTGGTGCCAGTTCGTGTCGGTCACCCTCAGCGCTCCGGATCTGATCTCATCGTAGCTGTCCCTGCCGAACCCAAGTTGACCGTCAGGCAACAGAACCAGGATATATCCCCCGCTGCCATAGCCGAAGAGCTCGCCTGACCGGGCAGGATGTTCGAGTGTGGCTCTCCCTGGCGCAGCCTCCACCCTTTTGACCCACATCTCGATCGAGAGGTTTTGTAACTGCAATACCGCTGGGTTGCCGACGAGGACTCCTTCTGTTACGCTGTCGAAGCCGAAGGCCTGCCCCACCTTGCCCGAGCCATAGGAGGTGCCGGGGTTCAGCGTTCCATTGTTAGCGCCCACGATATCAGTGGCGTTCCCCTCCCCCGACCACCATCCCACGATCCCAGAGGGCACCGGCACGGTCTGCGCCTGCGTTGCACCGGGCTGCAACCCCCATGCCATGACCACCCCCAGAAGGAAGACCCACCCGAGGATACCTTTGTGCGGTGCTGTTTTCATTGGACTGCGCTCCTCGTCAGCGAATAGGATTTCTGTTTACTTCAGCAACAACATCCGCCGCGCCTGCACCACTTCGCCGGCCTGCAACCTACAGAAGTACACCCCACTCGAAACCACCTGCCCGCTCTCGTCCTGTCCGTTCCAGGGCACTACCTGTTCGCCTGCCTGCGCATAGCCCGTCAGCAAGGTGCGCACCTTCTGGCCCAGCACATTGTAGACCTCCAGGCGTACCATCCCTGCCTGTGGCAAGGCAAAACGGATGGCGGTCTCTGGGTTGAAGGGGTTGGGGAAGTTGGGCTCCAGCATCAGGTGACTGGGCAGGGCAGCTTCCTGGGCCACCGGCTTGGCCGTCGCCGGCGGCGCTCTGCGCAGATCCAGATGGCTGGCCACGTTGCCGGTGAATGCCACCTGTTTGCCCAGGCGCACCCGGCGGCCGATCAGCGCGCCGTTCACCTTGGCCCGCTCGTTGGCCGTGATCCGTCCCTGCGGCATGTAGAGGGTGCCGGCGAACTGCGACAACCTCCCGATGAGGCTTGCGCGCTCGTCCTCGTCGTCCTGTTCCGGTTCGTCTTCGTCGTCGTTTTTTCTTTGGGGATAGGCACCCGCTACCTCAAAGAGCACCTGGCTGGCATCCCCTCCCTGGATCACCACCTTGCCCCCCTGCCCCAACCTGAACACCTCGGCCACTGCCACCGTCACCGGGTTGCCGTTATGGAGCTGGATGGTCAGAGTGCTGCCGGGGCCCAAATCGAGCCGCTTGAAATAGTAGGTGCCGCTGTGCATGGTCACCTGTGCGTCCTGTTCCACCTTCAAGACGCCGTAAGCAGGATTGGCGGTACTATTGGGGGCCCAATCGCGCATTTTCTTCTTCTTCACCGTGATGTCAGGAGCCTTTTTCGTATCGACGGGCAGCGATACGGGCGGCAACGCGATGCTCCGCACCGCAGCCTGGGAGGTTACCGTGCCGTCGATGGTCACTGCCCCCTGTTTCTTGCCCGACAGTTTCACCCTGCCCCCGGCCTCTACATCGCCGGCGATGTGGTTGTACTGGGCGATGCCGATGTCGCCTACCGCAGCCAGGGAGCCTGCCACCTGTCCTGGTTGCCCCGCCTTCCCCTGGGCCAGACTCAGATCCCCTCCGCTGTACAGGTCGCCGGTAATACTGGCTTCCTGTCCGATGCTCACCCGCTGAGACCCGGTTATCGCCGCGAGCGCCAGCGCTGGCTCCTGGAACAGCCCGAACGGAGAAAGGCTGGTCACATTGCCGCAGATCAGGTCGTTGTTGATGTCCAGCGAGGTGGTGACGTCGTTCCAAGTGTTGTTCTCATAATGGAAGAGCTTCAGCAGGGATTCATCGATAAAGCTGATGCCGGTGTAGTCGAAGCACACCCCGATGGCGCCGGCGAAAACCGCGGTGGTCGACAACTCATAGGTGATGGGCGGATCGCCGACCTGGAACCCCGCCGGAGCCGGCGGCCCGGCGCTGGTGGTCTGCAGCGTGGTTTCACCAGGAGAGGTGATGTTCGCAAAGTTCAGGGTTGCCGCCGTACTGCCGGTCTCG
>JADZBP010000017.1 GCA_020852055.1 Candidatus Latescibacterota bacterium
GGCATCGAGCTGATCTACTGGATGCACGCCGGCTGGGATGCGTACTGCCGTTTCTACCAGACCGGTCATTTCGAGTTTGGCACCGAGGCGGAGTTCAGCGAGGCGCTGTCCATGCTCCAGGCCCGCAACCCCGAACCCTGGGGCCTGGCCAACGGCCTGCACTGCGCCCAAGCCCAGGGCCTGGCCGAGCGGGTCATGCTCTTCTCCTATGGCGCCATCGAGGGGGAACCCTCCTTCCCGCTGACCAACTTCGGCGGCGAGGGGGCGTACCGGGCGGGCAGCCAGCCCGGACCGCGCGGGGTGATGGGCAATGCCCAGACCCACTGCATCCAACTGCCCAATACCTTTGCTTTTGCGCGCGGGGCCCAGGGCAAACCGGTGGGGGAGGCAGATTATGTGGCGTTTGCCGAGCGGCTGATCAAGGGACGGGGGGAGGAGTTGGTCCGCGCCTGGCAGGCGCTGGGCGGCAACGAACCGGGATTGATGCTGGCGCAGGCTGCCCAACTGGAGGGCTGGGCCGGGAGCAAACTGGAGACCGGTGATCTGAGCGGGCTGTTGCTGGGCAGTGCGGCACGCCTGGTCACGGATCTGGTGTTACAGCTGCGCTTCAAGGCCCATCTGGAGGCGTTCTGCGCTGCGGTGGCGGCAGGCCGTCCGGGGCGGGAGGAACTGGCCCGCTTCTCCCAGGCAGCCGACCAGTGGCAGGCAGTGCACGGGTACGAGAACCGCTGGTGGTGCCCGCCGCTGACCGAGGCCCTCAAGCAGCTGCATTCGCCGGTGCTCGACGCGGTGCTGGACTTCGAAGCCGAGGCGCTCACCCCCTTTGGCAAGGTGCAGGCCTCGTACCTGGCCGAGGAGACCCACACCCCCAGGCTGCTGGCAGCGCTGCGGAAATTCCTGGCCTAAGCCCGTGATCTGATGCGGCGGGGAGCACCCCATAGGGGGGCTCCCCGTTGTTTCATGGGTCAGCGTTTTTTGCGCGCGGCCACTGCCCGCAGCATCCAGCCGGCGATGGGCAACATATCCATGCTGAGCTGCGGGTCGGCCGATTCCTGCACGATCCCCTCATAACACTCCCGCGCCCATTCCCCGCAACGAGTTTCGCCGGTCACCAGGTAGAGATAGCCGGCCAGCCCGCCGATCAGCCCGTTGGAGAAGCGGTGTTTTCCCCCCGGCAGGTTGATCTCCGGAAAGGGGCTGTTGGTGAAGCGGCCGCGGGCCGTGCGGGCCTCGGCAAAAAGGCCACCGGCCAGCAAGCGCAGCAGGTGCAGGGCCTCGGGATCGTTGGTCAGCTGGTGGTAGCGGATCAGGCCAAAGGCCAGGTACCCGGTCATGAAGGGCACGGCGCCGCGATAACTCCAACTGCCGTGGATTTCGCTGAAGACCCCCCGCCGGGGCTCGACGTAGGCGCGGATCACCGCCAGGAGTTCGCGGGCCTTGTGCAGGAAGCGGCGGTCGCCGGTCTGGCCGTACCAGCGCGAGACCTGGGCCAGGGGCCAGCCTACCTCGCGGGCCGAACGCCCCCAGGGATTGCAGTCGAGCAGGCGCCTGGCATAACCCCTGGCCGCTTCCAGGCTGTCCGGGTCGCCGGTCAGCAGGTAGTGGTCGAGCAGCCCGTCGCAGTTCGAACCGATATTGCCCATGGGGCCGCAGGAGGTATGGTCCTCGCCGTAGGCGTGGCTGGCCCCCACCCACTCGGGGTGTTTGGGGCAGAAGTGGATGATATCCACCTCGCGGTTGTGCACACAGGCCGCGTCGAAGTAGCGCAGCCAGCGGGGGTCGCCGGTCTCGAGAAACTGGATCAGGCCCAGATGGGTGCGGCCGCGGTAGTCGTTGCTCCAGGCGGTGTCCCAGTACTCGCGATGCCCCAGACGCGGGGCGCCGATGCCGGTGCGCTCGATGGCCGGGGCCACCTCCCTGGCCCAGCCGGCCAGGGTCGGGTGGTGGCGCGGCGGACCCGTTTCTATGGCCCCGGTGCCGGTGAACCAGGCGCTGTCGAAGAGACGGGGGGCATCCTGCACGCAGCGGTTGAAGGCCTCGGTCTGGCCGGCGGGCAGACCGCCTTGGTGTAACCACAGGGCGAAGACCTGCTGCTTGGCTTCCCCCCGGCCCAGGCGCACGAAGGGCCGGTCGTGCGGCCAGGCCAGGGCATCCTCGTATTCGGGCAGGGTGGCCAGCTTGAGGGCGTCGGGCCGCACCACCAGGCCTTTGGGGAATTCCTCGGCGAACCAGCGCATCGCCCCGGTCAAACCGCCTTTGGCGTGTTGCAGGTGCAGGAAACCGGCGGCCTGCGGGGCGGTGGCCACCCAGGTGGTGTTGCGGTACAGGCGGGCCTGGTCGGCGCGCTCCTGCCGGCAGCTCAGCTCCGAGCTGCGGTGCAGGGTCAGGCGGCGGGGTGCGGCCACCTCGCCGCGGTGGCCCATGGCCTTCACCCCGATGTCCTCGGGGTCAAAGCCCGGCGCAAAGGGGCCAAAGTCGACCAGGGCCTCGCTCAGATCCGGCAGCGCGATCTTGGCCGACCAATCCAGCAGCATGGCCATGGCCTGGTCCGACTCGTTGACCAGCCGCCAGGCCACCAGCAGGTAGGGCAGCCCGGCCCACAGCTCCAGCCGGGCGCACCAGGGGCCGAAGCGCTGGCCCTGTTCGTCGACCATGTCGCCTTCGAGGCGCAGCACGGCGCAGAGCGGAGTGCGGCTCTCGACCACCAGCCGGCGGCGGCGGGCCCTGAAGGTGTCGCGCCAGCCCACGCGGTTGAGTTTGAGCTGGAAATCCATCCCCCCCAGATCCAGGCCCCCCTTGCAGGCGAGTCCGGCGAATACCCCCGGCCCGGTCGCGGTGCTGAGCTTCAGTTCGAGCAGGCCGTTGCCCACCCGCAGGGTGCGGCCGCGCTTCTGCACCTGCACGGGCTGCGCTGGCGCCGGCGAGGGGACGCCGGGCACCAGCCGGTACCGCCCGCCGCGCCGGGCGACGAACTCACACAGTACCCAGCGCAGGCTGCCGTCGGGCCAGTGGCTGGTTTCCCTGGCCACCAGCGGCACGGCTTTGCCCCGCGCATCCCGCAGGGCAAAGGGAGTGCCGGCGGCGACCTGGCCCCGCGGCAGGGGCACTCCGGTGCGCACCGGGTACCCCGGGGCCGGCAGTTTGCCCCGGGTAAGCAGGCGCAGCGGGATGCCCGCCTTGGGTATAACCCCGGCACCCTGGTCCTGCGCCTTGGCCACCACCGGCGGCAGGGCGGGCCGCACCACCTGTCCGGAGGAACTCAGGTGTACATCCCCGAAGTAGACCGCCGTGTGGAAGTGGTCCTTCACCTGGCGCGGGTCGTGGGCACTCCACGAAAAGCGCTGGTAATGGTCGCCCGGCAGCCGGGTGGCGCTGCTCACCTTGTCCACCACACGCAGGGTCAGCACCATCTGCTTCCTGGCCAGCCCGGTGATCTCGACCAGGCGGTAGGGGTCGCTGAAACCGGAGCGGCCCGGCTCGCCGCGGTACCCCAACTCCACGACGCCGGCGTTCTGCTCGTCGGCCACATCCTCCTCCCAGACCACCTGGCCGTTGACCAGGAGCTGTTTGAAGCGGTGGCCGACAAAGACCTGGGCCCCGGTCCAGGTATCGGGCATCCAGTCCCCCGAGTAGTTGTCCGACTGATAAAAGGAGACGAAGAGGGGCTGGCCGGGCTGCCAGCCGGCAGGGGCGGCGACGCGGGTCTGCCACTGGCCGTACCTGCCGGTGCGGCTGGGCTGCCAGGGATGTTCGATCACCAGCAACTGGCGCTGGTCGCGTCGGGTGACAAAGGCGCCGGTGTGATCCTGCCGCCAGCGGGCCGGCGGCAGGGGGTGGGCGGGTGTGGCCGGGGTCATCGGGGCGGCTCCTGGTTTGGGCTCAGAGCAGGCGGCGCAGCACCGCGAAGCGGCGGGTCTCTTTGAAACCGAAACGCCCATAGACCTTGTCGGCGTTTTCATCGCTGGTCCACAACACCCAGGCATGGTGGTGGCCCTGTTCCTGCATGGCCCGCAGACAGCGGGCTAGCAGCACGGTGCCGATGCCCTGGCCCTGCATGCCCTCGCGTACCCCGAAGGGCCCGAAGTGCTCCCCCTCGAACTGGCAGTAACCCACCACCTGGCCCTGGTGCCAGGCCAGGGTGAACTGCGCCCAGGTGCCCTGCCCCCGGCTGATCTGGGCCAGCAACTCGCGGCCGTGGCGCACCCAGTCGCCGGGCATGTGTTCCTGGAGGAAGGCCATCAGGTCGGGAAGTTGGTGGGGTTGCAGGGCCTGGATCTGGATGCCCTGCGTTGCCAGGATTCGCTCTCGCTCCTGGTACGGGCGGGGGTCGAGTAGCACGATGTTGGCGTCCATGCTGATGGGCCGCGAGGTGACCGCGAAGCTGCGTTTTTCGAGAAAGGCCAGGCCCTCGGCGTAGTGGCTCATATCCACGCCGGGCACGAAGTAGTTGGGGGTGTAGGGGGAGAGGGAGACCTGTTTGCGGCCGGCGCTGCGGAAGAGTTCGACCGCC
>JADZBP010000018.1 GCA_020852055.1 Candidatus Latescibacterota bacterium
CGCCGCTGACCAGCTGGGCGGCGTATTCGCGGCAGGTCTCGATCAGATTTTCGGCAAAACGCTCGGCGGCGTAGATCTCGATCAGGGTATCGGCATCTGAATCGGCCCGCGCCCGGGCCTTGGCCAACACCTCGCGGTCCGTCACATTGGTAAGGGCGATGAGGGCCCGCTCCGAATAATCGATCACCGCCTGCCGGGTGTAGCCTTCCTTCTCCTCGAGGGCGAAGGTGTGGCTGAAGCGCAGCACCTCGAGGCGCAGCAGTGCGCCGGAGGCATTGTCGAGGATTTCCGGCAGCACCGACACCAGCCGGTCGCCGGGCTCCAGCGGTTTGTTGGTCCGGGTGATGGTGTTGACGAAGGGGGTCACCTTGGTGATGAAATTGCCCTTCTGCACCACCTGCTCGCGCACCGCGACCAGCTGCTTGAGGGGCAGGAACTGCGCCACGTCCTTGATCGCCTGGTACGCCTGGGTGGCCCCGGTCCCCAGGCTCACCAGGGTGCGGGCCTGGGCCTGCAGGTCCTTGACGGCCGCCCCTGGATCGAGGAAGAGGCTCCACACCACCTGGTCGGCCTTTTCGATGGTCGACAGAATGGTGGCGATCTGGCGCACCGAGTCGCTGAACTGGCTCTTGCTGGCCTTTTTTACCTCCACCACATCGGCCGGGTCCACCCCGTTGTCCTGTTCCGGGTTCTGGGCTTGGGCCGTCGCCTTGGCCTGCGCGGCGGCGATTGCCGCCGCCGCCGATGCCGTCTTGGGTCGCTGCAACATCGCCGCGGCCATCGCGGCCGCATCCTTGCCCTTGGCCTCGGGAGGCCGGGGTCCCGCAGATCCAGCCCCCCCCCACCAGAACCACCGCCCCCGCCGCCCAACGCCGCAGCCAGTCCCGCCCTGGACGAGGCGGAGGAACCACCACCACCACCACCACCGCCACCACCACCGCCGCCACCGCCACCGGAGCTACTGCCCCCACCGATGGAACTCTTGTAAACCCGTTTCGGCGCCCGGGCGATCTCGGCCTTGCGGGCGATCTGCTGCGCCTCCTCCACGGTGGGGATCGAAGCCCCGAGAGGATCGAAGCTAGCAATGACCCGCAGGCGCATATCGAGCAATTTGGCCTTGAGGTCCTCGGTCGCCGCCCGCTGTTCCTCCATCTCGGCATCGGAGGTTTCCTGCGCGCCCTCGGCCGGGGCTGTCACCTGGGCTTCGGCCTCGTAGATGGCGTGCAGGGCACTCTTGAACTTCAGCAGGAAGCTTTCCATGGCCCGGGTTTCGGGGTCCTTGTACTCCCTCTCCTCCTCCTCTTCCGCTTCGGCTGCCGGCGATGAGGCGGCAGTTCCGTCCTCGACCTCGGCCTCCTCAGCCGCCTTCTCTGCTGCCTCTGCTTCGCTGCGGGAGAAGTCGGCGTCGTCGCTCAGGTCGTCGAGATCGACCGTCTCGGGGGTGAGGTCTTCCTCCTCGACCCCGGGTGCTTCCTCCTCCTCCTCCTCCTCGGGCTCATCGTCGGGGGGATAGCCATCATCCTCGAGGCACTCCCGCACCGCCTCCCCGTAGGCTTCGGCCTGCAGCGCCTTGAGGCTGGCCCCCTTGAGACGCTCGAAGTCCCCCTGTTTCTCGCCCAGCAGGTTCAGCACCCCGCTCAGGGTGACATTGTTCCCCTTGAGCACCTTGGCGAACAGGGTGAGAGCGCAGAGTTGGCGGACGATGCGGTGGCCGAAATCAAAGGGAGGATCGCCGTCTGGCTGTATGCTGACGACGCGGAAGAACTTGAGCAGATTGGTCTTGATCTTTCCCTGGGTGAGGCGTTCGTCCTTGAGGTTGTAGAGGAAGGTGATGAAATGCAGCACCCGGGCGGTTTCGGTCTTGAAGGTCTTGATGTCCACCTCGGGCCGGTGGGTCCGCATCTGCAGGATATAGGTGATCTCCGGCAGCTTGGAGGTGGCGATCATGATGGGATAACAGATCTGATCCCACACGCGCACCACTTCGCGAGGGTTCATCTTCAGCAGGTCGCACCACTTGCGCCAGGTATTCAGCGGAATATGGCTCTGCGCCTGCAGATGGGACATCCCATCGTTGAGCAGTTTTCCCATGGCTCTACATTACCCAGAGGGCGATAAACCCCGTTACCACCCGAAGAAAGGCAACAACTTAGTTCCACAAATATAGTAGCTTGCCCGCGGAATTCCAACTTTTCCCTTTGCCCCGCCTCCCTTCGGCACCCACCTTGACATGCCCCCCCGGCGCTGCTATCCTACCTCCATCCTTCATCCTGTCGTTGGCCCGCAAATATAATGATAAAGTCCTACCTGGGGAGCCTGATCCTCTGGGGTTTCCTGGCCCCCTGCTGGGCCGAACCACCGCCACTGACCCTGGCGTTCTGCCTGGACGCGGCCTTGCAGCAGAACCGCGAGTTGCTGCAGGCCCGCGAGCAGATTGCCCTGGTCAAGGGCGACCACCTCCAGGTCCGGTCCCGCTTTCTGCCCCACCTGGAACTCACCGCGCGTGCGGCGGCCCGGGACAGCGCGCGCTTCGACTGGCACCCCACCCAGGACCATTCCAGCACCCAACTACACCTGGCGCAACGCCTGTTCGAATTCGGCCCCGACGCCCTCGAGGATGTGCGCTTGCGCGAGGATCTGCGCCAGGCCCTTTCGGCGTACCAGGCGCGGGTATACGACCTGCTCTCACAGGTCTGGGAGGTGTATCACCTGGTCCTGCTCCACGAGGAGCAACTCGACCGCCGCCGGGCCTCGCGCGCCGGCTTCCAGACCCTGCTCGACCAGCAACAGGCCCGGTACGAGCACCGCCTGGCCACCGAGGAGGAAAAACTGAGCGCCGAGCTGGACGTGCTCGAAGAGGATCTGGCCATCAATAAACTGGAGCGCCGCCGCCTGGATCTGCTGCTGGAGTTGCTGCGCCTGATCGGCCAACCGCTGGCGTCGGCGGTGGTGCTGGAACCCGTGCCCCGCCTCTTCTCCCTTTCGGTGGAGGAAGCCATCGGCACCGCCCTGGCCAACGATGTGCAGATCGGCCTGTTGCGGGAACTGGTCGCCGAGCAGCGCCGGGCTACCGGGGAGGTTTTCTGGGAGTTCAGCCCGGACCTCGCGTTCGCGGCCGGGTTCGGTGCGGGGCAGAACCAGACCCGGCTCAGCCTCGACAAGATGGGCCGGACTTGGGGCTTGAACCTGGATTCGCAGCAACGCCTGCAGGAGCAGTTGGCAGCCGGCGAGGAGAGGCGCCAAAACCGCTGGTTCGCCGGCTTCGAGGCGCGCCTGCCCTTGTTCGAGGGGGGGGCCACCCTGGGCCGGCGCGCCATGGAAAAGGCCCGCCTCCGCCAGCTCGAGCTCCGGCTCCAGGACGCCCGGTCGGCCCGCGAACTGGAGGTGCGCCAGGCCCATCGGGCCCTGACCGAGGCGAGCCAGCAGGAGCAACTCCAGGAACAGCGGGTAGCCCTCATCCGGCGCCGGCTGGCCATCCACCAGATCCTCAAGGAAAAGGGCCAGGCCGACGAGAGCCTGTTTGAACAGGTGCGGGCCCAGTTTTTCGCCGCCCAGGACAGCCTGCTCGGGGCCCAGGAAAACACCCTGCACCAGCAGGCCCAGCTCCGCCGTCTGATGGGATATCTGGAATGAGCGAACTCGTATTTATTTTGGGCTGCCTGCTCTCGCTGGCCGCGCCGGCCAGAAGCGCTGAGCCGGCCCTCAACCGCGAGCAGCAGATGCAGCAACTGCAGATCCGGGACCGCCAGCTGCTGCTCGAGCAGCGCCGCGCGCTCCTCGAAAGCCACCGCCGCGACCTGCAGGCCGCCCAGGACCTGCGCGACAAGGGCTTGCTCTCGCCCCGGAAGTACCGCCTGCTGCTGGACCGCTTCCAGGAGGCGCAACTCGACTACGACCAGGCCGAAATCCTCCTGGAACAGACCAAGCTAGAACTGCTCAAAAACGCCATTCGCCTGGTGGTGGTCGAGGCCCGCCCTTATACCGCGGCCGAGGGCTGGAGCATGGTCGATATCGCCCTGCAGAACCAGGCCGAACCGGGCAGCGCCCTGCTGGTGAATCCCGCGTTCAGCCCGGAGGAGACGCGCACCCTGTTGCGGGTGGAGAACATCTACGTTTCACTGCTCAAGGGCCCGATCATCGGCGAGCCGTACGAGAGGCGCGTCCCCTCCCTGGAGGCCGGCGAGACCCGCACCCTGACCTTCCGCCTGCTGCAGGAATCGGCCGACATCGTGGTCTCGCTGCGCTACCTCGATACCCACGACGAGCAGCCCATCCTGTTCAAACAGAACCCCGCCCACGCCCTGCCCACCATCGCCGCGGCCCCATTCTCGCAGGTCGGTGAGCTGGGCCGCGAGGTGCTCTACGACCTGACCCTCGAACGGCCCCCCGGGGGCGAACAGAGCTTTGCCCTCGCCCTGCTGGGTCTGCCCTCGCAGTTCCCCGCCGGTTTCCTCGATCAGGGCGCCGCCGTCAGCCAGGTGCGCTTCGCCGACCAGGCGACCAGAACCCGTCTTTCCCTAGAGGTCGAGTTGCCCGCCACCCTCGACGCCGGCCGGGCCGGCCAGACCATGCCCTTCTTCGCGCTGGTCACCGTGCCGTCGGACTACACCCGCATCAATGCCCTGCAGGCCCGGTACGCGGGCCGGCAGGTGCCCGAGGAGGAACTGCGCCGGCTCAAGGCCAGCTACACCCGCCTGGAACTGACCCCCCGGGGCATGGGCCGGCTCGAGCTGCTGGTCGACAGCCATGTGCTGGAGGTGACTCCCGGCCTCAGCGCCACCATCGAGATCGAGCTGGCCAACCGGGGCAGCGCTGCCGTGCGCGACATCCGTCCCTCGCTCCTGGCCCCTCCAGGCTGGCAGTCCGACCTCCGCCCCGAGCTGATTCCCGTCCTGGAACCAGGCGCCCGCCAGACCCTGCAGCTCCTGGCTCAACCAACAGCCGGTCAGGCGGCCGGCGACCACGAGTTCGCCATTGGTGCGCAGGGCCAATTGGAAGCTGAGCGGGTGGAGGCTCCCGAGGAGCATCTCACCATCCACCTCGACACCCCCACCAACTGGACCAACGCCTTGTGGCTGCTTGGCGCCCTGGTGGCCCTGATGGCTGCCGCCGGGGTGGTCAGTATCCGGCTGGCCCGCAACTGATATGCGCCCCCTCCTCCTCTTTCTCGCCCTCCTCCTGCTGCCGACCTTGGCGCCGGCCAAGGACCTGCGCACCAAGGAGCAGCGCCTCTACGCCGTCAAGTTGCGCGCCGCTCATTGGGAGGTGGACCGCAAGCAGCTCGAACTGCAGATCCGCCAGGGCGAGTACGAGGAGACCCGCGATCTCTACGCCGAACATATCTGCACCAGCGACCAGCTCAACCAGGCGCTGGCCGCCCAGCAGCAGGCCAAACTGGCCTATGACCAGGCCGTGCTCTCCCTCGAGGAGACCCGGCTCACCTTGCTGCGCGGCGCCACCCACCTCTCCATCCGCGAGGCCCGCACCTTCCGCACCGCCGAAGATCACTACGAGGTGGAAATCACGGTCGAGAACACCTCCCAGCTGGCGCAGGCCCTGGCCCTCAATCCGCAGCAGGACCGCGCCCAACTCGAAGCCCTGCTCGCCCTACAGGACCTCGTCGTCTCCCTGCGCAACCCCGCCGGCCTCATCGTCGCCGAGCCCTATCAAGTCAGGGTGCCACAGCTGGCCCTGGGCCAGCAGCAGACCCTGCGCTTCACCCTGCTCGAGCAGTGCCAGGCGGTGGTGGTGAACATGGAGCTGCCCGACGGCCACCTCGAGGCCGCCCATATCGCGCTGCGGCGCGAAGCCATGCAGGACCTGCCGCTGATCACCACCCCGCAGTCCTCGCGGGAAGGCGAACTCAACACCAAGGTCAGCTACCCGCTGATTCTCGAACGCCTCGCCGAGAACGAGGCCGTGTTCTTCCTCACCACCGACGGCCTACCCGGGGAAGTCACCGCCGTGTTCCTCGACCCCACGACCGAAGCCGAGGTGAAACAGGTCCGCTTCGGGCCGCAGGCGGCCCGCCAGCAACTGACCCTGGAGCTGCAGCTCCCGGAGACCCTCGGCGCGTCCCTGCTCGACCAGCCGTTGGCCTTCCGCGTCCTGGCCCTCGACGCAGCAGCGCACCAGGAGATCACCCAGTTGCGTCGGCACCGCAGCGGCCAGCCCCTGACCGGCGAAGAACTGGCGGCGTTCAAGGCCAGCAGCGCGGCGTTCGAGTTGGTGCCGCACGGCACTGGCGAACTGGAGGTATGGGCCGAGTCGCGCCGACCGGAGGTGGAGCCCGGCGAACAGGCGCGTTTTGTCGTGCAGGTGGCCAACACCGGCTCCCTCGACCTGGATGGGGTGACCCTTTCGACCTCGGTGCCGGCCGGCTGGCAGGTCAGCCTGGACCCCGCCAGCCTCGGCCATCTGCCGGCCGGGGAGCGCTCGCGCGTCACCCTGGCCCTGCAGGCACCAGCCGGGATGCAGGGCGAGTACGAATTCCGTCTCAATGCCACCGGCCAAGCGGGCAAACGGCGCGTCGACGCCCCCGAAAAGGTGCTCGGCCTGCGGGTCGAGGCACCAACGGACTGGCGCCTCGGACTGGCGGTGGCAGGGGCGGCGCTAGCGCTGCTGGGCGCGGCGATCACCCTCACGATCCGCTTGCGGCGCCGGTAGCGCCGGGCCCTGTTATAGCCTATATTCTCGGTGAATTTCCCGTGAAAGCGCCTGCCATGGAAAAAGACATCGGCGACCTGCTCAGCGAGTGGCCCTTCAATCCGGACGAGTTCTCCGCCCGCCGCATCAAGACCCAGGACGGGGAGGACAAGATCCAGATCCGCATCGATATGGGTATCCTGCAGTTGGAGGTCCAAGGACGGCCCGACGGCCAGCGCCCCTACGGGCACGAGTCGCTGCTCGACCACTACGCCGCCCTGCTCGAAGAGCACCAGCGCTTCGGCGGCCAGGACGAGGAGGAGTTCAGCATCGACGAGGATGCCTGCGAGGATCTCTTCCAGGAGGCCTGGCAGTATTACTATCGGTACCTGAGCCTCTTCCATCTCGAGGATTACGCCGGCGTGGAGCAGGACACCGCGCACAATCTCGAGATCTTCTCCCTGGTGCAGAATTACGCCGACAACGACGAAGTGAAGTGGTACTTCGAACAGTACTACCCCCACGCCATCATGATGCAGACCCGGGCGCGCGGCATGCAGGCGCTCAATCGCCAGGACTATCAGGGCGCCCTGCAGTTGATTCACGAGGGCCTGGAGCGGATCGAGGGATTCGTCGAGGAATGGGAGGGGGAAGGCGAAGGGAACGAGGAGGAGTTGCCAGAGCTGACTTACCTGCGCGAGTGGCAGGAGCAGTTGGAGAAGGAGCGTCCCCTCTCGGACCGCGAACAACTCGAACGCGACTTGCGTATTGCGGTGGAGGCCGAGAATTTCGAGGAGGCCGCCCGCCTGCGGGACAAGATCCAGACCATGCGGCCCGGCTACCTGGGTCCCAACACCGGCCGCCCTACCTGATCATTTGATTCCCAGCACATCCCCCATATCGTAGAGCCCCGCGCCCGCCTGCACGGCGAAGCGCGCCGCCCGCAGCGCCCCCCGCGCAAAGGCGTCGCGACTGGTGGCGTGGTGGCGCAATTCGATATACTCGCCCGGCGTGCCAAAGAGCACCGTATGGTCGCCGGCAATATCCCCGGCCCGGATGGCGTGGATGCCGATCTCCTTCTTGGTGCGTTTGCCCACCTGCCCCTGCCGGCCGTACACCGCCACCTCGGCCAGGTTGCGGTCCAGACCGCGGGCGGCAGCCTCGGCCAGGCGCAGGGCCGAGCCGCTGGGCGCGTCCACCTTGAGATGGTGGTGCATCTCCGTCAATTCGACGTCGTAGTCGTCGCCCAGAATCCGCGCCGCTTCCTCGACCAGCTTGAACAACACATTCATCGCCGTGCTGTAGTTGGGCGCCATCACGCAGGCGACGGGCTGCACGGCGCGCTGGAAGGTTGCCACCTGCTCCGGCTTCATGCCGGTGGTGCCCACCACCATCGCCACCCCGGCGGCGGCACAGACCGGGCCGTTGGCCAGGGTGGCCTCCGGGGCCGTGAAATCGATGACCACCTGCGCCCCGGCGACGATGCTCGCCAGGTCGGCGCTCACCTTGCGCCCCGTGGCCAACCGGCCACACGCCTCGCCGATATCCCTGCCCAAGAGCGGGCTGCCCGGCCTTTCGGTAGCGCCCACCAGCTCGAGGTCTTCACTCTGGAAAATGAGGTTGGCCAGGCGTTGCCCCATCTGGCCACCCAGCCCGCAGACGATGGTCCGGATCATCTTGTCCACCTCAGTACGTCGAGTAGGTCAGGCGTTCCACCAGCCGGGTGTCGGCCAGGCGGGCTTCGATGTCGACGCCGAAAAACTCGGCAACCGGCGCCAGCACCGAGGGGTCGAGTTCCTGGGTCTTGCGGGCCGCCTTGATCACCACCTCAATACCGGCCCGGGTCATCTTGCCCAGGGGTCGGCGGCACGGGCCGGCGGGCATGCCGAGCAGATTCATTAGCGTCTTGACGGCCAGCGGGTTGCGGGCCTTGCACTGCACCGGACCGCGGGGCGACTGCTCGGTGGTCAGCACGGTGACGATGCCGAAAAGCGGCTGTAGGGCGGTGGCCAGTTGGTCGGCGGCGGCAAGGTCCCCGGCGCTGAGCAACTCGGTCAGGCGTTGGATGGGCCCGGGGATCACATTCGAGGCCACCGAGATCACGCCACACGCTTTGATCGCCGGGTTCTTCATCATCTCGACGGTCTTGTCGTCGTCGCCGGAGAGGATGGCGAATTGTTCGCCGCAGAGGCGGCGCGTCTTGGCCATGTTTTCCAGACTGCCGGTGGCCTCCTTCACCGAGGAGACATTGGGGTACTGGCTGGCCAGGATCGCCAGGTCTTCGGGGTGCATCATGGTGCCGCTGCGGCCCGGAATGATATAGGGGATGAGCTGCATCTGCGGGAACTCGCGGGCCACCGGCTCCACGTATTCGCGGCGGATCTCGAGGGAACTGGGGCCGTTGTAGTAGGGGTCGACCAGCAGCGCCACCTCGGCGCCCACATGCGCCGCGTGTTCGGTCCCCGCCAGGGTCTCGCGGGTGGAGTTGCTGCCGGTGCCGGCGATGGTGAGGGCCCGCCCTTTGGCCTGCTTGCAGGTGCGCTCGACGACCTCGTTGTGCTCTTCCCACAGGAGGGTCGGGCTTTCGCCGGTGGTCCCCACAGCCAACACCCCGCGGATGCGGTTGGCAAGCTGGAATTCGATCAGCCTTTCGAGGCCGGCGTAATCGACGCTGCCGTCCTCGCGCATGGGGGTAATCAGAGCCGTATGAGCACCAGCGAACATAACCCACCGCCTTGCCGTTGAGTACTATTTTGGCGAATCTATAATCCGATAAAGTGAACGATAATAATGAGGCCCCTCCCCTTTGTCAACCGGCCTCCCACCCCCTGGAGTTCGCGATGGCCAACCAACTTACGATGCGCTACGGCTGCAATCCCCATCAGGCCCCGGCCCGCTGTTTCCGGCGCGACGGCGGCCCCCTGCCCCTGCAGGTGCTCAACGGGTCCCCCAGTTACATCAACCTGCTCGATGCGCTCAACTCCTGGCAACTGGTGCGCGAGTTGCGGCAGGCCCTCGCCCTGCCGGCGGCCGCCTCCTTCAAACACGTCAGCCCGGCAGGGGTGGCGGTGGCAGTGCCCCTCGGTGCGCAGTTGCGCGCCGCCTACTTCGCCGAGGAGGATGAACTCTCGCCCCTGGCAACGGCGTACCTGCGGGCCCGCGGCGCCGATCCGCTGGCCTCCTTCGGCGACTGGGTCGCCCTCAGCGACCGGGTGGATGTCTCCACGGCCCGCCTCCTGCAGCGCGAAACCTCCGACGGCGTCCTGGCCCCCGGCTACGAGCCCGAGGCGCTGGAAATCCTGAAAAGCAAAAAGGGCGGGGACTACCGCATCCTGGAAGTCGATCCCGCCTACGAACCCGGCCCCCAGGAGCTCCGCGAGGTTTTCGGCCTGGCCCTCGAACAGCCGCGCAACCTCTTCATACCCGACGACAACTTCTTCGCCAAGGTGGTGACCCAGCGCCGCGACCTGCCCGAGGCCGCCCGCCGCGACCTGGTGGTAGCCACCCTGGCCATCAAATACACCCAGTCGAATTCGGTGGGCCTCGCCCTAGACGGGCAGGCCGTGGGTATCGGCGCCGGCCAGCAGTCGCGGGTCCACTGTGTGCGCCTGGCCGCCGGCAAGGCCGATCTGTGGTACCTGCGTCAACACCCTCGGGTACTGGGCCTCAAATTCCGCAAGGGCATCAAACGCGCCGAACGCATCAACGCCATCGACCTGTATTTGCAGGAGGACGCCACGCCGCAGGAACTTCAGGCCTGGGAGGCGAATTTCGCCGAGGTGCCCGCACGCCTGAGCGCAGCGGAGAAGCGGGAATGGTTGGACGGCCTGCAGGGGGTGGCCCTCAGCTCCGACGCCTTCTTCCCCTTCCGCGACAGCCTGGACCGGGCGCGGAGAAGCGGGGTCGAATACGTGGTGCAGACGGGGGGGTCCATCCGCGACGACCTGGTGGTGGCCGCCGCCGACGAATACGGCATGGTGATGGTGAACTCGGGGGTGCGGCTCTTCCACCACTGAGCCCGGCGGGTGTTCAGTGAGGAAACTGGCTGGTGCGCTCCAGGTGCCTGAAGGCCGTCGGCCCGGCCGTGCCGTAGCCGTGCTCGAACCGGGGCCGCTGGTAACTCAACCCCAGGGGGCCGGCGATCACCTCCGGGTGAACCAGGCTATAGTGGTTGTTCTCGAGGAAGATGGAGCGCGCGTTTTCCGCCACCCAGATGCCGGCCTTGCCGCCGCCGATGTGGTTGTCGGCCAGGATCAGATCGTGGGCCTCACCCCAGATTTCGACCTGCGCCTGGCCCTCCTGCAGGGCGTTGCCCTCGATGCGGCAGCGCTGGATCAGGCAGGAATGCACCTCCACCGGTTGGGGGCCCTGGCGCACCAGGATGCCGGCCCCGCGGTTATCCACCATCTCGCAGTCCTCGACCAGATTGTAGCAGTCGCGGGTGCCGATGGAGACCCCCAACTGGTTGCGCCGGAAGAGGCCCCGGCGCAGGGTGATGTGGTTGGCCCGCACGCAGAAGAAGAAGCCGCTGCGGCCATTGCCCTCCCCGGCGCAGTCCTCCAACAGCGCGTTGGTACTGCCGGCCCCCGGGTGCAGACCGTTGCCGGTATTTCCGTCGAAACGGCAGTGGCGCACCACCACGTCGCGGCACATCTGGAAACCCAGCCCCTCGCCGAAATAGTCGCGCTCGGTGACCCCGGTGATCTCCAGGTCCTGGCTGTTGCCGAAATAGACCGCGGCCCCGCGGCAGCCGCCCATCCCCTTGGCGTTGCCCGCCCGGTTCCCCTCCAGATGCAGATCCCGCAGCGCCGCACCCCGCACGTGATTCCCCCACACCAACGGGTGGACCGTCGTCAGGCAGGGCTGCTCGCTGCCGCTGTAATCGGCCTCGATGCCGTGGTCCAGGCCGACCCAGTTGCCCTCGATCCAGGTGATGGTGGCAAAGGTCTCGTAGAAGCCGCCGTGGGTGCGGTTGTCGTGGATGGAGACGGTCATGCCCACCTCCAGGCCGCCGGCATCGATCAGGGGCACATCGGCCATGCCGTAGTTGTGGTACCCGGAGAGGGGGTACACCCGGCCCGGCCCTTTGCGCAACACGGTTTTGGGCCCCTGCCCCACCAGCTCCACCCCGGAGTGCAGGCGCAGCCCGCGATCCAGTTCGAGGTCCAGTTCGGGCAGCACCAATCGCCCCCCGGTTGGAGCCAGCGCGTCGAGCGCGCACTGGATGGCGGCGGCACTGCGGGCATCCTCGGAGTTCAGCAGGTGTTCCTTCATCGTCCTTCTCCTTGAGATGGCCGACCTGGTTACCCTTGGCGGGTTGGTACTCGTGCCGGCGTTGCTTTTTTCCGCCCGCGGTGTTTCCTTTTCAGGGTTCGCCAAGATACCGCCCCCTTCCCCCCCAGTCAACCGCGACGTCCCTGTGTTCCGCATGCTGCTCTGGTCGGGCGCCATGGTGCTGGGCTTGGCCCTCTCCCGGGCTGAAGCCGCCCAGGGGGTGACCAGTGCGGGCGATTCGCTGGCGCTGCAATACAAGCGCACCCGCGCCCTCAAGGACAGCCTGTTGCGGGCCGACCCCAACTCGCCCCTGCCGCCACCGCTGCGGGCGGGCTTCGCCGGCCTTTCCTATTTTCCCCCCGATCCCCAGTACCGGCTGCTAGGGTCATTGTCCGTCTACGGCCGCCGCCAGCGGATCTCGGTGCCCACCACCAACAACGGCCCGGCGCTGCCCATGGAAAAATATGGCCGCCTCCAGGCCCAACTCCAAGGAAAAGCGTTCTTTCTCGAGGTGTACCGCAGCCTAGAGAACGGTGAACTCGAGGTGTTTTTCCGCGACCCCACCAACGGCACCCAGACCTACGGGGGGGGGCGTTATGTGCCAGTGGTCGAACTCGGCCATGGCCACTATCTTTTAGATTTTAATATGTGTTACAGCTCTTACTGCGCCTACAACCCCACCTATGTCTGCCCCTTGCCACCGCCGCAGAACCACCTGAGCATACCCATTCTGGCCGGAGAGAAGGCTTTTGGCCCGGATCTTGCTCATTGAGGGTGCGGCGAGTATACTATCTCAATTCGGTCATCGTTCCGTCCCGTCCCTTCAGAGGAGCCCCTGAATGAACGAAGTCGAGAAGTCTATGTTCGCCCGCGCCGTCGATTTCAGACTCGAAAAGACCACCAATGCCTATATCGCCTGTCGCGCGCTCTCGATCCGCGCCCGCCATATCAATGGCAAGGGGCGCGACCTGGCAGCCGAAAGCAGGGGAGAAGGCCACAATCCCACGGTAGGCGCCCTGGTCGATTACGCCCAGGACACCATCACCGTGACCATTCCGCCGGTGGAGGAATAATCCCCCTCCGCCCCTAACCCTGCGGGGTTGAGCGCCGTGAACCGTTTCACCTTTGCTTTTGCAGCCGGCAGCCTGTTGTTGTGCGGCAGCCAGATCCTGCTCAACCTCAGCCTCCACCCCGAACACCCGGCCTCCTTGCCTGTCCTCGGCGAAGGCATCCTCGGCCTGGTCCTGGGAACCGCCCTGGTGGTTTCCGGTTTGTTGGGCCTGGTCGAGGGCTACCAGAAAGCCGCCGCCCGGGTACACCAGCTCCTGGAAGGCACCGCCCTGGACCAGGAGACCTCGGCCCGGACCCTCAGCGAACTGCAGCAGCAACAACACGGCTTCTGGCGCTCCTACCGCCAGTCCACCACGGGCCTGCTCCTCTTCTTGATCGGGCTCCTGGGCTTGGGCGCCACCCTGTACCGGGCGGACTTCCTGCTCTATCTGGTGGCCATCGCCTTCGCCGTCTGCACCCTGGGCCTAGTGGCCGTGGTGCTGATGGTCAAGGGCATCGGCGCCCTGCGCCGCCACACCCGGGCTGCCGAACAGACCGCTAGCCGCATCGAAACCCTGCCGCCCGCCCCGCCCCCGCGACCGCTCAGGGTCCCGGCAAAGTGGGCCACCTACACCCGCGAGGAGCGACTGCGCCAGTTCCGCCGCCACTCGACGCTGCCCTCCACCTCCTGAGGCTGGCGCCGGCGCCAAGAAACTGCTTGCTGGGCCGGCGGCCCCCTGCCTATATTAGGCCAAGAAATAATTTCCGCTTAAACCGGGAAATTATTTCTACCCTCTCAGGGCCGGTTTTTCCCCCCTGCGATCCCCCGCTGGGTGCTGATTATTTGTATCATCTTGTTTTTTAGGCATCTTAGCGTGAGACTTCGCTCTCCGGTTATTTCCTGAGGCATTTCTTTTGCTTTCCGCCTGCTGTCCTCTCCTCATATCCGAGTTCAGCCATGGCACTCTCCGCACCCCCCCGGACCACCGCCGATCTGCCGGGCCAGGCTCCTGCCTGGCGTGAGTTGGCAGGGCTCTGCGATACCCTGCGCATCCTGGCGGCCGAAGTGGCTTCCAGCCTGCAGCAGGGCGCCGGTGCCGGGGTGCTGGTGCCCTTGTTGAGGAAGGAATTGGAGTTGGCCAGGAGCCTGCAGGAAGGCATTGCCCGCTGCGGTCAGCAACCGTCCACAGTTCAATCCCGTGCGCACAGCCAGGAACTCAGCATACAACTGGGTTCCCTGCTGGAAACCGAGACGGCGAACCAGAGCCTGCTCAAGCGCCGCGGGATCCGGTTGCGCGGTCCGCGTTCGCCGCATTCCCGCCTGAACGGCCCTTAGTCAGAAGAGAGCCTATGGACTCCGCCGAGCCCGTCACCGAACACGTACTGGAGCTAGGCCGCTCCTCCAGCCAACTTGAAGAGGCTTTTACCGACTCCTATATCCTCTTCAACGAGACGACCCGCAAGTACATGGAAGCCTACAGGCAGCTCGAGGAGCAGTTCGAGTACCTGAACATCAAGCTCGAGGAGACCAACCGCGAGCTGCGCAAAAGCCTCGAGGAAAAGGACCGCGTCAGCAACTATCTCAACAATATCCTCGAAAGTATGAGCGGCGGGGTGCTGGTGGTGGACCTGGAGGGCAATATCACCCTCTTCAACCAGGCGGCCGAAGGCATCACCGGGCTGCCGCAGCAGGAAGTGCTGGGCCATCCCTACGCCCAGGTGATCGGCCTGGACGCCGGCCGCGAACTCTCGGTCCTCCACACCCTCGAATCCTACCAGAGCCTCACCAATCGCGAGAAGAACCTCCAACTGGACAACGGCCGCACCATCCCCCTGGGCTTCAGCACCGCCCTGGTGCGGGACGCCGAAAACAACGTCCTGGGAGCGGTCGAGGTCTTCAACGACCTCACCGAAGTGAAACGCCTCGAGGCCCAGGTCCAGCGCATGCACACCCTGGCAGCCCTCGGCGAGATGGCCGCCACCGTGGCCCACGAGATCCGCAATCCCCTGGGCGGCATCGCCGGCTTCGCCACCCTGCTCGAGAGGGATCTGGCCGCCGACGATCCCCGGCGCCGGCTGGCCCGCAAGATCACCGAAGGGGTGGCCCGGCTCAACCGCATCGTCTCCAGCCTGCTCAGCTACACCCGGCCCCTCACCCTCAACACCCGCCCGGTGAACATGGTTGAGGTGGTCGAGGAAGCGGCCGCCTTCTTTGAGATCGACCTGGAGCGCCGCCCGGAGAATATCGCCCTGCAGCGCGACTACCCCGACCTGCCCGTGGACTGCGCCATCGATCCCGAACAGTTCCAGCAGGTCATCCTCAACCTGCTCCACAACGCCACCCACGCCATGTCCCCCGGCGGGGGCACCATCGCCGTGGGTGTGGCTTCCGACCGCGACAATCCTGCCCAGATCCAGCTCACCATCCGCGACCAGGGGATGGGCATGAGCCTGGAGGTCCAGCAGAAGCTCTTCACGCCCTTCTTCACCACCAAGGAGGACGGCACCGGCCTGGGGTTGGTGACCTCCAAGAAGATCATCGAGGCCCATGGCGGCCTCATCCAGGTGGAGAGCCAGCCGGGCCAGGGCACCTGTTTTACCATCTCCATACCTCATAACTCGTAGCGAGGCACGCGACCATGGCGAACAAGCGCATTCTGGTAGTTGACGACGACTCCTATGTCCGGGAGATGACTGAACTTATCCTCACTCGCAAGGGCTACGACGTGGACACCGCTCCCGAGGCGCGCGCCGCCCTCGCCAAGCTCGAAGACGGCGACTTCGACCTGGTGCTTTCGGATATCAAGATGCCGGGCATGGACGGCCTCGAACTGCTCGAAGCCATCCGCACCCGGTCCCCCGAGACCACCGTCGTCATGATCACCGCCCACGCCAGCATCCAGAACGCCGTGGAAGCGATGCAGAAAGGCGCCTACAGCTACATCCAGAAGGGCTCCGACTCGACGGTCGCCGAACTGGAGATCGTCGTCGAGCGCGCCCTCGAGCACCAGGACACCAAACGCGAAAACCGCCGCTTGCGCTCCGAACTGCGCGACAAGTCCGAAATGATCGGCAAGAGCCGCAACATGGAGCAGGTCCGCGATCTGATCCGCACTGTCGCCGACACCCGCGCCACGGTGCTGGTGACCGGCGAAAGCGGCACCGGCAAGGAACTGGTCGCCCGCGCCCTGCACTACAGCAGCGCCCGCCGCAACGGCCCCTTTATCCGCCTCAACTGCGCCGCCCTGCCCAAGGACCTGATGGAGAGCGAGCTTTTCGGGCACGAGAAAGGCGCCTTCACCGGCGCCATCAAACAGACCCGCGGCCGTTTCGAGATGGCGGACGGCGGCACCCTGCTGCTCGACGAGATCAGCGAGATCGACCTCGGGCTGCAGGCCAAATTGCTGCGGGTGCTCCAGGAGCGCGAGTTCGAGCGCATCGGCAGCACCCAGACCATCAAGGTCGATGTGCGCATCATCGCCACCACCAACCGGGATCTGCAGAAGGAGGTGGAGGAGGGCAATTTCCGCGAAGACCTCTACTACCGCCTCAATGTCATCGAGGTGCCCCTGCCCCCCCTGCGCGAGCGCAAGGAGGACATCCCGGCCCTGGTGAAATTCTTCACCGCCCGTTTCAACCAGGAAAACGGCAAGCAGATCGAGGGCCTGTCCCACGAGGCGGCCGAACTGCTGATGACCTACGATTGGCCGGGCAATATCCGCGAACTGGAGAACTATATCGAGCGCGCCGTGGTAGTGACCCGCGGCCCGGTGCTGGGCCCCGAGGATTTCCCGCGCAAACTGAGCGCCGGCCCCTACCCAGCGGCCAAGGAGGATGGTCTGCAGGTGGGCATGACCGTCTCCGAAATGGAACGGCGGTTGATCATGAAAACCCTCGAGGCCTGCCAGGGAAACCGCACCGAGGCGGCCACCAAACTGGCGATCAGCACCCGAACCCTGCGCAACAACCTGCACGAATACGGCGCCATGGATGCTTTCAAGGAAAACGGCAAATACGCCGGGGAGTTGCTCTCCGAAAGCGCCTGACCCCCGCCATTCCCTCCTTTTTCCCCGGACCTGGGTGCTGCTGCGAGCGCCCAGGTCTTTCAATTTTGTTTGCCCTGCGGTTGCGTTTTGCCTAGCTTTTCCTTTAATTCCGGTGCTGTATTGCCGGAGTATTATCCGTTTTTTCAGAAACTTAAAGCGGTTCCTGACGAAAGCTAGCGCGCTATGCTCCGTCCTCCCGCAGCCGGAGAACCAGCCCAGGCTGCCAATCCAATCGTAATCATCGCCGACAAGATCGAGCGCAAGCCGCATTTGGCGGCGTTTCTGCAGACCTTGCGCCAGGAAAACCTCACCCTCTCGGGTGAGGAGGCGATCAAATACGCGGTGTGCAAGAACAGCCCCGAGATCGCCCTGGCGTTGCGCAAGTACCGCTACAACGTCAAAATGATCATGATCGGTCCGGGGCTGCAGGGCAATGCCTGGACCCTGGCGCGTATGCTCTGCAAGCGGGTGCGGGTGCTCCTGGTCCTCGAACCGGCCGCGCTGGCCAATCCCCTGTACGCCAAGATTCGCACCAGCCTGGAGACCCTCGGCATCGTCACCACGATGAGCCAGAACGCCACCGAGGCGTTTTTCAAGCCCCTGATCCGCGAACACGTTTTGTCGGGCATCAGCGCCGACAACGAACTGGCGGCCATGACGCCCGAAGAACGGGCCGAGACCATCGAAAAACGCCTGGAGGCGGTCAACAAGTTTCCCTCCCTGCCCGAGACCCAGCAGCGGGTGGCCGCCCTCGACGACATGGACAACCCCAAGAAGTGGGGCGAGGCAATCAACCCGGATGTGCTGACCCGCACGGTGATCCTGCGCATCCTCAACAGCGCCTACTACGGTTTCCGCTCCCGGGTCAACACCATCGATCAGGCCGTCACCCTGGCCAGCGCCCGCACCGTGCGCGAAATCGTGCTGGCCTGCC